>JALOQZ010000149.1 GCA_025459245.1 Pirellula sp.
CGTCGGCAGCATGTTCAACTCGCCAATTTGTTAGCGCATCGCTATCGATTGTCGATCGTAGAACACGCTGGGTTGTTGGTCGACACGCAAGCTCTCGCCTATCAGCTCCAACGATTCTTAATGGAACATGGGCACGAATGGCAATTGCCGATGATCGCGGAGAGCGAGCTAAAAAGTTCGTTTGCCAATTCGGATTGGCGACAGGTTTCTACCGCGTTGCAAAGGTCCGTTCTACGAGCCAAAGACAATGAAGTCTACGTTCTGTTCGTCGACATGCTCGGCACGAGTCGTCCCATTCAGCCGTTGGTCGATGCACTAAAAATGGCGAAAGCTCGCCACCATAGGGTCGTCGTGATTTCTACATCGCCTCACTTCGAACGACCGGAAGTGCAAGCCGATCAATCGCTACCCGCGAGAGCCGAAGAGATCAGGCTTTATGCGGATCGCTTGCAAGCGTCCGAGCATGCAGAAGAGGTGCGACGATCAATGCGAGAACTCGGAATTCCCTTCTCCATCAGCGCGACCGACGAGACCATCCCTTGGATTCTTTCCGAAGTCGAATTAGCCAGATCCGGGCGATTCACACCCACGGGAGCGAATTCATGACAAAGATGCCAGCCATAGCAGAGCAACAGAAACAGACAGGACGCTCGATATCCACGCAGCTGGCGATCCATTCCGCTATCGCGATCGGTCAGTTATTCTTGTTCTCATTAGCCATGTACGGCTGGATTCTTCTTATCGCGCCTATCTTGGGTCCGATCGCATTTCTCATTGCCGGATTCTTGGCGTGGGCATCCCTCCGCGTTCACTCCACTTGGTTCTTGCTCTTTTTGCTTGCCATTTCTTGGTGCACACAAGGAACACCGGGACGCAGTCAAGCTTGGTTCGAGTCCATTCAGCTCGCCGCATTGGCAGGATGCCTGTTTGCATGGCGAACGAATTACCAAATGCTGCACCAAAGCATCGCAGAGTATCTACTCTCTGTTTCTTCTCCATCCCAACCCGTAGCTTTGTCGAAAGATCGCCCCCTCCTCGCATCTCGGACGAGCAATCGCACCTTGTCCTCCTTTCTCAGGCGATTTGTCTTGCGAGCGAGTATCACCATTCTGATAGCCATCGGGCTTGCGACTCTCTCGGCCATGCTCCTGGGCAAGAACCCGATGCTGGAAGGGAGAAGGGGCTGGAGCCGTTGGGTGCAAGGTTTAGAAGGATCTTTGTGGCCAAATCCAGAATTGATCTTGGCCTGCATTGCTGTGGCGATTGTTTTGCGCGAATGGCAATGGCGGCAGTTGCGACCGGACGAAGCGAGCATTTCGATTCGTGCGCAAGCCGTCCGATGGTTTGCTCCTGATATGAAACGAGTCTTTTTGTTGTCACGACGTTATCGATCGCGACAAGCACCTTTACCAATCGCCCCCCCAACCCATGAATCATCTTAGGTGAATCGATATGTTCTTTTGGCTTCGTGAAATTGCCGGCTGGGGACTGGTCGGACTCTCGCTTTACATGCTTTGGATTGGATTGGGATTTCTTTCCGATTTATCCAATCCCAAGATCATCGAATCGTCCGTACTCAACCTGGCCGGGTTGGGAGTTCTCAAAGCGGGGCTGATATTGATCCGGTTGTCGACGACAGCGAGAATCGCGATCAAGCTGTCGAAGAGCGATCGTTAGTCCGAGAAAGCGAGCCGAGTAACAGCGTTACTTACTCTGTAAATCGAAGTCGAATTGGACGGCTCCCTTCGTCACCTCGATCTCCAGCGTCGATTTCTTGTTGTACTTTTCGGGAACCAACTCTTTGTCCGTGCGTTTTGCGTCAGGGTCACCACCTTCGGCGGACGGAGCGGAGTTTAAGCCGAGGATTTTCTTGGTGGTACTGATGCGCACAACCTTCTTCCCCGTTTTGACTCCCTTCATTTCGGAGTCAAATTGTAGGGTGTATTTGCCGTTGGCGTCTGTAAGTCCATACGAGAAGGTATCGTCGGTTGGGTCTTCAAAAGTGACAACAGCCCCCACGAGGGGGGAACCATCTAAAGTCACCGTGCCCCCGGTGTTCACCAGATCCACCATGCTGTAATCAGCGACCGGGCCACCGCAGCCGAAGAACATCAACAAGCTCCCTATCGAGAGCCATTTGTACCATGGGTTTTTCAAGTTCATTTGTATTTTCCTATCGCAGAGATACTATCGCATAGTGCAGAAGTCCTTTTATTCGTTGCTGTTAAAGACTTCGCCGCGATTGCGAGTCGCCATCGCTTGATAGGTCACCAAATCCAGCGACTGCGGGAGGAATCGAACGGAACCGTCGCAAAACACAAACGATGCACCACCCGTGTGATAGCTGCCGAAGCTCATTTCCATCAGCACACCATGGATAGTTGGGTTCTTGCGTGCATTGATTTGAACCACAGCCGAACCCAGCCCCTCGCTATGCTCGGTCCCCGTCAGTCGGCCAGCCTTCCACAGTCCCATTTGCGGGCTGAAGAAAGCAAAGTAATCCATCCCTTGATTGTCCTTGACAAAGTCACAGTCGGTATAAGACTCTCCGATGAGCAGGGTATTCGAAGTGCCATCAGCGATGTCGCCGAAACGGACGCGGCTGGCACCATAGAGAACGCCATCCAAATTGATTTGTTCCAGTGCTGTAAACTCAGCTGTGTTAAAGCCAGCAGGTCGGGTACTAGCATCATCGGATGCCACCTTCGCTCCTGCGACACCTCGATAGCTCACAGGCACTCTTCGCGCGATCGAGTTGTAATTTAGGTAGGTATCTTGCGCCATACTGGGGCAACGGAAAGCGGGGACCAACGTTTCGCAAGCCGTTCGGTTGGGGGAGTTGAAGTTGGTCCAGTCGGTTCCCCAAGCAGGATTCGCATAAGCCGAATTAGCCCAGACCAAGGTATTGAACAAGTTTCCTTGTTCGAGCTGCGGGAGAATCTGCGAGCTCCAAAACTCTTGGTTTTCTCCGAACCCTTGAGGGAAGGTTCGAAATGCATCGTGGTAGTTGTGCATCGCCAATCCGAGTTGCTTGAGATTGTTGCTACAACTCATTCGTCGTGCCGCCTCGCGGGCTGCTTGAACAGCTGGCAACAACAATCCAACCAGAATGCCAATGATGGCGATAACGACCAACAACTCGACAAGTGTAAACGCAGACCTGCGCACTCTCATGATTTCATGTGCTCCTTGGGAGAGAATTCCAACAACGCGAATGGGCATAATCAGCGTGGGGCGTGATCTGCACAATCAATCTGAACTGTTTCTTAACATACGCGAACCGACCAATAGCATGCAAGCAACTGACAAGAAAAAATGAAACCGCACCTCATCGCCATAAAGGTAAGGAAGCTAACATTAGCTTCACAGAAACTTCATAGCCCACACACCCTAGCGTGATATGGCCTTTCAAGGCACCGCGACGGTGTTAGCGCGCTGCTTCAAAAAACCAAACCGCTTGGTTTGGCTCGACGCGCTTTGATGCGAATATAGGGGGGCACGAAACGGGCTCGATGCCCAGGGGAATCGGGTTCTGCTGAAGCGTTGGCGTGTTCTGGTTCGGAGAGATCCTCGATATGCATCCCGCTGCGACATATCCCTCCAAGGATCGATTCAAGGGAGTGAGCGAATTCCTTCGCATACGATTCGCGAAGCGAACTTGATTGTCCTGGCTCTACCTTTTTTGCAATCGCCCCGACCTCCGATTCGATCCAATACCGCCCTCGTTCGGTGCACAGGGATGTTTGCAAATTGAATGGGCTTTTATGTTGTGAGATGTATAGCCCTCCCCCCCGTAAAACTCTTGCTACTTCAGCAAACACGGGTCTCACATCGGGGATATAGCAAGTACTCACGGGGTGGACAACGAGGTCAAATTCGTTGTCTCGCAACATTGGCATAGCGACCATCGAGCCTTGGATGAGTCGCACATCGAATCGATGGCGATGGCACACCAATCGATCGAGCTCGAGCATCCCTTCGCTTATATCCAAGACCGTCACTCGCGCCCCTGCTGCCGCGTAAAGCGCACTGTGTCGCCCGCCACCTGCCGCCAGACAGAGAACGTTCCAACCTTGAATCGATCCCCCTAACCAACCTCTCCCGTCGACCACGGCCAAGGGATTAGCGAGCTCATCATCGCGAACAGGGGTAGCCAAAATGTGCCCATCGCGGGCCATGCGGTTATAGGCTTCTGCGTTGACCGACTCCGCTTCGGTGCGTCTATTTGCTTCTTCGAACGAAAGGTTCACGGCGACTTTTTTACTTGACGCAATTGACGTAGCATGGTGTCCATATCGGGAGTTCTTTGGTCCGCGTTCGCTTTGATCGCATTCATGACCGCCCCCGCAAGGGTTTTGTCGAGGTCCGGCACCCAATCGGTGATTTCGATAGGGGGGGCAGTGTCGTGCTGCAATGCAGCCTTTCCCGAGGTCTCTGTGGTATTCCAAGGCAACTCGAAGGTGATGAGTTGGTAGCAGGTCACACCGAAGGAGAAGATATCCACACGCTTGTCGGTCGCCCGTCTGCGGACGATTTCGGGCGCCATATAGAGAGGCGTCCCCGTGCGGTTTCCAGGGAGCATAAAGGGCTTGGTCGCCGGTAGCGTCAACCCGAAGTCGATAAGCTTAATCGTCTCGATGTCTTGGGAGCAGATATAGTTTCGAGGGCAAATGTCGCGATGGATAAACTCTTTCTTATGGACATAATCGAGAGCTTCCGCCATCTGCAGCATGAGCTTCAATCGCTTGCCCCGAAGCATGTCCTCCATCTTTTCCAACACCAGGACTTGGAGTCCAGGGCCATCGACATACTCCATGACGATGTAAGGCTGCCCCTTGGTAGTCAGACCGTACTCCAGCGTTTTTGCTATATTCGGGTGGACCATTTGCGATCCGATTTCCCCTTCGGATGGCTTGTTCAATCCCTTGAAGCGGTTCTCAAAAAACTCCACTTTGTCGATGTCGCAGAGCTTTACACCGACGATACGATTTTGATTGTGACGATCTTTCGCGACAAAAAAGTTACTCATCGTACCGGAGACTGCAGATCGAATTCGCTCGAAGCGTTCTTCTACGTCCACTCGTTTGCTCGATGCTGCCTCGTTCTTTTTAAACAGCTTGTCGAAGAATCCCATATGGTTTTATCGATGGAGATGAGTAACTCAGATGAACCACGCAACCTAGACCGCTAGTATAGCTCGCGGACTGTTATTCTGAACGGATATCGACCCAATTGCGCTGGATCCAACGCTGCTGTGGTCGAAAACGCCCTTTGTAATTCAAGTGTCGGTTGGCAGCGACATACATCCCGAGGTAAACAAACTGTCTCTGCGTCTGCTTGCAAAAATCAATCTGTTTCAAGATCGCGTAAGTACCCAAAGAAAGTTTCGAATGGGCGGGGTTAAAATACGTATAAACGGCAGAAACAGAATTCTTGGCACAATCGATAACAGAGACAGCCACCAGTTCCCCAGCCAATCGAAACTGCATCTCCAAGGTATGTTCGCAGCAAGTTTCCACTAAAAAGCTCTCATAATCATCTAGCCCATACAAAGTGTCGTCCGACGCTAAACCTCGCTCCGCGCGATGCAGATTGAACAGCGCCAGCTTCTCCGGAGTGCTTGATGCGGGTGTTAAGGCAACCTCGAGAACTTTGTCACCACGATTGCGAATCCGGCGCCATGAGTCGGTCCACTCAAATTGATGAACGTCGACTCGCGACGGCTCGCACGCGGAGCACTGGGAGCAAGCCGCGTGGTAGAGAAAGACACCGGCACGGCGCATTCCGGATTCCAGCAGCAAGTCCAACTGCTCGGGAGTTACTCGTTGTCTAGGCAATGCTAGCGGCAAGTTGGCCAGTTGATCCGGTAAATAGGAACAAGGATGCACATTGGCGACGACCGAAGCGATCGCGATGCCAGCGGGAATTGGCCCTTTATTGGTGGCGGATACGGGCGTGGAGCTGTTCAAGCTGTCCGACGATTCCATCCTTTTCTCCCTCCAATTCCTACCACCCACAGCAGATTGCCCGACCGCAATAAGGTGCGATCCGACGTGACCTACACCGGCCATGAACTTCCCCAGAATGGTTAATCGATCGCAATTGGGTAGTCAGCCCGATTGGATAGGAAGATTGTGAAGAAAATCCGATTCAAGGTCTACACTCGGAAGGGTTATTTGCAAACACTTCCTAGACGACTTGCTTCGCGGAAATGAGTTCGATGGTATACTTGTTCGAAGTGGTTCGTCGACCTTTTCCGAGGCCCACTGAAGATGAAACCAGATCCGACCAAGCTTGGAGCGAATACCCCATCCGGAAGTAGCCTCCAGAGAAAAGAAGCGAGACAGCTTGAGATGAGTTCGTACAAGGGGCTCGATGCCATCCTACAGAACTGGGAATTTGATCCGCACACCCTCTGCGTGCGGTTGGTCAAAGGGGACGACGGCCGCGACGTCATCCAGATGCGAGTCGATTTGGGAGTCCTGCAAATGGAAACCAACGGCCGCCCGGACGGACTGCAACCCAGCGGCTTCCCGACCTTCCTGGACGCCATGCTAGCTGTCGAAACCAATGATCCCGATTTCGTGATGAACGAGGAGCAGTGTTTCGAGGCCGATCGAGAGTTCGTTCAATTTTATCACAGGCGGATATCGTGGCTTCGGCTCGAACATTACCATCGCGCCGTCGAGGACGCCGACCATACGCTGGCATTGATGGATGTTTGCCGGGATCATTCGCCTGAAGACGAATGGACCATGAGCCACGAACAATATCGACCCTTCGTTCTCTTTCACCGCACGCAAGCTGCCGCGCTCGCTGCTCTCGATGACTCGACAGCCGATGCCGCCGTAGCGGAGATCAATCAAGGCTTAGAAGCGATCCGCGCGGTCTTTGAAGAGCATGAAGCGGTCGAAGATTTTGAGAACGACGAAATGGTTCTGCAATTGATCAAGTTGCGAGAGTCGATCCGGGACGAGTACGCCGTCGGAGATTCCTTGCAGGAGCGATTGGCTGCAGCAGTTCGTGACGAACAATACGAACTGGCAGCCAAGCTGCGTGATGAGCTAGCTCGCCGCCAGGAACACTAATGTCAACCTTACTTGCTAGTGCTCGTGCTCGAAACCATCCTTGAGGACTGCACATTCCTTCAATCTCGAGCGGTTGCCATCGAGCTAGCCATTCTTCCTTACCAGTTCACATCCCATCGCAGACCGACAATGTCCGATTCGGTTGCACCGAAGATTGCATCGTCGCTCGTGATGGGGTGAATCCAATCCATCATCATTCGGACTCGGTCGCTCCAATACCAGTTCACACCGACGCTTAAGTCGTTGTACTGGCCTCTCTGCAAGTTATTGAGATCCAAGTGCGACCATCGCGCCTTCAACTCCCAAGCACCAGGTTTCCAGGCCCCGGGCTTGGCGCTGAAATTCTCGCGCGGTTTATTCCTACCGAATTGAGGGCCATGCTGGCCAAACTTCTCAAACCTGCGATTTTCGCCGGTTAAAAACCAGCTCACATGTACATAGGCACCGTTAGCTGTCCCCTCGGTCCCGTCGTTCATCGCGATGCTGGAAAGGAACGCTTCCGACTGAAAGGTCACACGCCCCATCACGATCGCACCTTCCAAATTGCCGGTCGTGTACCGATCCGCATCGAGAGCACCTGAATCGATGATTCTCGGACCTTCGTTGATCTGAGGCCGCGATCGAAAGCGCACGACATCATCGCTATCGTCTGTATGCAGAACCCCAAGCCCGGTGTGAACGAGAAAACGCCCGTCGCTCGCGTCGTCGTAATACGGCAGATAAGTCAATCGGCCGGAGAGTCGATAGCCTTGGTTATCGTCTAACTTCTTCTTCGTTGCTTCGCTGATACTATCCACGAAGAGACCTGTTGCGAAAGCCAATCGGTCGTCTAGTGCCGATTGATAGAGGGCCATGCCGAGCTCCCGGTCCGCTGCGAACACGGTCTGCGTCGGTATCGAACGCTCCAAAAAGATATTGTTAGTATCGTTGGTAACTTGTTCTAAGCTGAACGGCACGAAGAAGTGTCCGATACGAAATCGCCCTAAAAGGGGAATTTCGTTCATGGTGAAGTAAGCGTCCTTAATGAGCCCAGTTGCTGTGAGAGCACTGACGGTATCCGAAGTCGGCTCCAGCGTCATTTGAAGCCGAAAATCGTATTGGTCGTAACCAACTCCGTCCGCAACAAGACGCAGTCGACGAAAATTGGTGTAGTTGTGGGTTTCTGGTATCGCGGGATCGGCATCCGCCCAGAAGATCGAATCCAACTGCATGTGCCCCCCCAAGTTCACCTTCCATTTGTCCTTTGGGGGTGCTTTGGAATCCGCAGGCTTCTCTTCCTTGGCCGCAGTGGATTTGTTTGCCGTCTGCTGCTCCTCGAGTTCTTTCACCCGATCGGTGAGTTGTTCCAAAAGCCCGCGAACCGATTCCGAATCAAACTCGACCTCCGGTGATGGCGCGATGGCGTATGTCGATTCCGAAGATGGGACCGCTTGAGACCATGAATAAGTCGAAGAACAACAGAAGAATGCGAGCAAAACAACGACTTGGCGCAGCAGCGCGACGCTCCTCCAAGTCGTTGTGTAAATCATTGCTAGCTCTTTCGAAAAGTCGGTTGTACGAAAGAGCTATCGGAAAGACACCCCAACCGCTTCAGTCAATCTAGTCAAATCAATCAACCCAAACAGCAAAGTCCAGCAAGCCACCTCTAAGAGGCAGTTGGCCGAGGAAGGTTTGTCCAATGACCGCGAGGGTCGACACCTTTCACGTAGACACCTTTTTCATTCCAACCCAAAGCGGCGTGCACTTCGGCGGCGCAGTACCTCAACGTCAGTGCGCAGCGACGTCGGTTCGATCGATTGACTTCCGAACCGTGCAGCAGGAGGTCTGCATGGATAGAGGCGGATCCCGCAGGAAGCGGATTCCAAACGATTTCACCAAACTGCTCCGGATTATCGATCGTTTGATTGAGCACGTTATGATCATCGGAACTGCTTGGACGATAGGTCATGTGGCCATGATGATGACTGCCAGCGATGAACTTCATGCACGCGTTCTCTTCATCCGCATCATCGATAGCAAGCCAAACCGTGACCGCTTTCGAAGGGGATAACGGCCAATAGCTTGCGTCCTGGTGCCAAGCCACCGACTTTCCATCGCCTGGCAATTTACAAAAGAAGTGCGAGCCCCAGCCAATAACATTGTCCCCCAGCAAATCGCTGACATAATCGACGATCTTCGCATTGGTGAGGATGTCGTAGACAGGCCCATACTTCATGTGAGCGGAACTGATGGAGTAGCTATCGCCACCCGCTTGAATGACGCGCTCAAGCAGACCGTCGAAGTAACCTCGTATCTCTGCAATTTCACTTGGCGAGTAAACCGACAGAGGAGTGACGTAACCTGCTCGATTGAAATGCTCAATCTGCTCTTTAGTCAGGACCTTAGGGTGGGGATTGGTCGTGGGATAGAATCGCAGATCGCGATCCAAGGCTTGAAGTTCCGATTCGGTAGGAACAATGGAGAAGCTCTTCGTGTTCAAGGTATAGCCCTTTCAAGTGCGTTAAAGAGAGGAATTCGACTTGGAACCCATCCTGCAGCCAATCGCAACCGCGGCTAGCGCCATAGCGGCTAATGGATTTAAACCAATCGCCGGCGCGGCTAGCACCAAAGCGGTTGATCGACTTAGAATAGGTTCATCCGTTTGTTCAAGCATCGGTGGAGAACGATCGCGAAGGCTCATTGCGCGCGGTTCGCAACCAGTACTGCACCGAAGCTCGTATGTGTTTGGCCATGGCCGCTCGAGCGCTCCGCCACTTCTTCGCGAAGGCGATCGCAATCGGGCTCCTCGGAAGCTTGCACCCAAGATGCGTCTCGCAGCGACCGAAAGAGTCGCGACAACCGCTGCAGCTCCCGTTCGAGGAAGGGATTTCCGCAATGGTTGCGAATCAATTCATGTAGTTTTGTATCCGCCACCCTCGCTTGTTTGATCGGCTTGGCGCCGGCCTTCACCCTGGCCTCCAGCTTGCTCAGGAGATCGTCCAGGTGCCGAAGCGACTCCGGCGGGATGCGCATAACTGCCCATCGGATCGCTTCGCATTCCAGAGACTTGCGAACCCGACAAATCCCTGAAATCTCGCGATTCGAAAATCGATGAATAACAGCCCCACGGTTCGGGAGTAGATCGACAAGTCCGATTCCGGCTAACTCCGCGAGAGCCTCGCGTACCGGGGTGAGGCTTACCCGAGTCGCATTGGCAATTTCCTGCGTGACCAATCGATCACCTCCACCTAACTCACCCGTGGCGATTCGGTCCAAAACCCAAGCCACGACGTGCTCTCGCTTGTCACCGTGCATCGCCATCGAAGTCGATCAGCCTTGTTGCCAGAGGAAGAATTGCCATGCGATCCACAACCTTTCTGCACACCACTCCAATTGTATACAATACACGCGAATTATATACAATCCAAAAACAGGTGGCGATTGGCATTTCGCGTCACCGCGAGTAAGCTGAGTCACTCCTCTTCTCTCCTACCGGTCGCTTCTGTTTCCGATTTCTTCTTTGAAGGCTCCCGCGATGCCACGTTTTCGGCTCGATTGCCCACGCTTTGGTTCGGCGCATCATTCTGCAATGACTTTTTTTGCCGTTGCGATTTCACTCTTCGGCGCGAGCAAAGGCTTCAGCACAGAACCCGACCAAGCATTGCGCGAGTATCTCAAGCAGCCACGAGAATCTCGAGGGAAGATTGCCGAGCAACCGTTTGCGAACGAGCCTTTGACGCGAGACCAGGCTGCTGCGTGCGAGAAGCTCCTTTTTGACGATTGGCGAGAGTCCCAGCGAGCAGAAAGAAAGCTGGAGCTGGAGCGTCGCGAGATCAAGGTCGGGGAATGGTCCATGCCCTTTCACGTGGAGACATTTGGCGAGGCGCCCGCAAAAGGCCGCAGCCTGACCATCTCAATGCATGGAGGGGGCGGAGCGCCGAAGCGGGTCAACGACCAGCAGTGGCAGAACCAAAAGCGTCTCTATCGACTCGAAGAGGGCTTCTACGTCGCACCGCGAGCGCCGGGGGACACCTGGGACTTGTGGCACCAGTCTCAAGTCGATTTACTTTTCTCGCGACTGATCGAGAATTTCATATTGGCAGAAGGCGTGAATCCAGATCGCGTTTACATCATGGGTTACTCGGCCGGCGGGGACGGCGTGTACCAGCTGGCACCTCGCATGGCAGATCGATTCGCAGCTGCGGCGATGATGGCCGGGCACCCCAACGAGACCAGCCCCCTCGGACTCCGCAATCTCCCCTTCACCTTGCACATGGGGGAGTTGGACAAGGCTTACGATCGGAATCGGATCGCCAAGGACTGGAAGGGGCTGCTCGAGCAACTTCAAAAAGAAGACCCGAGCGGGTACATCCATTGGGTGAAGATCCATGAGGGGAAAGGGCACTGGATGGACCGTCAAGACGCCGAAGCGCTTCCTTGGATGGCGCAATACACTCGCAACACGGCACCATCGCGAATTGTATGGAAACAAGACGACGTGATTTCGAATCGCTTTTATTGGCTGGCGATCCCTGCGGGAGTAACGCCGTCCGACCGAGCCCTTGTGATCGCCCAGTCCAAGGACCAGACCATACAATTGGAATCCAACGATGTCGAGCAGCTTGAACTCCGTCTGCGCGATGATTTTATAGACTTGAACAAGCCTGTTTCGGTCGTTTGGAACGGCCGCGAGGTTTACCAAGGGGTGCCGAAACGAAACATCAGTACGCTCTCGAAGACCTTGATCGAGCGATCCGATCCAAGCGCTCTATTCAGTGCCGAGATTACGGTCAACAAGCCGAAATAGGGCTTGTTTTAGCAGGCAAGAACGGTCTTGGCGGGACCTCACTGCGGGGGCTTGGGAGTTGACATCGCGGCCGAAAAGGAATAGTCTTTCCCGATTCCAGTGAAAAATAGGGTCGGTAGTGAAAACGGGGGTTCTGAGTTCACCGCCACCCCCGAAGAACGACTACAAACCTACTGACACCTAATGAATCCTCAAGAACTGCTCCGAATTGTTGATTCGTTGCATCGCGAAAAGCAGATTAGTCCAGATCTGGTCATCCAGGCGATCGAATCGGCATTGATTACGGCGGCCAAGCGTCAATTTGGCGAGGACGCAGAGGTATCGGTGAAGATTGCTCCTGAGGGTGGGCAAATCAGCGCTTCGGTCGATGGCCGACTCTTGAGCCAGGACGAAATCGGTCGGATCGGTGCCCAGACTGCAAAGCAAGTCATCATCCAAAAGCTCAAAGAGGCGGAGCGGGACGCGCGACTAGACGAGTTTTACGGCCAGGTCGGACAACTCGTTACCGGGATTGTGCAGCGAACCGAGCGAGGCCTCACCATTGTGCAGCTTGGAAACGTCGAGGCCATTTTGCCTCGCAGTGAGCAGATTCCAGGTGAATCCTACCACAACGGCTCCCGGATCCGAGCTGTGATTTACGAGGTAAAGGCAGCGGGCAACCGGGTCAAAATCATCCTTTCGCGTTCGCACCCCAGTTTTGTGCAGCGATTGTTTGAACAAGAAATCCCTGAAATTGCCGACGAAGTCATCAAGATCAACGCGATCAGCCGCGAGCCCGGATATCGCAGCAAGGTGGCGGTAAGCAGTTCCGACCAACGCATCGATTGCGTGGGAGCTTGCGTGGGCATGCGCGGCAATCGCATCAAGAACGTGACCAGCGAGTTGGCCGGGGAGCGGATCGATATCGTCCGATGGAGCGATGATCCGATGGTTCTGATCCCCAACGCGTTGCAACCTGCCGAGGTGGAGCAAGTCCTTTTGTGCGACATGATCGGTCGCGCGATTGCATTGGTCAACGAAGAGCATCTTTCGCAGGCGATCGGCCGATTCGGACAAAACGTTCGTTTGGCCAGCAAGCTTTGCAGCTGGGACATCGAGATCATGACCGCTTCCGAATTGGAGCGTCAGATCGAGCGAGCCATGGAGATGTTCATGCAGTTGGATGGGATGACCGAAGAGGTAGCCCAGCAGCTTGTCGAGCAAGGGTACCTTTCCTACGACGATTTGTCGGTGATCGAACCCGACGCGTTGATGGAGATGGGGAACTGGACCGAGGAGCAAGTCAACGCGATTGTCGAGCAAGCTGAAGAGCGAGCTGAAGCGTTGGAAGTGGAAGAAGAAGAACGAAAGATCCAAGAAAAGGCCGAGAAAGAACGTCGAGCCACCGAGGAGCTTGAGAGAAAAGAGCGAGGCCAGT
>JALOQZ010000419.1 GCA_025459245.1 Pirellula sp.
AAACCAACTAACATCGGGAATGCCACGCTGATCCTGAGGGCGTCCGGTCAAGAACTGTTGCCTTCGAAGCGAGGGCTGCATCTTGCGGAACTCGATCAAGGCTTGGGTAAAGCGGAACATTTCGCTTTGCGAGTCAACTTGATCCCAATGGAACCAAGAGATGTCGTTGTCTTGGCAGTAGGCATTGTTGTTGCCTCGCTGCGTCCGACGGACTTCGTCTCCCATCACGATCATCGGCACACCTTGGCTGAGCAATAGCGTCGACATCATGTTTTTGATCTGTCGAACGCGAATACTCTCGACGGCCTTCTTTTTCGTGGGGCCTTCGACGCCGTAGTTGTCGCTGCAGTTGTTGTTATCCCCGTCTCGGTTCCCTTCGCCGTTCGCTTCGTTGTGCTTCTCTTTGTAGGTCACCAAATCGTTCATGGTGAACCCGTCATGAGAGGTAACGAAGTTGATACTGCAGTAGGGAGCACGACCAGCGTGTTCATACAAGTCGGAGGATCCGCTGAGGCGAGTTGCCATGGCGCCGACCATTCCGCTGTCTTCCACTCCGCCCAGCGCAAATCGCCGAACGATCCAACTTGATAGGCACCTGCGGCATCCCAAGCTTCTGCGATGATCTTGGTATCAGCCAGCATCGGGTCTTCCGCGATCAAATCCACCAAAGGAGGATTCGGCATCAAATTGCCGTAGCGATCGCGAGAAAGGATGCTCGCCAGATCGAAGCGGAAGCCATCGATATGGTAGTTGTGAACCCAGTGTCGCAAGCAGTGGAAAATCAATTCGCGGCAAACGGGATGATTGCCGTTGAAGGTGTTACCGCATCCGCTGTAGTTGCTGTAGTGAGCGCCACCTGAATTGAGGATGTAATAGACTTGGTTTTCCAATCCTTTGAAGGAGAGGACGGGTCCGCGTTCATTACCTTCGCACGTATGGTTGAAAACCACATCGAGGATGACTTCAATTCCGGCTTGGTGCAACGCCTTGACCATCTCCTTAAACTCAGTCACCTGGGCACCCGGTTCTTTCGAATGCGAGTAGCCTCGGTGCGGCGAGAAGAAGTTCATCGGGTCATAGCCCCAATAGTTTTGGCGTTCAGGAACGTTTCCGTAGACATCCAAAATGGGGAACTCGTGCACAGGCATCAGTTCCACCGCCGTGACCCCTAAGCTTTTCAGGTAAGGAATCTTTTCGATGACGCCGAGGTAGGTCCCAGGGTGCTTGGCCCCCGAGGACTTGTGCTGCGTGAATCCACGAACGTGCATTTCGTAGATCACCGAGTCGCTCAGCGGACGTCGGATATGCCGATCTCCCTCCCAATCAAAAGCGTCGTCGACAACGACGCATTTGGGAGGACGGATAACTCCATCGGTTGTTTGTTGACAACAGCCAGCGAGCGCTTTGGCATACGGGTCGATCAACCGCGCGTTGCCATCGAACCATTGACCCGATTCCGGATCGAACGGCCCGTTTGCTTGCAAGTGATAAAGTTGTCCTGGTTTAAGGCCTGGTACGAAGATGCTCCAGACATCTCCCCATCGGTCCGCCTTGCGGTCGAACTCGATGATTTCGCTTGGCTCACGGTCGTTCACATCTTTGTAGAGGAGCAACCGCATGGCGGTAGCTGATCGACTGAAGATCGTGAACTGAACGCCACGTTCGTGGACGTTTGCACCGTACGGCAAGCGGTAGGCGAATTGCAGATCAGGAAGCGGGTGCCGCATGAGCATAAATTTCGGGATGTCCTTTCCTAGCGGGATGGGTTCCAAACTGACTTTTGGGTCAGCAACCTTAGCACCCCGCTAAGAAATCTAAAACAAATGTTCCCAAAACCTCTCAAAATAGAAATGGAATAGGTAGGGGCTCTCCGTATGGCGAATAGGTAACGCCTGGAGGGATGAATAACGATTAGGGAGAGAATGCCATTTCATCCGAATCGAACTGTGTGTTCGATCAGCAGCAAGGATCTTCGGGGCCTGCGGCGCTTTCTGTGATCTCAAAACCAAGATCTCGAATCATGTTGTAATCCTCTTCGGGCGGCTGCCCTTGGGTGGTCAAGTAATCGCCGACAAAAATGCTGTTGGCAACGAACAAGCCGAACGGTTGCAACGATCGCAAATGCCTTTCTCGCCCTCCTGCGATGCGAAGCTCGCTTCGAGGATTGACGAACCGCATCATGCACAACGCTCGGATACAGTCGCGAGGGTTTAAATACTCCTGCTTCTCGAACGGGGTACCATCGATCGCATGCAGGAAATTGAGAGGAATCGATTCAACCGATAGCTCTTTCAAGGAGAATGCCATCTCGACAATATCCTCTTTCGATTCCCCCATCCCGATAATTCCACCGCTGCAAAGCTGCATGCCGGCATTGCGTACATGCTTGAGAGTATCGACGCGGTCGTCGAACGTGTGGGTGGTGCAGATTTCGGCGTAGTGATCGCGACTGGTATTGAGGTTGTGATTGACCTTATCGACGCCGGCAGCTTTGAGCCGTTTCGCTTGATCCTCGTTGAGCAGGCCCAGACAAGCACAAATATTGAGCCCGTAGGTTCGTTTGATTTCCGGAACGATGGTCTCCACCGCCTTCATCTCTCGCTCGTTCGGTGCACGCCCGCTGATCACGATGCAGTAAGTCTTGCTCTTCCGCTCGGCAGCTAGGCGAGCACCGTCCATCAGTTTGTCGCGGCTGAGGATGTTGTATTTCGGAATAGGGGCGTCGGAGATTTTGGATTGGCTGCAGTAATGACAATCCTCGGGGCACAAGCCGCTTTTCGCATTCATGAGAAAGTAAAGCTGAACCGTCTTCCCGAAATATTGATGGCGGATCCGGTATGCCGCTCCCACGAGATCGAGCCACTGATCATCCGACGACTCCAAGATGGAGAGCGCTTGCGAACGAGAAATCTCGCCACCCGCCAACACGGTCGTTGCGAGAGAATGCCATAGCGAATCAACGGAAGGTTCTGCAGTGGG
>JALOQZ010000150.1 GCA_025459245.1 Pirellula sp.
CAACGACCCTAAATCCGCCGCACCCATTCCCCCCACACCGACGCTCGCCAATCGAACTTTGCCACTGTCGATACCCGAGCTTCCAACCGCCGAGTGAACACCTCCCATCCAAGCGGCACCGACCGCTCCAGCTTGAATCGAGCGGGTCAAGAAGCGACGACGTGACGAGGGATTGGATTGCTTAAACGACATGGCGGGTTCCTTTGGGAAGGTGGGGTAAGGCGGAATGAACAAGGTCGTGCACCGACCTATTTTCGATTTTTCGGATCCAAGTTGGCGTCGAGTTCTGCGGTCGTAACGGAAGATTTCACCCCATCGGATGGCACTTCGACCTTGGCTATCCAAAGCAAGGCGTTGAGGACGACTTTTCGGAAGTTCTCATCGCCCCAATTGTCGTGATTGTGACCCCCGGTGAATCCAAATCCGCGACCGCCATCGGGGCGCTCGACCGCCCACATCATCGACTCCGAGCGGCCTGAATTCGCGACGATGTGTTCATAGGGACCTTTGGGGTAGACATAGGGTCCGTTTCGGACATCGTCGGAGGGGGCAGCTACCAAGATCGGGGTGAACTTCATTCCTTCAATCACCGCAGGTTCGTTTCCAGCGATATTGGAGAGGAAACGCATATTCATGTACCACTCGTCACGAATGGTGAAGGGCTTGACGCCTCGAGTGATTGGATGCTCTGGGAACTTGGTGAATTGCGGTTCCCACATCGGGTTGCACGAGAACATATGCTCGTAGTGACCACCGATAAATTTTTTGAACTCCCGTCCGGCTTGGTCAGGAACGATTTCCACACCGTAGTGCATGAATCCAAGACCTAGACCTTTGTCGGCCATCGCTTCGATCTTTTTCAATCGTCGACCGTTCTCTTTGACGATTTCGTGACCGCCACCACCATCCATGTAGAAGACAATCGCGTCTGCGTCATCCAACATCGACTCATCTTGCGGCCATCCATTTAACGTGAATTCGGTTTTGAGTCCCGGTACCTCGGCCAAGCACTTTTTGAGCAACTGCACACCGGCGTTGAATTCATGCATGCGTGGCGGGTGCGACGGCTTGCCAGCGATAAGGACAAGCTTCTTCGAAGATTCCGGCGTTTCGGCCCAAGCGGAATGCGAGCCCGCGTTGGAGAAAATGAGAGTGACCCAAGTCACGAGGCAAAGCAAAGATAGACGCATGTTGATTGGGAAAGGAAAGTGGGTGGGGGGGAGAGAAATCGCGAGAGGCGATAAGGGCCAATATACCTGGGAATGGCTACTCGAGCTACCAATTCCATCGAAGCGATGATTACGGAGTGAGGTTACTCCCTACGGTCCACTCCTTGCTGGAATCCTTGCGAAGAAAAGTAACCGCCCGAGTGAGGTCCTTGCCGGCTGCGAATCTGTTGGACTGTTAACTCTGGGCTTACAACCCAGCGTGTTTTTAAATCGATCGGCGCATCGTAGATCGAAAAGTGATTTCGACGATTGGAAGTGACCAAAACGTAATGCCCCCAGAAGATCTCCCCGTCGGTCTGGCGATCCAAAGACTCTCGCCTGGGGCACCGAAAGATCATCGGGGGGCGGTATGCAACCTCCGGCAGAGAACCAATCGCTCCCCCTAATGGCAATCGCTCATAGAGATTTTTTTGCTCGACGAACGGGAGCACCTCCACCATCCAACCGTTGATCGCATCGGGCTTCGGAGGCTTGGGCAGCTGCTTGTAGATCTCGACGTACTGCACAAGCCCCTTATTCAACTGATCGATATTGTTCTTGCACATCAGCTCCCTCGCCCGTTCCCTAGCGGATTGAACGGCTGGCAACATCAACCCAATGAGCACCGCGAGAATTCCGAGTACGACTAAAAGTTCAACTAAGGACACGCCTAAGCGAGTCTCACTTGAACGCGGCAGGTTTCTCGGGATTAGCGGCATGAAATGGCTCACGGGGCAGCGATACAGAAGAGATGATTTTCCCCGCGAATGAAGAGCTCGTTGTCCGCAACAGCTGGAGTGGCATCGACCCCCTCTCCCATATCGTTGGTCGCGACCACGGCAAGCGAATCGGTATCGCGAACGACAACGATTGTCCCTTCTCGATCGGTGAGGTAGAGATGGCCACCAGCTGCCACGGGGGATGCGTAAGTCGATTTGATTCCCGGGACGCGTGCTGCTGCGAAGACTTCTTTGCCACTGCGGATATCGACGCAAGTCAAAAGTCCCGTGCGCGCTTTGTAATAATAAACTCGATTGCCGCTTAGAACGGGTGAGGCAACATCGGGAGTGTTCTCTTTAAGAGTCCAAAGCAGTTTATCGGTCGAAGCTAAGTTGCCGCGTCCGGTGAGATCGAACGCACCCACAAAAGAGCCGCGATACCCGCTTGCCACGATCGCCATTCCATTCGCGGAAACGGCGGACGCACAAGGCCTTTCGGTTTGACCGCCGCAGTGCCAGAGTTCTTTGCCGGTATTCAAGTCGTATCCGCGGGCTGCGTTTTGGCCATTCATAACGACTTGCTTCGATCCATCGGGCAAGGTAGCGATATGCGGAGTGGCCCAGCAAGTGGGCTCTGCGCGATCAGCGGTCCAAATGACTTCGCCGGTCTTCTTGTTGAGGGCAAAGAGCTTGGAGCCTCGTTCGTGGTCCCAAGGCACTATGATTTTATCGTCGATCAGGGTCGGCGAGCTTCCTTCACCAAACCCGTTGCGAATCGTCATATCCCCGAAGTCTTTTTTCCAAACCAGCTTGCCATCGACTGTGTAGCAGTAGAGGCCTTGCGATCCAAAGTGAGCATAGACATGTTCCCCGTCGGTGCAGGGGGAAGCAGATGCGTAGGTGTTCGTTTCGTGCGTGCTTTCGTGGGGAGATGCTTCAATGGCCGTTTGTTGCCAAAGGGGCTTCCCGGTTTTCCGATCGAAGCAGAAGACTTGAAAGGAGAGTTTGCCACCGCTTGCACTTGGAACGGATGAAACGGCGAAGACACGCTGTTCCCAAACGACGGGGGAACCGGAGCTCTTACCTGGGATAGCGACTTTCCACTTCACGTTTTTCGACGCGCTGAATTCGGTAGGAGGATTTCCTACTGGCGCACTTCCGTTGCCGGTTGGGCCTCGCCAATGCCCCCAGTTTTCGGCAAAACAAGCGTTTGTGGGAGCTAGTACCAACGTCCCAACCATCGCGAGTGTTCGCCATCGGGGGACAAAAGAAGAAGCGGCACCGAACGGTTGACGAAGTGACATGGAATCCCTCATTCGCGAAAGAACAACTGGGCGGTGCAGATAGTTTACCCGATGCAGTCCCCCTGGTGGTAGAAAGCGAGAGAGAGAGTAACAGGGGCTGCAGGTGATTTGCCTGGTTCACTCACCTAGGACCAGTCTCGGCAGGACTTGGAATGACAGCGATGGCGTCTTTCGTCGGCAGATTGCTTCGGCGACCATGTTGCGCAATTGCCATGCCGAGGCGACGAGTCGCTGCTGAATCGAGTCGGTCTCCTCAGGCGTCGTGTCTCCCATCGGTTGCACAAGGACCAAGAGATGGGATGCATCGGGGGCTGGGATGACATCCGCGACAACGACGAGCGCGTCGCCGTGGAGGACCTCATCGATACCATATTCCAGGACGCGTCGAACCTGCGAGCAAAGTTGAAGTGTTTTGCGATCCCCTGACGACCGTGTTCGGTCGGAGTGGTCGTTTCGAGAGGATGGTTTTCGCGATGGATGCTTCATACGTTTCTCAAGACACGGATGGGGAGTTTCTGGTTCGCCAAATTTAAAATCAACCCTCGGCGTGGCTCCTTTTCGTTGCTACCATGCGTGTGTGATTTGTATTCTCACTCGGAGTTGGTCGATGAAATCGCAGTTTTTAGACGTCCTATCCACTTCCCTACAAAGCATGCGCGATGCGGGGACTTTTAAAACGGAACGAATTATAGGCTCTGCTCAAGGGGCCATGGTCGATCTCGAGGATGGACGAAGGCTGCTAAATATGTGCGCCAACAACTATCTTGGGCTGGCGCATCATCCGAGTGTTCAGCAAGCGGCCGAGGAGGCATTGCAACGCTGGGGCTATGGTATGGCATCGGTCCGATTCATCTGCGGTACCCAATCGATTCACAAAGATCTCGAGAATCATCTTAGCCGCTTTCTCGGTTTTGAAGACACGATCCTCTACAACTCTTGCTGGGATGCGAACGGTGGGCTCTTTGAAACGATCTTAACCGCCGAAGATGCCATCATCTCTGACGAACTCAACCATGCGAGCATCATCGATGGAATTCGATTGTGCAAGGCTCAACGATTCCGCTACAAAAACAACAACATGGATGACCTCCGGGCCAAACTGGAGGAGGCCAAGTCGGCTCGGTTCCGATTGATCGCAACCGACGGTGTTTTTTCGATGGACGGTACCATTGCCGATCTTGCGACCATTTGCGAGCTTGCGGACGAATACGATGCCATGGTGATGGTGGACGATTCGCATGCCGTCGGTTTCGTGGGGCCGAAAGGTCGTGGGACTCATGAGCATTGCGGAGTGATGGATCGAATCGACATCATGACAGGGACACTCGGCAAGGCCTTAGGAGGTGCAAGCGGTGGTTACACCTCGGGCCGAAAAGAATTGGTCGAGCTCTTGCGACAAAAGTCGCGCACGTATTTGTTCTCGAACACGATTGCCCCGCCGGTCGTTGCTGGTGCATTGCGAGCATTGGAGATTCTCGAGCACTCGACTGAACTCCGGGATAAGTTGGAGTCGAACACAGCATTCTTCCGGGAGGAAATGTTGCGCCGCGGGATGTCCATCCTACCGGGAACCCACCCCATCACGCCGGTCATGATCGGAGAAGCTGCTCAAGCAGCCAAAGTCGCGCAGGCGATGTTGCAGGATGGAATCTACGTGATCGCGTTTTCCTACCCGGTCGTTCCGCAAGGGAAGGCTCGCATTCGCACGCAGGTCTCTGCCGCGCACGATCGCGCCCAGCTGCTTATGGCAGCGGAGTCCTTTGAGAAGAGAACGAAAGAAATCGCGTAGCAGCTTTGAATCGATCCGAGGATTCGGAGCCATTCGATCGTTGGAATTAAGCCCCTACGATTTCTTGGGGCAGCTGCTGATTATCAGCTTCCCTCGGTCGGCAGCCGGAACCTAGGTTGGTTTGTCGGAACAGGCAAACTGTGACTGCTGTTGGGGTGATTCCCTTTCTTCTGAACCCAGTTCGCTTTGGGTGCGCTATTGCCGGCGGGGGAGTTCGATCCCATGCTGGCAGCGGGCATGAGCTCGCGGATCCGTTGACTCAAGATCGCGGCGTCATACCAAGTAAACGAGAGGTCCGGATCCGCTGCATAGCGTCCCAGCATGCGAAGCGTCTCAGTGCGATTCGCCTCATCGAACATAAAAATGTACTGTTCTTCGCCGCGCACTAGCGCAACGACGCTGACTTCGCCACTCATGAAGCGAACCTCCGTGCCTGTTTCCGAACTCGCTTTCGAAGCTAAAGCTTCGGAGCGCGCCGCAGTGCCTGATTGCGGCTAGCGTTCGTATCGGTAGACAGGCCATCGGACATTCAGGCGACTTTCAAGCTGTCCGCCGCGGCTCGACAAGGTTTCGTTGATATGCTGGTGGCAGCAGAAACGTATAAAGTCTTCGCTGCGTTGGAGATACGATTGCCAGCCTCCAAAACGCCTGTCGTCACGAAAGTAAAAGTACTCCTGAAGTGATTGCGTGAAATCTTCGTCATTACCGTTATAGGCCTTCATATGTGAAATCACCGGCTCGTATTGAGGCATAAACGGAGCTGGTTCCGAGGTTGGTCGCCTCGGAATGAAGCCGCGAGGATCGGGCCAATTCGGAGGATTGCCTTCATTCCGGCTCGCGACTCCGCTGCCAATCGCATCATTTGACTCGGTTTCACCTGCCAAAGCTTCCTCGTTGCTTTCCACGACTTGAAAGCTTCCATCGGGTTGTGGCATTAAGATTCCTTGCGACTCGAGCGAGCGAATTTTGGCGGGCATGCGTGCAGGCTCCTCGAACGCATCGCTGGAAGTCTCTTCCCAAGAAGCATGCTGTACCAAGGAAACGATGGATTTGTCTCGCTTCGCTAGCGTTTCGACTTCCTCGTTGTTCTTCAAGTTCGGTGCAGGCGCTGGTAATTCCGATTCGGTCTGGGGGAGGGGGACGGGCTGCTTGTTCGGTGCATTGAGTTGTTCGTCAGGAGGACGGTTTTGGGGAGCCTGAAGCTCCGGTTCCGGCGGTGTCTCATCGCTAGCTCTCGGCGTCTGCGTGGCCATTTGCTCGCGCGCGAGCGCTCGTTCGGATTCCAATCGGATCCAGTCTGGAATCTTCTTTTCCTCCTTAGTTCCCCAGGGAAGCCCGTATCCCACGGGAATGGGGTGCAAACCGGGGTTGGCTGCATACCAATTCACTTTGAGGGTCATTCTGGGGGGGTAGTAAGGGGTGTAATCAGTTACCGAACCTTGAAGCACCGCATCGACGCCGAGGAATTGAGCGAATTGCTGAAAGTCGTCGGCCGTCGCAATGGGGCGTCCCAGCTTTTGCTGTTCGTAGACCATCAACGCTTGCTCGACAACACCGAGCGGCAGGACTTCGAACCCTGGGACCGATTGAAGCTCGTTGTAGTAAGCGAGCGAAACGCGGGCGCCGCTCAAGGTCGGCTCTTCGCTTTGATTACGGAAGGGCAGAATCGCAACCCGGGAGAGTTCGGGAAACGGATTGTGGAACTTCGGCTTGTGCCTAATGTCGGGAATGGCCGCACACCCGAGGCATAGGAAGAGCAGGCCGCATAGGATCCCCGCAACGCGAGCGCGGGGCCGTCGAGCATCTTCGAAAGATAGAGCCATGGGTGGAGGAGGTTTGTAAAAGGATATCGGGCGTTACGAAAGGAACTCCAGGCACAGTGTTCCTTTCGTAACGCATACCTCTTTCCCCCTAGGTACAAACGGGAGTATCGGCAAGCTAGAGGGGGCTTCTGCAGGCAAAACAGCCCGCAGAACTAATTTTTTCCAAATCCTCTACGCAACCGGAAAAGATTCACGCAACGTATGTAGATTGCCGAAACAAGATGTCACCCCGTGATAGTGTCCTCTACCACCATCAGTGTTTTCTCTATGGAAACCCATCGCAAAAGCGAGCTATCGGATGAATCTTCCGTTCCCATGGATGGGAGCCTCCCTGGCGGCGGCACCCGCAGTCCTGCAGTCCGCGGGACAAGTGGCGGGAAAGACGAGCGAAGCCTTTGGAGATCTGCTCTCGCAAATCCTTCATCCATCGGACAATGGCCCATCGGAACCAGCAGCAACCAGCAAAGCCACACCCTCCGCTGGTAAAGGGCCGACCAAGCGGCCGATGAGTTGGTCTGATGTTCAAAAAGCCATCCAATCCTGGCTTGAAGGGGCTAGCAAACGGTTTGGCACCCCTTACACGCCCGGTTCGGTGTCGCTCGAAGTCGATCATCAAGATCGAGTGACGGTCCATGGTGCGGAGCCTTTTCGCCAAGACCTGGAGCAAGAGCTTGCCCAGAACCCCGATTGGATCGACGGCATGCTGTCGCACAAGCGGGGGGAGGACCAGCCCCTTGCATGGCTTCCAGGTCAGAATATCAGAAGCGCCTCGGATCGAGTCGCCGCATCGCAATCGGAAAGCCAGCTCATGCGATTCGTTCTCTAGGATGAATCGACTAAGATGGGGGGCTTGCAGCAAGCCCATTTTCCTTCCTTGTGGTGATCGATGTTCTTTCCAATCAGCGACGACGATCGTGAGATCACGACCGTTTCCTATGTGACCTATGGTTTGTTGTCCGCGAACATCCTTCTTTTTTTAGTCCAACTCGCCAATCCTAACTTCACTTACGGTTGGAGTGTGATTCCAAAAGAGATCACTAGCGGAGTCGATTTCGTCGAACCGCAACCGCTCGAGATTCCGGGCGAAGGGGTCGTACTCATTCCACAAGCGCCGGGCCCACCGGTTATTTGGCTAACACTCCTTAGCTCGATGTTCATGCACGGCGGCTTTGGGCACATCGCAGGCAACATGCTCTATCTTTGGATCTTCGGTGACAACGTAGAGCATCGGTTTGGCCATATCAAGTTTTTGATTTTCTATTTATCTGCCGGATTGGTCGGCAGTTTGGCGCAGATCATGATGGATCCGAATAGTGTGATTCCCAACCTGGGGGCCTCCGGCGCGATATCGGGAATCATGGGAGCCTATCTCGTTTTGTTCCCACACAATCGGATCAATGCGATATTCTTGTATCAAGTCGTCACGGTACCCGCCGTGGTTGTGCTTGGAATGTGGATCCTCATGCAATTGGTGAGTGGTTATGGTTCGATTGCTGCGACAACCGTCTCCGCGGGTGGTGTTGCTTATCTGGCTCACATCGGTGGCTTTGTGGCAGGGGCTGCGGCCGCGGGCTTCTGCAGGCTGCAAATGCGTACTGAACCCGACAGCGTTTTGTACCGTCAGTACCAACGGGACCCCCGCGATCGACGACTTTGGTAGCCGGGAATGCAAAATGCCACCGCTGAACAGCGATGGCATTTTGCAGATCAAGGAGTTGATGAATGACAGTTCGGAGTTCGCAGACCGCTAGGCCAAACCGAGCCGCTCTTTTGGATCCTTTAAAGCATGCTGCAGCCGATTGAGCGCTTCGGTCTCAATTTGCCGGACGCGTTCTCGGGTTAAACCAAGCTCTGCACCAATTTCTTTCAAGGTATGAGGAGGCGTGTCTCCGAGACCAAACCTGAGCTTGAGAACGGTCGCTTCGCGCGTGTCGAGAGTCCCGAGAAGCTCGATTGCCGTTTTTAAAACGTCATGATCGAGCAGCGCCTCGTCAGGGCTCTTGAGCCGCTCGTCCATGACCATTTCACCCAAGGACCAGCCAGCATCCGACTGATCGCTTTGCGGTGTCGCGTTGTAGACTTGAATTGCCTTCTTGATGATCGGTAGTTTCTTCTTAGGCAATCCTAGAACACGAGCTACCTCCTCTTGCGTCGGCATTCGACCGAGTTCATCGGAGAGCCGCGCTGTGGCGCGTCGCCATTTGCTCAAGAGCTCGACCATGTATGCCGGGATACGGATCGTTTTGGCGGAGTTGATCAAGGCGCGCTTGATCGATTGCTTGATCCAGTAACTTGCGTAGGTACTGAACCGAGTCCCCATGTCGGGGTCAAATCCTTCGACGGCGCGTAGCAGGCCGAGGTTTCCCTCTTCGATAAGGTCTTGCAGGGCAAGTCCTTTTCCGACGTAGCTTCGCGAGATGTTTACGACAAGTCGGAGGTTGGCGCGCACCATTCGGTCGCGAGCCGCAGCGTCCCCTTTGGCGATGGCTCGGGCGAGCATCTGCTCATCCTCTGCGGTCAACAGCTTGGTTTCGTTGATTTCGCGAAGATAGGTTTCCAGGGGGGATTGAAGCTGTGCACCATCCTTGGGACTGCGTCGACGCGAGATCGAACGGATCTCTTCGTCCTGTGGCTCCTCCACGTCGTCTAAGTATGGGCCAGTTTTTGCCATGAAAGCTCCGATGCTGGGTCGAGGGGCTTCTAGGGAATGCCGAACGGTCAATCCGAAGCTAGATAGCATTCCACCCCCGCCGTATCGTCGAACGAATGCAGGCAAATCCATTGAATTCCCCTAGAGACGGCGTGTAGCGATTATTCTCGACGCGCAAAGCCTTTGCCGGTAAACCCTTCCGCCGTACAATCCTCGGCTTCGGCGCATCGATTAACGGCCGCAGAAGACGGATAATCGGCGCATGGGTTACAATGGCGACTTCGCCG
>JALOQZ010000151.1 GCA_025459245.1 Pirellula sp.
CTCCATTCTCCATTCTCCATTCTCCATTCTCCATTCTCCATTCTCCATTCTCCATTCTCCATTCTCCATTCTCCATTCTCCATTCTCCATTCTCCATTCCCCATTCCCCATTCCCCATTCCCCATTCCCCATTCCCCATTCCCCATTCCCCATTCCCCATTCTCGCTACTCGCCTGCGGCGAACACCGGTCTGAGACCGGTTACTACATAGACCGGTTACTACATACTGCTTACCGCTTACTTCAGTGGGAGGTAGATGTCGGTTCGTAACTCCGCTTCGGACACTTGCTGGGGAGTGTTGCGGTATATCTCGAAGGTTCCGACTCGCTGCTGCTTCAGCTTCTTGCATTGCACCCATTGGTTCGCGACGCTCCAGGCGTTCCCTAAATGACGATACGATCCAATGTGCTCGACGCGAAATGCTTTGCACGCTGGAAGCGACCACACCTTAAGCGGTGATCCGGCAGGTAATTCTTCACCTTCTTCCAATAGGTACCCGGCGATGTAGTCCAATCCCGCGTCTTTCATTCTGAACTTGGTATAGACCGTTGCCATGTTGCGATCAACCTTCAACCCCGCTTGGCGAAAAGCCTCGTTGGTCTTGACCATCGACTCTTCTAACGATGGACCAATGGTTGACATGGGGCTGGATCCTGCCGTTCCCGCCATCCTCACCGGGCCGACATCGGAACGACCGTGAATTTCCACCTTCGATGGTATGGTCCCGGTCTCGAGCAAGTCCTTGATCATGGTCAATCCTCGCTGATAGTCGAGCCCGACCATCGTCTTGATCATCGGGACCAAAAAGAAAAGGAACCAAGGCATCGATCCATCCATCGTCCAACGGATCTTTGTTCCACCGCCAGAAGGTTCAAAAAAGAACTCTGTCTTGCATATCGACTTAAACGGCTTGATGAACCGAAGTTCGTCAGTGATTTGCGTGTTCGGAATGAGCGAAAGGTGCTCCAATTCGCCTTGGCCGGTAATGTCACCCTCCCAAGCGTAGCGCGAGCCTTTCTCGTTCGGATGCTCGGATACGGTGACTTGGGCGTGAGGATCGGCAAGCAGCCAAGGTGACCAAGTGGTCCAAGTGCCATAGTCGGCGACGAGTTCATAGGCCTGCTGCGGTGGAACGGAGACGTGGATCGAGCGATCGATATGGTACTTTGGCATCAGAAAAACACCTTCAATAAATGAATGACGAGAAGAGGCCGGACCCGCGTGAAGAGGCGTTTATTGTATCTCGTGAAGATGAGCCAAGGGCGACCGGGAACGCTACTGGTTTACGAGGAACTCAGCGTGTTCCAGAAGCGGATCCTCGTACCGAAGCTTGATCACGCCCTTGGACCGCAATTCCTCTAACAATCGGTGCTCCTCGGCAAGTGTTTTTGCAGCGAGGCGCCGGACTTTGCCATTTCGCTGCAACCAACTCAAGACCACCATGCAATACACCAGTAGCGGCAGGACGGAAAGCAAAACGCTGCTGAGGAATATACCTGACCCAAACTCGAATCCTTCGACCGACGTGTTGGACTCGACGAGCGATCCCCAGCTGGCTTGGAAATAGCGGCGGTACACGGCGACGACGGGCCCGGCCATCATTCCCCAAAACAAAAGCGTTCCGAGCAGAGCGAAGAGTTGCAACCGAATTGAGCCGGGGAGTTCGCGATCGACCGACCATTCGAATACCGTTCTCGCTCTGTCTTGTAGTTCGTCGATTCCAGTCAAGCGAACATGAAGCTCGCTGTTGGACTCGTTCTCTTTCGGCTTCTCGCCTCGCAATCGATGCACGCTTCGGTAGAACGAATCTTGCACGGGACGCAGTCGATCCTCCATTTGCCGATTCAATCGATCTCGAATTCCCTGCTGCAATTCCCACTGGATACTGCGCGAGCGGCTAACGTTTTTGGCCCAAGCGAGGAAGGTGCCGAAGATGGACGGGAGACTGCCGGTCAGCGACAGGACCAGTCTATCCCAAGCTCCCGTGGTGTAGCCAAGCAGCGATAAGACCGTGCGATAAGGGAACCAAATCAATCCAGTCTGGGTGAGGACATGGGCTCGAAGTCGCCCGCGGATCGCGGCCTGCAGTTCTTCTTGAGAGCCGAGGACAGCTTCGAGTGTTTGCGCCGGTAGCGAGTCTGCTTCGCGATGAAGGGTCTGCACCGCGGTAACCAGGCCTTGCAACTCCGACTGCACAAACTCTCGCACTCTATTTCGCAATCGCTCTCGAGCTGCCTCCAGTCGATTCGATCGTGTGGCGGCGATTCGTTCAAACGATTCTGCACGTAAAAGCTGCTGCACTCGCGTTCTGAATCGTTCTCCGCATCCCGCTTCATCGCCGCTTGCTTCAAAGTCTTCGACAAGAATGGCGGGCAAGAATCGAGTGGAGGGTGCAAAGCTACGAACCGACCGCCCAAACATTTCCAAGTCGCTTTGCAAGGAGGAAGAGACACTTTCTATTTGGTCCGTCGCATGGGGATTCCGTTGCCGATCAGGCAGATCTTTCAGCGGAACAGACGTGATGACAGGGATGCAGATTGCCCCTTCGGCACTGTGCGCGAGGGAACCCAAGACGGCTCCTCGCAATTGATCTCTCCGCACGACGAGAAGCTGAATCGGCGAGAGGCTCATCGCTTCCTTCGCGAGTTTCGCCGCTTGTCGGTCGTCATCGGTGATGCCGGGAGTATCTAACAAGATATAGGGGGTGGGGAGGTCCAGCATCGCTTCTCGTCGGCAAGGGAGATAGACCTCTCGAGTGGGGTCCATGTTTTCCGGCGGTTGCGGGCCAATCCAGAACAAGTGCGTGGTCGCTTCCGAGCTCAGGACACCGCTGGGGAGCTGAGCGGCTGTGGGGCCATCCAAAACCCATTGCCGTGCGATCCACGTTTTCCCTTGCCCTTTGGACCCGACGATGGCGATCGAAGGAAGATTCAGTCCTCGCGATTCCTCGATATCGCGGCACTGATTTCGAAATTGGTCGCACCATCGGCGGATCTGCTGCGAGCCTGGTTGCGAACCCAAGACAGCCTCTGCGGCCCGTTCTAATCGATCGGCATAGCTCAAGTAGGATTGCATGTTGAACTCAATATCGTGAAGAAGAGCTGGCTTGAGGAAGAGGGAAGCAGGCTATTGGTCGAGAAGGGCTCGGCAAATCGAATCGAACCGATCAAAGGTGGATCGATGGATTCGCAGTGATGGCGGAACAATTCGCTGCTCCGAAGCCACCGATTCTATTTGATGAGCCGACATCGTGCTCACGGGCAATACCCTCCAGGCATCCCCTGCGCGAAGGGAGATTGGGTGAGCTTCGCTGGGACGCTCTAAATCAAGCGTATCGCAAAGGGCCGCGACCAAGTCCCCCATCTGTCTCCAAGCCGCTTCGCTTTCGGCAATTTTTGGCATTTGGTCCGGGCTCAACAAGGCGAAACCGAGTCCAGCAACACCGGCTCCGAGCAGCTCCTTGACCGACGCGAAAACGAGAACGCTGGAGCCACCAAAATCCAGCGGCAACATGATCACCGCCAGCAAAGGTGCGAAGAGGATTGCGGCAGGTGCAAGTCCCGTTGCTAAGCGTTTACCCCAAGGCATTTGATTCCACATTTGGCTCGTCAGGGCGTCCAGCTCCTTATCATCCAATTCGATCGTGCTTTCCGATTGGAATCGATCCATGCCCCGTTGCAATTTTTGGACGAACAAATTCCTATACTGCGCTGGGTCCTGCGACTTGCTCATCGGTGCATCTGTTTGCCAAACATTGTCCAAGTCCATGCGTTGGATCGAACGGAAAAGGGATTCGGCAGAAACAACCTGTGCACCCTCATTGGAGCTCCAGCGACTGCGAATGTACCGAAGCAAGCCCTCGGTTTTACCGCCGATCCAAGCTGGAAGCCGCAACCATTCTCCAAGCTGCTGCACACGCGATTTGCCCGCCTCGGCGAGCTTTGAAGTCCAGCGACCGGGTCGCGCCCACCAAGGAGCGGTCCGTTCCAGGGAATGCGAGATTTGCTCGACGATCTTATGCGATGCTTGCAGCCGAATCCGACCACCGCTTGCGGGATCTTGCGAAAAATCGAGACAAGCCTCCGCGAGTACGCGGCGCATGGCTTCTCGACGCTGCTGCGATTCTTGCACAAGCCGTTGCACCGTGTCGGATGTCTCATGCCATTGTCGATGGAGAGAAGCTACGTGCGAGCGAATGGCGTCTTGCATGAGCGATGCGACAGGCAGCTCTTGTCCGATGGAAAAGAACCAATCGCTGTCCCGAATGGAAGTCGGAGGCTGTGGGCAAGAGAGGGTGTCGATGCGAAAGAAGAGAGGGAAGTCAGCGTCGGAGTTCGATGGAGTGAAGAAGGAAGGTGGGGCAGGGATGCGTTCACGTTGTTGGGGCCCATCGTAGCCATAAGCCATGTAGATTCTTTCTAAGAATCGATCGCCATACAGTCTGGCAATCTCATCACGAATTTCTTCGGTTCGATAGCGGCGTGGAACTCGATTTACGGCAGCGATTTGCAGGGTGTGTGGCATGCGTGACCTCAGTGTCTGCATCAACTCGCTTACCTTTTGGTCATGAAGGGCATTGGCAGGGAGGACGATGATGAATGCGGAGCAGATCGGGGCAGCTTGGGTGAGAATCTCCATCCGCTTTCTGGCGATCGATTCGGCTTGATGAACGTACGACTCGGAATGGGTGGCGGGGGGGCTCGAGGTGTCTGTTACCGTTGGAGGATTGGAGAGAAGCCCGGTCTGAACATCGGGACAGTCCATTAGGGCCATCTGAAGACGATCTAGTCCGTCATCAAACGCGACCAAGGGAATTTCCATCGCGGATACTTTGGGTGGCGATGCCGAGCCGTTGGTTGATTGGTGCGCATCGAAATGAGAGGAGGATCGAAAGGAGAGGTCGTTGTATTGCTCGGCAGCCCGGTCGGGGTCATCTGCCAGGAATTCGAAGCCAGCGGGGAATACGCTAAGCAATCGCGTTTGGACATAGTTCCAAACCGCGGGGTTCGCACGCCATTGGGATGGCAACCACAGAATGAATCGGTGTGTCCCTTCGCGGTTTCCGGAGCCGATGAGAACGCGCCGGCGGCCATGCTCGGAGAGGCAAGCTCCCACCATGGAGCTTTTTCCCGCGTTCAAGAGTCCCATGACCGCCAAGATGGGGGCATCAGGAGCGTTGACACAGAGTTTTGTTTCTTCGATTCGTGCCCGAAGGGATGCAACGTTGGTGGCGTCGCCAGAGCCGAGGGAGCGGGCGAATTCATGGAGGGAAAGGGGCTGTCGCGAGCCACTGCCAGGATCCACACTTCCCCACGGAACGTCGCTGGCAGGAGAATCGAGCAAGCGTGCCAATTCGTTTAATGCGGAAATGGCTTGGCTGGCGTCCGTCGATTCGACGTTTCTTCCCGCATCGTTCCGACTTGGCTGCACGCTGAAGGGTCCTTATCTTGTTAGCACCTCCAGCCGCCTGCATCGCGTGAGTCCGGGCCGAATTGCCAAGGGGGTAAACTGACAGTGTCCAGTTTAACACTTGCCGGGATCCTCAACAGCACCTGATTGTATGCCACAGCCTCGCACCGTTTCACGCATTCAGCTGGCCATCCTGATGTTTACCTTGATCGCCGGCCCGATCGCCTGCGGGCTTGTTCTCTACTCCATGAGTCCGAAGCTGGGAGAGCCCCCGCTACCAGCTTTGATCAAGTTCCAGAGCGAGTGGATCGGCGACGAAGGTACGAATCGCCGGCTGGTGCCTTGCATCGTCATCAAGAATGATTCCGCCGGTGAATTGGGGAAGTTATCGGTCGGATTGAATGAACAATTTTACAGTACAGGCAATCGAGTACTGCAAGCAGGGGAGCAAGCGTCAATTCCGCTGGAATCGTTCATTGCAAGGAACGGGAGCGTCCGATTTCCGGTAGGGCTTCGGGTGATCGAGCAAGTCACGGTGTTTGGCCAACTACCGAGCGGTGCGCGGGGGATTAGCGAGTATTCGCTAACCGAAAAAGATTCTGCAAGCATGTTTGACAAGTCGGCCGATTGGCTGACGCCACAAACTCGCGAGCCTCAACCGGTATCGCGATAGCGGGCGATTGAGGAGATTTTAGATTTTGGATTGGTGATTGGTGATAGATCAGCATCGCATTTCGATTGGGCAGGCTTAAGGCGGGAGGCTGGAGACGAGAGGAAAGTCAGAGCCGCATTTCGTTCCCGCGAAATGCGACACTAATTCCATTCCCCATTCCCCATTCCCCATTCCCCATTCTCCATTCCCCATTCTCCATTCTCCATTCTCCATTCTCCATTCCCCTCCCCATCGCCCCGATTCGGGGAAAGGGTTCGGGGGGGTGAGGGGTTTAACGAGGTGCATCACTTCGAGGATTCGAATAATCGGGTGCTGAAGTAGCGTTCGGCGCGATCGCAAAGGAAAGTTGCGACCGTCGCCGATGGGGGTAACGATCGGGCGATCTCCAAGGCGGCATGGACGTTCGCCCCAGACGAAGTCCCAACCAATAGCCCAAACTCTCGATTCAATCGCTTCGTCATTCGCATCGCTTGCTCACTCGGTACTTTGATTTTCCCATCCAGCTGGATGTCCCGAATAAGTGGTGGCACAAATCCGCCTGCTATCCCCTCGATCCAATGACAACAAGCTTCCTCGCCAGACAGTAACGCTGCTTCGGCTGGCTCCATCGCGTAAATCTTGACATTTGGATTGGCTTGCCGAAGCCCCCGGCTGCAACCCGCTAGTGTGCCTCCCGTTCCATAACCGGTCACGAAAGCATCGATCGGTGCAGGGCACCCAGCGACAAGCTCTACGGCAGTTTCGTGCTCGTGATCGAGGGCATTGAGCGGATTCTCGAACTGTCGCGGCAAAAAGTAATTCGGATTCTCCGCTTGCATCTGTTGGGTGATCTGGATGCCATGTTGATATCCCGGCTTGTCGAAAAGGATGAGCTCCGCTCCGAAGCTTTCAATAATGCATCGGCGCTCATAACTAGCTCGCACCGACATGACTATAGTGACTCTATAACCACGGGATGCACCTAACATGGCAAACGAAATGCCCGTATTTCCGCTGGTGCATTCCAACAAGATCGAATCGCGGTGGAGCAACCCTTTGGCCTCCGCATCCATAATGATGGTTTTAGCCAGTCGGTCCTTGATACTGCCGCTGGGATTGAGGAACTCGCACTTGCACCAGACGGTTCGATCTACGTCCGAAAAATACAAAGGCAGGATAGGGGTTTTGCCGATGAGATCGATCAGTTGCTGACCGCGTGTTGTAGAATTGGACACGATATTGAATCTGGAAATGAGATGTCGTGGATTGGGCTCGGATTATACGCAGAATACTAACGAAACGCACTTCGATACGAGCTGGGGGGAAGGCCTGTTGCGGCCGAAAACTGGCGACTGAATGCGGCTTGGTCATAGAACCCGCACTCCACGGCGATCAACGCGAGCGGTTTGTCGGTGTGGATCAAGAGATTGGCAGCTTGCTCAACACGCGTCTTGGTCAGTAGCCCGCGCGGCGATAGCCCTATGATATTGCGGACTTTTCTTTCCAACTGACTCCAACTGTATCCGGATTGAGCGACGAGTTGCTCGATCCGCAGTGGCTTTGCGAAGTCGCGGTGAATCGTATTGACTATCTCCGCAACGGGCCCGAGATCCCCTTTCGTTTCTGCCAAGTCGCGAGAGATACCGGCCAGCGCGATCACTTGCCCGGTTCTATCCAACACTGGAGTTTTTTGCGAAACAAACCACCCCATACCGCCGTCGGGCTGGGTGATCAATTCGATTCGGTCTCGAATGGTGATCCCCTTCGCGAAGACTTCATCGTCCTGTTGTTCGTAGCCTGCAGCTAGGATCGAAGGAAAGACCTCTTTCGCCGACTTGCCAACCAATTGCTCCGGACGCCATCCCCCAGCGCGTCGAGAAAAAGCTTCGTTCACGATGACATATCGACGCGATTTGTCTTTGACGCAAAAGAGGATGTCCGAAAGGGTGCTGAAAAGCGTTTCGGCGATCTCAAGTCCTGGAGATTGCTGCAGGAGCCACTCGCGACCTTGCAATGCTCTCGCCTCGCGTTTCGATGGGATGCTGGTCATGGTTACGTAGCTGTGATTTGAGCAACTCTGTAATAGATCATCGGTCTGTTCTTTCGTTTGAATTTTAAGAGCCTATCCGAAAACCATTAGCCGCACTGGCGCTAGCCGCGGTTTCCGATGGTTTTCGGATAGGCTGAAATTTCTGGGTTGAACCGTGGAGGCAGTTTTTCCCTAGGTTGCTACAATCTGGCTGCTCGCCCTCCGCTACTCGTACCATTTTGAAGTTCTATCGTGTCGAAAATTGCTCTGTTGTTTCCTGGCCAAGGCGCACAAACAGTTGGTATGGGAAAAGGGCTTTTGGAACGAAGTGCCAAAGCTCGCGAATTGTTCTCCGAAGCCTCGAGTATCCTCGGTTTTGACCTTGCAAAACTCTGCACCGAGGGGCCTGAAGCCGAACTGCATTTGACCAACAACTCCCAGCCCGCTCTCTTCGTTCATTCCATGGCCGCGTTGGCAGTCTTTCTCGAAGACAAGCCAGAGTTTATCGACTCGGTTGTCGCTGTCGCTGGTTTGAGTTTGGGGGAATACTCCGCCTTGTGCGCCGCTGGTGCAATTTCCTTCGCCGATGGCGTTCGATTGGTGAAGGAGCGAGGTGCGGCCATGCAAGAGTCCGCAACGGCAATCGGCAGCGGAATGGCGAGTGTCTTGGGGCTTGAGGAATCGCAAGTGGCGGAACTTTGCGATCGAGCGAGGCAACCTGGGGAAGTCCTGCAAGTGGCGAATCTTCTCTGCCCTGGCAATATCGCAATCTCGGGCCAGCTCGCATCCCTCGATGCAGCTGAGAAGCTAGCACCGGAGGCGGGGGCTTCTCGATTTATTCGATTGAATGTTGCGGGAGCGTTTCACACCGCCATCATGCAACCCGCAGTCGAACGACTTGCTGCCGCGATTGCGGCGACCGAGCTCAAGCCGCTTCGATTCCCATTGATCGCAAACGTCGATGCCGGAGAGCATCGCGACCCAAGCGAACTAGGTGGGTTACTCACTCGCCAGATGGTATCTCCCGTATTGTGGGAAGCCTCGCTTCGCAAGCTGCTTGCGATGGGAATCGAGCAGTTCTATGAAATCGGAGCTGGACGCGTCTTGGCAGGAACCCTTAAACGAATCGATCGCAAAATGCCTTGCGAGTGTTTCGGCGATTAGAGCCCGCCGCCAGTCCCAAGCGCGGCAGCGGATGGGGAGTAGAGAATGGGGAATAGAGAATAGAGAATGGGGAATAGAGAATGGGGAATAGAGAATGGGGAATAGAGAATGGGGAATAGAGAATGGGGAATGGGGAATGGGGAATAGAATCGAAGTCGCATTTCGCTCACGCGAAATTTGGCGGGTTTTCAAGTAGTGGATCTTGTTAAAGATCCTGCACGCTAGGCCACTTCTCCATCCTCGAAAAACGTTAGGTGTCGATTCGTTGGAAAGCTAAAGGCACTGCTAACCGGTCGAGGACGACCGTTAGACATTCAGGCTTAAACAATTGAGGCCAATTGTTTTACGATGTAGGGGATTGAATTGCCTGTAGGGCATAAACAACGTAGCCTAGGGCACCGCCCTAGGAATTGCCGCCCCCAATCTTCTTGGCTGTAAGCCTCTCACTCGCGCGAGTGACCGTTGCATCGATTCGTTCAAGGCCTTCAGCCAAACAAATTGCCGCCCCCAATCTTCTTGGCTGTAAGCCTCTCACTCGCGCGAGTGACCGTTGCATCGATTCGTTCAAGGCCTTCAGCCAAACAAAACCACGTGGGGGGACTCTACCTGGCGTGTTACGCCAGGCTACATTGTGTATGGCTTTCAGCCAAGAAAGCCAAAGAGCCGCAAGAATTTATCGCATTCGAGGTAGTGGATCTTGTTAAAGATCCTGCACGCTAGACCACCTTTCCATCCGCAAAAACCAATGGGCGTCGATTCGCTGGAGAGCGTTGGGCACTGCTAAGCGGTCGAGGACGACCGTTAGACTGTGCATTGCCGAAACAATTGAGGCCAATTGTTTTACGTTGCAGAGCGGCATTCCACGGAGTGAAATTGAGCGGGTCTTCTTGGCTCTACTCTCTACTTACTAAA
>JALOQZ010000152.1 GCA_025459245.1 Pirellula sp.
AAACAACCCCATCGGAACCAAATCGAATGTAGCATCGTGTGTTTCATGACCATGTATTTCATGACGGTGGTGCAATGTTGGATTTGGTGAGGGGTTGGCATCGAGAAAGTAGTGCTAGCGACGATCGCTGATGGATCCGCTGTTCGCCGTAGCAGGCCATTTGCCTTGATCGATCAGCATTTGCTTGTCAGGAATTGGTTTCAAAGTAACCCAGGCAGGACATCCATAGAGGAACGCGTCCCAGTCTTGACCTTCGGAAACATTCGGAACACGCGATCCGATCCGCAAGATTGCTACGGGACGGCCCAGTCGATCCGCTGTTTGGAGCGCGTCTTGCGAAGGGGGTAGGTCCAAGACGCGTTGCGGGTTCCCTGAGGTGTCTACAGGGTCAGCGATTTGATTGTCTTCCAGGTAGATGACTTTCATGACCATCTCGCCGCGCAGAGCATCAACGATATCGTTTTCGTCCAGCTCGATCGGAATTGGAAACCGATGTTCTCGTTCGGCAGGTGGATGGATGCGATCGATGACTTCGAGCGTTGGGTAGAGCGCGGTTTCCTCTTCAAAAGGAAGGCCCGTGATTCGCAGTCGGTATGGGTATCCAACCATCACAGCAATTCTCGCTTGAGCAAGGTCGTCGGAAAATTGCCCGGCATCGGCCATACTGACGCGCATGCCCGAGGGGCCCTTGAGTTCAATAGCTTGCCAAACGCCTCGCAACTCTGGCTTTCTTGCCAGTTGAATGGCTCCCACCTCGCCCGGTGGCATGGTGTCTCGGAGCAACGGATGAGTGTTCTTAGGTAGACGCGAAGTCAAGTCTTGTGCTTGAACGCCACCTGCAATCGCCGCCAACATGCACAGAGTGAGGGCAGTAAGCCAGGTGACGAGCAGCGTTGGAAACGAAACTCGTTGGAACATCGGGTTGACCAGTGCCGTTGGAGGAGGAATAGAAGAAGCCGTTAAAAAAGCTGGCCCATCGAGATGGGCCAGCTCCGTTTATCGCAAGGTTCGTCTTAGCGAACTTGGCCAGGCGGGCAATACTCGCCGGGCATACCAGCGGGCTGACCGCTGAACTGGTTTGGAGCTACTACTCGGCTTGCGTTGTAGAAGCCAGGCGTTCCGGTTGGGTAACCGGGATGAATGTTTTGCTCTTTGATGTGAGCCTTGCTCGGTGGCTGTGGATAGCTGTAGCCCGGTTGATGTCGGACAGAGATATCAAGCTTCTTGGTCGGCTCAGGAATATTCATGTGCGTCTTGTTTCGCATCACGTGCTTCTGCAAACCTGCAGGACTTCCCAATGGAATGTGAGGAGGTCCTGGCAATCCGATTGGAGTACCGGTGTAAGGCATACCGTATTGAGGTGCAGTGACACCTGCGACCATGTTCGGTGGGTTGTTCTGAGGACCGATAGGCATTCCGTCTGGTCCGCACAGCATTCCATCCGGTCCGACCATACCACCAGCATAGGGGAGTGCAGCACCGCCGGCACCTGCCAGCTCAACGTCCTTGTTACCCAACCGAACAATCGCGAGGATCGATCCGCGACGGTCCGCTTCTACGATGGGGTCCAAGCCTGGTTCCAAGCGGTTGCTCACCAGAGTATCGATACCCGAGATCGCTTCTCCTTGAAATTCAGGGTCTGGCAAGTAGATCACTTTGGTGACGAAGTTGCTCGAGAGAGCTTGATCCAAGTCGTCTTCAGTGAACTGAATTGCTAAGGCGTTGTGAGCGAGATAAGCAGCGGTGCGGTAGCTAGCTAGTCCCAACTCGATCGTTGGATAGAGCTCAACACCTTCACGGCCCGGGATGTTGGTTAGCTTCAAGCGATAGATACCGCCTTGTGCAAACTCGACACGACCGGGAACGACGAGAGGATCGCTGCCAAAAGTTCCATCACCGACCACATCGTAGAGGATGTTCATCGATTGAGGCTGATTGAACAGGATTTGAATCGTGGGTGCTACTGCAGGAGCTCCGTATCCAGGGACCGGGATGGTCTCGGGCATCAGAACGCCTGGGCCAGGCCCACCAACCATCGGGCCTGGTTCAGCCAAACGGGAAGCGGGAGGCATGTTGTGGCGTTTTCCGAGATCGCCAGCATTTGCAGTCGGAATGGCAAATTGGGAGAGCAAGCAGGGAGTGCCCAAGCCCAACACAGCCATGAGTTGTAATCGTTTACGCATTTTCATTCGAAATACCCCTGGAATTTGGTGGGTCAAGCCGGCTCGCCGTAGGGTCTATGAGACCGACGTTTTCAACCTGGACAGTACGCCAGCGATCAACCTACAATCCGCTCCGCGCGTCCCTATCGCTATGTTCGGCACAGCCGAGCTTGATTCTTTGATAAAACCGATACAACTTGCCCATGCGGCTAGCGATTCCATTCGCTAGCAAACCAAACATGCTTCTATCTCGCTCGATTCATCTGCTCGCTCGCCTTTGCATAGGGATGGCAATGAGCTGTGGCGGGATGGGGATTGGGCTGGTCCTATCCCAAGATGCCAGCGCCGTCGTCGCGCCGCTTGTTGCCTCCAACAGCAAATCTCCTCGTGTAACTACCGATCCGAATGTTTTGGTTTACAACGCGGTGCAGCAAGCCGTATTCGGGCCGCCGATTGCGGCCAAGGTGTATCAGCAGAGTCTCGCTTATGGCCAGCAAGTCATCCTCAGCGGCGAGTACAAGTCCGTAGGGAGCGGCACAGGTCAGTTTCGATACACGGCACGGCTTTCATCAGGCGAGACAACGCTTGATTCTGTTCAAGTCTCCGATGGTCGATTGATGTACACACAGGTCGACAAGCAGCCTCCACGTATCGTCAACGTCGAGAAGATCCGAGAGAAACTAACACCGAAACTGCATCAGCTGCAACAGAATCCAGAAGTCGTTCTTCACCTGGCGGTCGGAGGTCACGCGGAATTGCTCCGCAATCTTTACCAGAGATACCATTGGTACGAAGTCGCAGAGGGGACGATCAGCGGAGTCGATGTTTGGCAGTTGGTGGGGCAACTAAGAACAGAGCCTCCCCGCATCGCGGGTACAGCGAGGCTCGATCGAGAGAATCTCGCTGTTCAACCGCAGAATGAAGGCCTACCGACAGCCGTGCGATTGACGCTTGGTCGTTCCGCGTCATTCCCCTATTTCCCCTACTCCGTTGTTTACTTTCGTGTGAAGAAAGACAAAGAGGGGAAAGCACAGGGCCATGTTCCGGTGAGCGTGATCAAATACAACGACCCAACTTCGAACGTGACTTTTCAAGAGTCCGATTTTCTTTATCGCCCCGATGCTTCCACCGACAAGACGATTTGGGAAACCGATCTTTATGATCCTGCCCCTTGATCGGCAGTAGAAGATTTCATTGCCAGCTTCTCGCGTCGATGCATCCACCATTCCAGCGCGATTGGGACAACGCTGATTACGATAATGCCGATGGTGACAAGAAAGAAGTTCTTTTGAATGAACTCGACCTTGCCTAAGAAGAAGCCCGCCGAGAGGAAGATGGTGACCCAAGCGATCGCCCCGACGACGTTGTAGACCCAGAAATGAAAGAAGTTCATCTTTCCAATTCCGGCAACAAATGGGGCGAAGGTTCGAACGATCGGGACGAATCTCGCGAGCACAATCGTCTTGGCACCATAGCGACTGTAGAAGGCTTGGGCGCGGTCCAAGTGAGCCTTGTTCAACCACCAGGAACTTTCGCTCTTAAAGACGCGAGGACCGATCCAAGCTCCCAACCAGTAGTTCAATGCGTCGCCCAGAATAGCCGCGACGATCAAGAGCAAACCCATCGTGTAGATCGATAGTTGCGAATCATCGATGGCACACAACGCTCCGAGAGCAAAAAGGAGAGAATCACCTGGGAGGAATGGAAGAACAACCAATCCAGTTTCGCAAAAAACGACGGCAAACATGATCGCGTAAAGCCATCCTGGACCGATCAATCCGATCAGCTCGTTTAGTTTCTCGTCGACGTGCAAAATCCAATTGATCAATTCCATCGCGATTTCCAATTTCAGACAATTCCGGCCGATAGTCCTCTTTCCAAAAGATCTACCCATCAGCCACATGGGGCTAGCCCCGGGTTATCAACTTCTAACAACAATACGCTTGTTGCGATGGATCACCGGAAACCGGAAGCTATTGCGATTCCAGCTAATGCGGTGGTCAAGTCCACCAGCCTAACGGGCGCTAGGCCTAGACTAATCACCCTAGCCCCCGAGAAATGTCGAGTACAATAGAGCGGCATAGATTGTGGCGAGTCGATTCCTTTTTGATCAGTCCAATTCGTAAATTCGCTACGATCGCTATACTTTGACCTCGTAGTGGTTCGCCAATCCCTCCCTTTTTTCGACGAAGCTTCCGATGAGACGATCCTTTTTGAAGATTCTGGCTCTCGCCAGCATGATTGCCGCCGCATCCCATAGTTTGACGGCCCTGGCCCAGGAACCTGCATCCAATTCGTCTGGCGAAAAAGGGGAGTGGATTCAGCTTTTCAACGGTAAGGACTTGTCCGGCTGGACACCCAAGATTCGATATCACGCGCTAGGTGAAAACTTCGCGAACACCTATCGGGTCGAGAATGGAGTTCTCAAGGTGGGTTACGAAGGGTACAGCGAATTCAATGAAACGTTTGGTCACCTCTTCTACAAAGACACTTTCTCCGAATACATATTGCGGATCGAGTATCGATTCGTGGGAGAACAATGCAAGGGAGGGCCAGGATGGGCTTTGCGCAATAGCGGCGTGATGCTGCATGGCGAGCGTCCAGAGACGATGGCAAAGGATCAAGATTTCCCGGCATCCATCGAAGTGCAGTTTCTCGGGGGGGATGGAAAGAATCCTCGCCAGACGTGCAATCTTTGTACCCCAGGCACCAATGTCGTCATGGGGGGGAAGCTAATCCTCAATCACTGCACCAATTCCAAATCGAAAACATTCCATGGCGATCAGTGGGTCACCGCAGAAATCGAAGTCCGAGGGAACGAAGTCGTCCGTCATAAAGTCAACGGCGAGCTTGTCTTGGAATACCAACAGCCCCAGTTAGACGAACGAGATGCGCATGCAAAAGAGCTTGCAGAGAAAGCGGGCACAAAGATGCTTTCTTCCGGAACAATCTCTTTGCAATCCGAAAGCCATCCCATTGAGTTCCGCAAGGTAGAGCTTTTGAATCTCGCCAAGTAGTTTCGTTCTTTCATCGCTTCATCACACCAACATTAAAGTCGCGGATGTCCTCCATTCAGCGTTCCGTCATTGTCGTTCCAAGCTACGCTCTTGAAGATTTGCCTGCTGGCATAGGGCATGAAACGGCCGCCGATTTTCTCGCAGCTTGGACCGTCGGGTGGGACCCGCGACTTTTGGTCGCGCTCGGCGTTCTGCCGGAGTGGAAGAGGACAGACTCCAGCTCGCTCGAACTTGAAAATACGCTTGTCGTCATACCTGATTGGAGTCGCGACAAAGTAGATCAGCCGCAGCGAGAGCGATTAACGCTAGGTAAATGTGTTACCGTCGACAGCGATCATCGACCTCGTTCCTTGCTGATGGAGTCGATTGTCGGTGCATTGCGAGGCGAGGAAATCGAGATCCCATCACAAGAACCGCTATGCCTTGGGGATTTTTATGCTCTCGGTTATGCGGTGCTTCAAGTTCAGATCATGGCTCGCAAGCTGCGGTACTCTTGGAACTTGGACTGGTTAGCATTCTCCGAGCAAGTGTTGTCCGCCGCGAAGGCTTCGTTAGCAGGGGATGGCGAGGAAACGGAAAGGTGGATCCAAGCGGCATTTGATACCGTATCGCAAGAGCGAGATCGTTATTGTTCGCAGCAAATCCACTTGATCGAAGTCGTCTTGTTAGCAGAGACGACTTTGGGGGAATCGTTTTCGCGGCAATTGCAATCCCCGCAACCGATCGGCCTTCTCGCCAATGCTTCTCTCCTGCGGAGGCTTCATGATGAGAATCCGGAGGCTTGGACAACGCTTTGCCGAAAGCTCGAAGAAGGGCAATGGCAGCTCATCGGTGGATATGACGAAGATATTTGCTCTAGCTACATGAGCTATTGGGGGATTGATAAAGCGTTGGAACATGGAGCTGAAAGCTACCGCGGTTTAGGCGTTCAGCCGCCGAAGGTATTCAGTCAATTCGCCCCAGGCTGGAGCAATCTCTATCCTGACTTGTTGCTGAGCCATGGCTACCAGGGAGCGATCATACACGCTTGGTCCGGAGGAGTCGTTCCAGAAAAGGACTCGGCAAAGATCCGTTGGCAATCCCATTCCGAAGGGGATGCGATCGATGCGGTACTCGGTCATGTCGTCGATGCATCGAACGCGGAGACGTTTCTGCATTTCACCAGTCATTTATCCAAGCAGCTCGACTATCACCACGTCCCCACGCTCCTCTTAGCGCACTGGCCGAGCCAAATGTCGGACTCGTTTTCCGATCTCGCGACGGTCATGAAACGCTCGCCGGCCTTAGGCACCCTGGAGCGAATTGAAAAATACTTTTCCAGCACCAATCAACCTTACAGTTCCGATACGTTTCAAAATCGCCAATTCCGAATCCCCGTACTTGGGGAACCGTCCCAGTTTGCTAAACGACAAGCTGACACTCTCGATTTGCACCAACGGATCACTCGTTCAGCACGCTTGCGATCACTCGCATGGCTCTGGCAAAATGTTGCCCCTAAGTCGATCACCAGCGATTTCGCTCGAGAGATAAGTACGCTTGAAAAGAAGGTTCATGCGGAGGCCCATCGCGCAACTTCGGCGCAACTAGCTGTTTCGCATTTAGAAACAGGTGTTGCTTCAGAATTCGAGCATGCTAAACATCGATTGCTTGAGAAGATTGCCGGGGCTGGTGTAGCCACGACGGAGCAAGGGGAACCCAACGGCTACTTGATCGTCAACAGCGCGAGTCACGCGAGGCGAGTCTTTTTGGAGAATTTACCGGGGGAGATCGACGCGAACTCCTCCACGCGAATCGTTGGAACGGTTACGCAATCGGGCCGCAGCCACCTTGTCGCCGATTTGCCTCCGTTCGGCTTCGTGAAGGTTAGAGCTAGGAACCTTGAGCAATCCTCCGCTGCGGCGAGACCCATCGTTTCGAAAGCGGGTGTTCTCAGCAAGCTGACAGGAAAGCGGCCAGGAATTGCGGATTCCGACTGGACTCTCGCCAATGAGTATCTTGAGGTCCAGATCGACCCAAAGAAAGGCCATTTGCGATCTGTATTCGTGCCCAACAAACGAGGGAGCCGGATGAGTGGCATGGCTTCGATCGTTTTAGGTGAACATTTTGGTGGAAAGAAATGGCAAGAGAGCGACTTCTTGCAACGAGAAAAGACCGAACTGCGTCTGGTAGAAAATTCCGACGTCCGCGGTGTGATCGAATCGTCTGGAACGACCATGGTCCCAGGTGTCGGGCCGATGAAACTGATCACGCGATACACACTTTGGAAGGGAGCCCGATGGCTCGATATCGATGTCGAATGCGATACTCCGCACCAGCAGCGAATTCAGTGCGTATGGCGAACAGCTTGGGCAAACGAGTCAGCCACGTTAGCGGCTTGGCAACAGGGTACTAAAGGGAAGCTACCTGCTCCGATGCAAGCGTTGGTAGAGTTGGTAGAAATCGATGACATCGAGAACAAGATTTATTTGGCGACGGGTGGGCTTTCGACACACCAGCGGTTCGAGCATCGGTATTTGGTAACTCCCCTTCCACACGATGGAGAACGCTGCGCCAAGTTTTCGTTAAAGCTGGGAATGGATTGGCCGCGTCCCTTGGAAACCTCCCAAGACGACCTTGACCCGGTTCTTTGGACAGCAGTTCGGCTACCATCTGAAGGGACAGACTCCGGGGCTTGGCTTGCGCAAAGCAATCTCCCCAATGTCACTATCGAGGCGGATGATCCCCGAGACGGAACTTTATGGACGGGTGACGAGACACCTCGCGAATCGTTTGATTCGTTGTTCTGGATTCGCGAGACCCGTGGGAAACGAGCCACTGCCAAACTGAGTTTCTTGAAAAATGCAGAGGAAGCTTGGCGAATCGATGCTCGCCTTCGAGAATCGACTAAACTGGATGTGGAAAACGGCTTGGTTCTCATCAATCTTCGACCTTCGGAGCAATGTCGAATCGCCGTGCGTTGGAGTCGCTAGCCATGAACAATCATTCATCACCTGAACTAACCAACAAAACAGTTGCTGGATATTCCATCCTGCATCGCTTGGGTGTGGGTGGGATGTCCGAGGTTTATCTCGCCTTTCAACAGTCGTTGCACCGGCACGTCGCATTAAAGGTGATGCGTTCCGATTACGTTGGATCGCAAGATCATGAACAGCGATTTCTTCAAGAAGCTCGGGCCGTCGCATCGTTGATGCATCCTAACATCGTGCAAGTCTACGATGTCGGAAAGTTCGATTCGATCCACTATATCGCGCAGGAATATGTACCAGGTAGTAACCTGCATGCGTACATTCAAAGGAGGGGCGCACTCCCGCTGGCCGAAGCGATCTCGATCCTTTGGCAAGCGACCGCGGCACTGCAAAAAGCTTCCTCGATCGGATTGGTGCATCGCGATATCAAACCCGACAACCTTTTGCTAACACCGGATGGCGAAGTCAAGATCGCCGACTTCGGGCTTGCTCGAGCCCGCGGACAATCCCAGAACTTGACCGCAGTTGGTGTTGCCCTTGGCACCCCTCTCTATATGAGCCCCGAACAGATCCAAGGGCTTGCGGTAGACTCCCGAAGCGATTTGTACTCCCTCGGTGCAACGGCATATCATATGCTTTCGGGCCGGCCACCTTTTTCGGGAGAAACGCCGCTGGCACTCGCCTTGCAACACGTACAGGCCACTCCCGTCTCCCTCAAGCAGCTCCGCCCTGATTTGCCCGACTCGCTGGTCGATATTGTTCATAAGCTTTTGAACAAGAGTCCCGAAGAACGATTCGCTACAGCAGCTGAATTGAGCCGGGCATTGAGGGATGTGATCGATGAAGTCATGGGTGGAAGCATCGACAAGATGATTCCATTCACTGGACTCGTTATCGAACACCAGCGATTGAGCAATCTTGCAGTAACCCAGCAGTTGCAGCAGCTAGCGACAGAGCAAAACAAGAAAGTCGCAAAGCGAAAAAAGCCAGCTTGGGTGAAGCCCCTTGTGCGAGCAGCCGCCTGTTTAGCCATCGGCATGGCAACCATGGGGATCGTCTATGGAGTAACCTATCGCGACTTGTTCGGTGGCCCAGTGACAGGGGAAGGCATTGCGAGGCAAGCTACGATCGAAAAGCAGTTCGCACTTGCACTCCTCGAAAACGATCTTCGTCACTGGAATGCCGTTTCCGAGTTCCACCCCCCCAAAGATGCGGTGAGTCGGAATTACTATTTGAAATCACAATTGCAAGTTGCCCGACTCCATATCGAAGCCTCGAATTACGAAGAGGCGAGAGAAGCGCTCCGCAAAATTCTCACATCGGGATTCCCTGATACCGACAAAGTGATTGCTGCCATAGCGAATATCGAGATGGGATGGATCGAGCGACGCGGGAATCCCGACAACGCATTCGCAGAAGCTTTCTTCCAAAAGGCGGAAACGCTGTTGAGCGAACTAAGCGACCAACCCGATAAGCGGCAGCTCATTCTCGGATCGCTCCCCAGGGCGATTCGCGTCGCTTGGGACCAAAGGGAAATGACCAAGCAGACGAC
>JALOQZ010000153.1 GCA_025459245.1 Pirellula sp.
ACTCGATTTCCTCGGTGTCGAACGTTCGAGTTCGGTAACGACGTTGCATACGTCGATCAGTATGGCATCGATGGCGAGCGTGTTCGAACCCACCCTCCGCATCGCCGTTTCCATGCTTCGCGAGCCTCACTTCCCCGAAGAAGAGCTTGAAGAAGCCCGTCAATCCTGCCTTCTCGAACTCGCGTCGATCGAGGACGATCCCGCCCAAAAGTGCTTTAAGGAACTGAAACGCATTCGGTTTGGCGAAATCTACGGGCGCTCCTCGCTGGGTACGGAAGAAGGCTTAACAGCGATCGATATGCAGGACTGTCGATCGTTTTGGGAAAATGGAGTCACTTCGCACGGAGCCATCCTGAGTGTAGCAGGCAATTTCGAGTGGGAATCGCTTGTCCAATTAGTGGAGAAGCTCTTGGGGGACTGGGATGTCGGCAAAACACCGGAACCGCCCGCTGTCGTCGCATTCCCGCAGACCAAGCATATCTTCCACGAGAGCCAGCAGACGCACATCGCGCTCGCATACGACTCGGTGCCTTACCAACATCCCGAATACTATCGCGGCAGGGGATTGGTAGGAATCTTGAGCGATGGCATGAGTTCGCGATTGTTCATCGAGGTTCGAGAAAAACGCGGCTTGGTTTATGCCGTTTCCGCTTCGGTGCACTCGCTTGATCGATGCGGCAGCGTTCTTTGCTATGCGGGAACCACTGCACCGCGAGCCAAAGAAACCCTCGAAGTCACATTGCAGACCATTCAGTCGCTTGCTTCGGGGATCGATCCGGACGAACTGTCGCGATTGAAGTCGCGCGTGCGTACGTCGTTGGTGATGGAACAGGAGAGCAGTAGCTCGAGAAGCTCTCAGATGGCATACGACTGGATCTATTTAGGGCGTGTACCGACGCGACAGGAGGTCCTGGCCGAGGTTGAAAAGTTGACTTGCGAAAACATGGTCGAGTTCTTCCGAAACCATCCGCCTCGGAATTGGACCATGGTCACCATCGGGCCCGAACCAATTGAATTCCCTTCAGGAGCACTCGCAGATGCAGTTTCGTAGTGAAACGCTGGATAACGGTTTGGAGATCATCGCCGAGGTCAATCCTGCTGCGTTCAGTCTCGCACTCGGGTATTTCGTCAAGACGGGCTCCCGAGATGAGACTCCAGAACTGGCGGGCGTGAGCCACTTCCTGGAACACATGATGTTCAAGGGGACGGCGAGCAGGACTTCCGTTCAAGTCAACCGGGAGCTCGATGATTTGGGATCGCAGTCTAATGCTTATACGAGCGAAGAGCAGACCGTTTACTACATGAGCGTCTTGCCGGAGAATCAAGCGCATGCGATCGATCTCTTGAGCGACATGATGCGTCCTTCGCTGAACGACGATGACTTTCAGATGGAACGCCAAGTCATCATTGAGGAAATCGCGATGTACGATGATCAGCCTCCCTATGGCGGAATGGAACTCGCGATGGAAGAGTTCTTTGGAGATCACCCCCTCTCGCGACGCGTGCTGGGAACTCGTGAAACCGTCGGTGCTATGGAGGCAGAGGCGATGCGAGCGTATCACCGAGCACGTTACGCGCCGAACAATTTAACATTGGTTGCCGCCGGGGCTGTCGATTTTGACGCGTTGGTCGAGGATGCTAAGCGATTGACCAATCACTGGATCCCGTCGGATGCAACCCGAACACTGGCGAAACCATCGATTCGCGACAAGCAATCCACTTTAGTGCATCCACCTGCCACGCAGACTTACACGCTGCAATACAGCCTGGGTGCAGGGGCAAACGATTCCGCACGTTACACGTACCGAATCCTCAGTTCCATTCTCGGGGACGATACCGGTAGCCGCTTGTTCTGGGAGCTAGTCGATAACGGGCTCGCGGAATCTGCCGTCGCTTTTACCCAAGAATTCGAAGAATGTGGGCTGTTTTGCACCTACATGGCTTGCACGCCCGAAGCGCGCAGCGGGAATTGGCAGCGTCTCGAGGATGTATTGCGCAGTGGTAAGGCCAAACCGATTCAAGATCGCGAAATCGAGCTTGCGAAGAACAAGATCTGCTCTGGCATGATTCTGAGCTCCGAGCGACCTGGCAATCGGCTTTTCACCATCGGCAACGCTTGGTTGAATCGCGAAAAGTATGAAACGGTTGCCCAAGCGACGCAGAACTACCAACGCGTGACCAAAGACGAGTTGCAGGCCACCTTTGAACGCCTTGCTGATCGCAAAAATATCACGGTCAGCGTCGTTCCCGAGGCGTAAACAAACTCAACGATGGCTAGGGTTGGGGAGGTACTGCGGGCGCTGGAGTCCCTCCACCAAACGGATTCGCACCCCCAAAACCTGGCAGTTGCAAGTTTTGGAGGTTCGGCAATGGAAGCTGAGGCAAGTTCTGCTGAACGCCTTGTTGCATCTGCTGCATACCTTGCTGAAGCGGCGCCAACTGATTGGAGAGCGGTCCAAGCAGTTTGTTCATCCCCTTTTCCATCTGCTTTTGAGCTTCATTGCGCAAAGCTGCACCGCCAATTTGCTGGGCAATCGACGTAAAAGCGGTATAGTCGACTTGAGGACGTTGCACGGTCCCTCGCAAGGGCAACTGCAGCGACTGACCGGCTAACGATTGCAAGGCAGGCGTTTTCTCAATCCAATCCTTTTGAATCGGAACCGAGGCAACGAGATCAAGCGAGCCATCAATTCCGACTGTCCCACTTGTTTGGAGCACGACATCGCCTGCTTGAATCTGCATGTTTTGGTGGGATACACGTCCCTGCTGCACATTGAATCCTACGTTTTGGGTGGGCATATGAAGCCAAGTGGTAGCGGAGCCTCCACCATCCTGCGCCCCCAGCCCCTTTCGCAAGTTTCGCACTTGTTGAACTACCGCGAGCAATTGATCTGCAAGCGGCCCTGGGCCAACATTGGCGCCATGAATCGTTAACTGTCCCTTCACGGTCTGCTTGGAAAGATCGGTTGGCATAATGACCGCTTCATCGATCTTGAGACTCAAGTTGCCTTGGACGCTGGTCACTTCTGCAAGCAACGGAGCTACATACTTCAACCATCCTTGGCACATCTGGGGAGTGATGGCCACGTTGTCGATGACCGTTTCCGGGGCTTGCACAATCGCCATCGGGGTAGCGGCGAGATTGCCGTCGAGATTCCATCGCAACGTTCCTTGCGACACCGGGATCTCGGCTTTGGTCAGCAAGTGTCCGTTTTCGATCTTCAATGGCACTTCGGCTTTCCCGATTGGGATTCCGATCACGTTGGCGCTATCCCAGCCGATACTCGATTTGGCTTGAAGTGAATCCGCCCAGCTGGCGTTTGCAGCTGCAGCGTTGGAGGTCCAAGTCACTTCGAGAGGTTGAGTGCGTTGGCCCGCGACGGTTAAGTAATTCCCAGTCCAAGGTCGAAGCTTTTCGGCAACTCGAGCTGCGTCGTAAGTAACATTTCCCTTTGACAATAACTCCATCTTCTCTTTCGTCGACGTGAGTACGGCGTTGCCACCATAGGCGAACCATTCGGTTTGGAGTTGCGACTCGTTGAGATCAAGTTTTCCAGTCACAAGATCATAGCGGCCGGAAGCAATCGCTTTGGCTTGCGGTTCCTCCCACAGAACCGTCGCCACCGGAGCGGCCGCGCCTCCAGTACTCACCAGCTTGGTGGTGGTATCCAGCGGCTTTTGAATCGCTTTGATGTTCAGGGCGTCCACCCCGAGCGCCCAGACAATCTGGCTTGGGTCAAGTTGCCACTTCAACTGACCGGTCACATCCCCGTCGACAGTCGTAATGCTCGTCGCATTCGGGGAGGTTTCGCTCGCTTGAAGGGCAACCATGAGCTGATTCGGATTCACTCGAAAACCGGCTTGCCCGACTCTCGTCCCAGGTTGCGAACCTGCTTCATCCTTGGCTTGTAGAGCAAAAGAAAGGGACTGGACCAACAAGTTATCGACTTGCAATCGAGCGATATCCTTCGTGCTGATTCGTCCCTGGAATTGCCCAACGACTTGTGGTTCAGCGAATCGACTTGTTCCCGATTGCACATAGAATTTGGTCGCATTGAATTTCGCTAAGGATATCTCGGCATGAGATGCGTCGACAACACCGCGAGCTTCGAGCTCGCACTGACCACCGATATCCATTCCGAGATCCAAACCGGCGAACATCTTGGCTCTCCGTTGCCAGCCAGCAAGGTCGCCAGTCAGTTTCCATTGCATTCCAGCAGGCGGCAACTGCGCCATGCCCGGAGTCGGTGCTACTAACGAAACAGGCTCCTGTATCGATGCCGAAAGCATCTCCGTGTTGGCCTTGAGTTGCACCGAAGTTCGATCGATTTGGATCAAGCTTCCTTTATCGATTCGGGCGACAAGCTGCAGGTCACCTTCCCATGCGGGTTCGTTCAACTGCCCGAATTGCGTTACCATTCGGACGGGAGTCGTCTTGAGAGCACCATTCGCTATAAGACGATTGCTTTCGTCTTGTTTCCATGCGAATTGACATTCGGCCGCTCCCGCTAAGCTTTGAACAGGAATTGCGAACCATTTCGATAGCCGTTGCTGCATCTTAGCCAGATCGAAACTACCAGCAACTTGCCCTTGAACCAAATCCCCTTCACCTTGGATGCTGCAGAATTCGGCTTTGCAGTCGGCCTTGAAGCTAGGCTGCCCACCCGCTACGGGTCGAACATCCAGAGTGGCGTTCAGCGCTTCGTCCCAGCGCATACTCGTTCCGTTCATCACGGCCTCGAGCCCACCCAGTTTGATTTGATAATTGCTATCAGGGGGAACGGTCGCATCTCCGACGGAACGTTTTTGCGAAGCAACTAATTTGGCCTCGCCGCGAACCAACTCGACTTGGTCCTGCATTTGAAGCAAATCGGGAGCTACTTGAATCACTTTCGCCAAGTCGACCGAGCCATTGACTTCGTAGTCGGCATTCATGACCCAAGGCTGAGTCAAGGTCGGCACATTGGGAACTAGAGGCATATCGATAATCGCCTTCAACGTCCCTACATCCGAAATCAACTGGAGTCCGTCCGTCTTGATCCGATCTTGCCCTTTATTCACGGTACCGGCCAACCGAATCTGTTGGAGTGCTGCCCCGCGTGGGCCGACCAACGATGGCGCATGTATTTGTAATGAATCGATCTGTGCGGTGTGAATTTGCGCTAGGACCTGCTGTTGATAGTGAAGCTCGATATCCGCTTGAACTGTCGCCAAACCTGAAACGGTTTCGATGGGGATCTCCGGCATTCGTCGTTTTACCAGACTGAACCAATGCAGAGGCAGACCGTTGGTTGCGATCCCCATTTTCAATGGCATCAATCCGTTCGCATCGCTTCCCGCGGCGGCGATGGGCTGTCCAAGCGGTTGCGTTTGAATGCTGAACTGTCCCCCCATCAGCACGACACCCGGAGGAGCATTGGTTTGTTGGATCGTGCCAATCAAAGTCATAGGTGGGATCGGTTGTTCCGCAGAGGGAATCGGAATATCCGCTTGTTTGATCGCGAGGTCCCAACTGCTGAGGTCGACGCTGTCCCGCGCATGAATCACAGCGTCTGCGATACGAATACGCCCTGTGACCGGAACAGCAACAGAGGCTGTCCCTCCGGTCGATTCCGTCGGAGCAGCCGTCGGCGAGATAAAGGGCTTAAACGCCTTTTCTAAATTCGTCGTCCCAGGCTGAACATCCAGATGCACCGATGCTCCGCGCACGGTGATGGTTTTCAGGTCGCTGTAGTTGGTGATGACATTGAAGAGAGAAAGTTCTGTCTCGATCTCGTCAATTTTTGCCAGCTCGGCTCCTTGCTCGTCGGACAATTGAAATCCGCGGATTCGGAAGGGGCGGAACCAACCAGCTTGGATCTCGGCCAAGTCGACTCGCATAGGCTGCAGACCTGCGTAGCGATTGATCATCGAGACTGCCAGCCCTCGATTTTGTACTAGCATGGGTATGCCAAAGAATCCAGCTAGCAAAACAGCGATCAAGCCGAGAAGCAGAACCTTTCTGATACGAATTCTTCGACGAGGGCGTTTGCTAAATCCGTTCTCTTTCTCACGACTCATGTTGTCGATCATCCTATCCGTGGGGAACCATACGAAGACGGTATCACCCGGGATAGTAGACAAATCCGCAGTCCGGAGTCGAGAGAGATTCTTAAGGGCTTAGCAAGCTAAATCGCCAAAGACTGCTTAGTCGCCGAACATGCAGCCGCTCGCGCAAGCCGAGCGACCGCAAGGGCCAGGTTCCGGGGCAGATCGACCACCGGAAGAAATGACCGGTGCACTGACGACACTCAACTGCTTCACTAACTCTTTGGAGCCGCACTCGGGGCACTCCACCTGGGAGTCAGGTCTAGAAACCAGGATTTCGGATTGCTTCTTGCATTGCTTGCATTCGTATTCGTACAGTGGCACGGTTCCGTCTCCAACAGGCTATGTCGCTGTCGCCATTTCCATGGCGGTCTCTTGCTTCAATTCTTCGATCAGTGGCCAGAGCTCATCGACCCGCTCGTCGAATAGATTTCCGATGAGGATGTCGGTGATGAGATTCTTCTTGTCGGGGTATCTTCGAACAAGCTTACCGAAGTTGAGCCCATCGTAGAATGCCATTACCAAGTTTCGCATTCGGTCCATCGCTTTGTTGTACTCCGGCTCCCACACTCGCAATCTGGCTTCACTCGGATCGTTTGCTTCCAAAGCATCCCCGACAGCTTGCGAAACGACATCCGCAGAGGTGAGCGCCAACAGCACGCCGGACGAGTAAAGCGGATCCAGGAATCCGTAGGCGTCACCGGCGAGCACCCATCCATCGCCCCCCCCTTGTTTTGCCTTGTAGGAATACTCTTTCTGCACGAAATAGTCCTTGACCCTCTCGGCCCCCGCAATGCGAGGCTTCACGCCAGGACAGCGTTCCACTTCCTCGTTGTAGATAACCTCCGGATCTTTCGAATCTCGATTGCGGAACAAGTAGTCGAAGTTGGCAACGACACCGACGCTGACCACGTCGTCATGCAACGGGATGTACCAGAACCACCCCTTTTTTTCTTGCGTTTGGATGACGATCGTCCCGCCTGCATCAAGGCCTGGTTCCCGCGTTGCACCCTTCCAGTAGGTCCAGATCGCAGCCTTCCGCAAGTCCTTGTCCCAAACGCGTAGATTAAATCGGTCGATCAGAAGAGAGGACTGGCCGCTCGCGTCGATCACCACCGAAGCCCGCACCTCCTTTTCCTCTTCCCCTTCGCAGCGAACTTTCACGCCGACGACCCGCGATCCTTCCGACAAGACATCCAGGACTCTCGCCCCCTCGTGAACTGTCACTCCCGATTCGCGTGCATGCTCGACCAGCATGTGATCGAATTCGCTGCGGAGCACTTGCCAAGTTTGCGATCGTTCGTGCGGATCGTACTCTTCAAAACGGAACGGTTCCGAGAGCTTCCCGTGCTCGTTGATGAACTGAACCCCGTACTTCTTTGTGAAGTGACTCGACTTCATTTTCGGTAGCAGCCCGAGCTTTTCCAAAACGGGATAACAGTACGGGATCAAGGACTCTCCGACGTGAAAACGTGGGAAGTGGTCCCTTTCGTAGACGACCACTTTGAATCCGCGTTTCGCCAGCAAAGTCGCGGCCGCCGATCCAGATGGCCCGCCCCCGATGACGATCACATCGTATTGGTTCTCGCTTCGGATCATCGTTTCCTCCGTTTTGATTATAGGGTTTGAAACTACCAATTGCTTCCCTCGGGTTCGTGCGGCTTTCTCACCTTGGAAAGAAGGTCGCACAATTGCCGAAGATCTTTTTGGGACAAATGCCCCAATTGCTCCGAGTGCATGGCCTCGAGAGGCTCCGCGATGTCATCCAGCATTTTCCGCCCTTCGGTCGTCAACGAGACCAAAACGGCTCGCCGATCCTCGCTCGACCGAGTTCGCAAAACATAACCGTCGTGTTCCAGACGATCTAACATCCGAGTGATGTCCGGAGCCCGCGACACCAATCTCGTCGCAACCGTTAACGTCGGAACCGGCGACTCCGACGCTTCGAGCAAACGAAGAACGTTGTACTGTTGCGGAGTAAGCCCGAACCCGGCAAAAAACCGCTCTTCAATCGCCTTAAGACGGTCATAGGAACGCCACAGAGACAGATAAGCCTCTTGTGCTAGCGAATCAAACTTGCGTTTCACTGCGATTTCGTTCAAGCCCCTACTCCTAGGTTTCATGTCACTGCAGTATAGACCTCAATAGTCGTCGAAACAACTATTGTCGAGACAGGAAAAACCGATTTGTTGGGTGGAATTGCGAGATGTCGCGAGAGGTGAACAGAGAACGAGACGTGTGGGGGTGGTTCGATTCCCAAATTGTGGTGGCAGCATCGATCGGTTACACTGCTCGTCCTGTATCCAGGTGTCCTCCTGTTTGGCCCCTCCGCCGCTTCGTTCCAAACTCTTTGCTAGATCGCGTTTCATGGGCCAGTTGCGTTTTCGAGTCAGGAATGCCGAAAGCTACGACCCCAGCATCTGGCAAACAGCCTACGTCTCCGGTCTTGAGGGAATTCCTTGGTCCAGCCGCAATCGAATCGAGAACGATGTGTTCATTCTGGATCGAGCGGTCAACGAATCGGGAAAGCTCTCCATTGTCTGGCCCACCGAAGAGTATGGCCCATTGCTCCTCTCGACGGCCTCGCTGCGCTGCCAAGAATCTCCCTACATTTTGATCTTGGAGTTGGCTCGCGGAACGATCCATCGGATCCGAGGTCGCGCGTTGGACTGGCAGCGAATCGGACTCAAGCTTCCCGACGTGTTTCATCAGACCATGGATCGGGCGATCGAGTCCTTTGTCGATGCCGTTCTCGCCGCGAACGATCTGCACCGATGCACACCGCTGGCGCAGCGAGCTATCGACCTCACCATCGCTGCTGCCAAGCCACTTGGTCGCGCATTCATCTCACAATCGCTCCAGGCCAGACACCAATCCGAGAAGCAACTCAGCACACTGCTCGGCGTCAAGCTGACTCCCTCCGCGGAATGGTCTATGGATGCTGCTTCCTTGCTGCCCGCGATCAACACCGTGCATCTTTCGATGGAGCAAGGTCAGTTGGAGGGAGACAACCCACAAGATCGATACGGAGTCCTGGACCAACAATTGGCTTGGGCTCGCGACCACAGCTTGCGCGTTTTCGCGGGCCCTTTGCTGAATCTCCAGCCGCACGCAATTCCTCGCTGGCTCTATCTATTCAACGATTTCGAATCCCTCTACGACGCGACTTGCAAACATGCCACCCAAGTTGTCGAGCGTTATCGCGGACAAGTTCATTTATGGACGGCCGCTGCGGGGCTCAACACCCCCAACACGCTAGGCCTAACGGATGAACAAATACTTCATCTGGCGGTCGGTGTCATTCAATCGGTTCGAAGGGCGGATCCGAAAACGCCGGTGATCGTCACGATCGACGCACCGTGGGCGGAGTACCTTGGGCAGAAATCGGACGGTATCAGTCCTTTGCATTTTGCAGATGCCTTGGTCCGCGCAGATCTAGGTCTTTCCGGTTTGGGGCTCGAGCTCAATCTCAATTACTGGCCCTATGGCTCTTTGCCCCGCGACTTGATCGATCTTTCAGATTTGATCGATCATTGGAACATTCTGGGGCTCCCGCTTAAAAGCGGTCGCTTCAAGATAGCGATACCGCACGAGGGAAAATTTCCCCCGTTGTCAACGATGAGCCCTCCTGTTGTCGCTTGCCACTCAACGGTCTGGAAGCGATTCAAATGCTGCTCGCCAAGACGAATGTTCATGGCATTATCTGGAACCAGTTCACCGATCGAGGAGAGCACGTTTATCCGAATGCAGGCCTGATCGACTCCCAAGGAGGACGTCGAAGCCTCCTGGACGGATTGGCCAGACTCAGGCAATTGCACGTTCACTAGACCGTTGCATCGCCAACGAAACAGTTGCGTCGCTAGCTTCTTTGCGGAGAATAGAGTGCCATTGCATCCCACTCACGGCATTGTTGTATGCCCGTGAGGGAGTAAGATGGACATCGTTGCATTTCTTTGAAAAACCTTCACCCTCACCAAGGTCCAACATGCGATTTTCTCGCTTCCGCTTCCTATTTGCGCTTGTCGCCGGGGCCGCTTTGCATGGCCCGAGTCAGGCTTATGATCTCGGCGCGACCCCTCCCAGCGCCTTTCGCGTTCCCGCTGGTTTTCAAGTGGATCTCGTTTACGAAGTCCCGTTGGCCGAGCAAGGATCCTGGGTCTGCTTAACCCCTGACTTGGATGGCAAGATCTTGGCCTCCGATCAGTACGGCAAGATTTACCGAGTCACCCCAGCCCCGGTCGGTTCCACCGCTGACAAAACGATTGTCGAAGCGTTGGATATCGAAATCGGGATGGCTCAGGGCTTGCTGCGAACCAAAGACGGCTTGTACGTCGACGTGAACAACAACAAAGAGGCGGGTCTCTATCGATTCCAAGACACCGATGGCGATGGGAAGTTTGAGAAGAAGGACTACCTCATACCCCTCAACGGCGGTGGCGAGCACGGCCCGCACGCGATCATCGAAGGCCCCGACGGCAGGCTTTACCTGTGTGCTGGAAACCAAACGAAACTGCCAGAGAAGATCGATTATTCCCGAGTTCCCAAGCACTGGTCGGAAGACCATATGCTCGGTCGCATGCCGGATGCTCGTGGATTCATGGCCAATGTGCTTGCTCCCGGCGGATTCATTTTGTCCCTCAACCCCGACGGAAGTGATATCGAGCTCCTTTCAACAGGGTTTCGAAACGAGTACGACATCGCCTTCAATCCGCTAGGCGATTTGTTCACCTACGACGCGGACATGGAATGGGACGTCGGTACTCCGTGGTATCGTCCGACGCGTGTAAATCATGTCATCAGCGGCTCGGAGTTCGGTTGGCGAAACGGAACGGGCAAGTGGCCTGAATACTTCGCAGATAGCCTCGGCTCTGTTGCAGACATCGGATATGGATCTCCAACCGGAATCGCTTTTGGAACAGGGACGAAATTCCCTGCGAAGTATCAAAACTCGCTTCTCATCAGCGATTGGAGCTACGGGGTCGTTTATGCGGTATCGATGACGCCTAAGGATTCATCCTATGAAGCGAAAGTCGAGCCATTCGTCAGTGCTTCACCGATGCCCGTCACCGATTTGATCGTCTCGCCAAACGAGGGCTGCCTTTACATGGCAGTGGGGGGCCGAAAAGTGCAATCCGCCTTGTACCGTATCCGGTACACAGGGAGCGAAGATGTCTCTCCAGCCAAATACCCGGATTCCGCAGAGGCTCAAAAGTCTCGGCAAGTGCGACGGGAACTCGAAGCGATGCACCGAGGGACTTTCGACTTGAACAAAGCATTGGCTTATGTGGGAAGCTCCGATCGCGCGTTGCGAACGGCAGCTCGTATCGCATTGGAGCACCAAGCCCCAACGCTCTGGCGCGATGCTGTTGCCAAAGCGACTTCCCCACAAGCGGCCATCACGCTGGCCGTAGCACTTAGCCGAAAAGGTGAGAGCTCCGATCAAACAGCCATTCAGAACAAACTGCTCAGTCTTTCATGGGCTTCCCTTTCAACAACGGAGAAGCTGGAACTGTTGCGAGCCTACCAGCTTTCGTTTCTCCGATTGGGTGATGGAACAGCGGAACTGCGTGGCAAGATCATCAAGCAACTCGACGGTCAATTCCCAACCGAAGATGGGGACAGCCGAATCGACCGCGAACTTGCTCGTGTGCTCGTCTATCTCGAAGCACCCAAGATCATTGACCGCTGCGTCGAAAAGATGCGAACAAGTGGCTCCGCTGACGATCAAATTCACTACGCATTCTGCTTGCGAGAGGCGACCAAGGGTTGGAATGATTCGCTGAGAAAGCAGTACTTCCAATGGTTCTACGATGTCGCAACGGCACGTGGTGGTGCATCCTTTGGCGGCTTCATCGAGAACATTCGACAAGCGGCGATCAAGAATCTTTCAGATGCAGAAAAGGCAGGATTGGGCGAACTGGTCGGAGCACCTCCCGCTCCGAAAGATCCTCTCGCAGATCTAGAGCCGCGCAAATTGGTCAAGCAGTGGACTGTCGAAGAGCTTGAAAAAGCCTCTCAAGCGAAGGCGAAAGGATTCGATTTCGAGAGAGGAAAGCAGATGTTTGCGGTCGCTCAATGCTACAAGTGCCATCGGTTCAACGGCCAAGGAGGAATCCAAGGCCCTGACTTGACCGCATCGGGTGGTCGATTCAGCACGCATGACATGCTGGTCGCGATTGTGGAGCCGAGCAAGGCGATCAGCGATCAATACGAAGCGACCCAATTTCTCATGGACGACGACACAGTCGTGACAGGACGTGTGGCAAACCTTAATGGAAACAATTTGATGGTTTCCACCAACATGCTCGACCCCGCTAACTTCACCAATGTGTCCCGGAAGAAGATTGTGGAGATGAAGGCAAGCAAAGTATCGATGATGCCCACCGGTTTGCTGGACACGCTCAACCAGGACGAAGTGCTCGATCTCTTGGCCTACCTCAAATCAGGAGGCAATCCAAAGCACGAGGTTTACAAGAAGTAGACCATTCGTGGTGATTAGAGTTTTCATCTCCGCTGGACGCGATCGCGTCCGGCGGGGATGGTGTAAAAAAGGATAGGGCCTAGGAGTCGCATGGGGCGAATAGGTCCTATGATCGATCTTCTCAAAGTTAGCTGAGGCCGGTTAGTGTTCCGGTGCTGGTCGCGAATTGGTCGGTTTCGATGCCGACCTTCTGAAGCAGCGAGACAAAAAGATTGGGCAACGGGTAGTTCTTCTTCTGGTCGAATGCCAAGTGCTGCCCGTGTCGGAATCCGCCTCCAGCCAAAAGCACCGGCATGTTTCGGTTATCGTGATTCGAGGCATTACCAAGGTTGGATGTGAGGAGCACGCTCGTGTTGTCGAGCAATCGCCCGCTTTGATCCTTTGTATCCCTGAGCGATCGCAGAAATTGCCCCCACTCCTCTACTATAGCTTGCTCCACCAATGCCAGCTGGGCGATCTTTGTTTCGTCCATCCCATGGTGGCTCAAATTGTGGTACCCCTCTTCGACGCCAGGAATCGGCACGACGCCACCAGCGCCCCCTAAATGGAACGTGATAAACCGAGAGGAATCGGTCTCTAATGCCAGTTTGATGACATCGCACATCGTCCGCTGTTTCGCGATTACATCGTTGGGAGAGCCGACATCCACAGGTGGCTTCGCATCTACTTTAGGTTTCGGTCGCTTCGTCCACTGCTCCGACTCTTGCATTCGCTTTTCCAAATCTCGCACGCTGGTGAAGAAAGCATCCAATCGATCCTGGTCCCCAGCACCGAGCTTGCGTTTGAGGTCCTTTGCGTCTTCACCGACTAAATCCATAATCGATACTCCTTGCTGCAACCGCTTGGACTGCAATGCTCGGGCCGCGGGGGTATCGTCGATAAACAAACGCTCAAAGACGGCCCTCGGTGAGTTCATCGCCGGAATCATCGCGCCATTCTCGGTGTAACAAGGACTGTCGCTCCCATTGGCGGAGAGAACCAACGATGCAAACCGCGTCGAATCCCCGAGATGCTTGGCCATCAATTGATCCAAGGAAATGGTGTTTCGCGATCGCCCTGAACTTCCTTGGGGAGATGCCGTCAAAATACTGGCTTCGGCTCGATGCCCTCCTCCGACACCAGGGTGCGATGAGCCCGAAATAATGGTCATGTCGCGACGGAGGTCCTGCAAGTTCTTTAGATAGAGCGACGGCTCATAATCGAAACCCGACTGTTCCGGCTTCCAATTGCTCTGATGCAATCCGAGACCAAGCGTGATTGCGACGAATCGCTTCGGAGATCCGCTTGGTCCGCTGGCAAAGGCTCTCTCCATCGCCGACAGCCACGGCAATGTCATTGCGACCCCCGCGCCTCTCAACAAGCTCCGGCGACTTAAGGGACGCTGGGTGGCCCAAAACGATCGGCCGTTATTCAATGGATTCATTTCTCCAACTCCCTTTTTAATTTTCTAAGAATAGGTCGCTGCTGACCACAGAATACAGAATCGATTTGATCCCGAAACGATTCGCCTCGCTCTCGTCAACGATTCGCTCGATCCCAGCTCGATCGACAAAGAGCACTGGGGCTCCTGTGCCATAAACAATCAACTTCGCCGCAAAATTCTGCCCTAGCTTTCGAGGATTCGATGCAGCAATTCGAACGAAGTCATTTAAGTCGCGGAACGATTCCCCCAAAGCCGTCTTGTAGCTTGGATCGATGATCGCCCCCGCCTTCACCTTGCCATCGATCACCGCTGGATAGCGTTCTCGCCATCGTCCGGCTGCATCGAAATTTTCCAGAGCAAACCCAGGGGGATCCATCTTCACGTGGCACGACGCACAACTGGGATCGCTTCGATGCTTCTCGAGCAACTCCCGTATCGTCGTGGCTCCACGCACATCCGGTTCAATGGCAGGAACGTTCTCTGGGGGAGGCGGTATATGATCTCCAAGCACGCGATTGGAAACCCAGAGCCCCCGCAATACCGGGGACGTATTCGTTCCGTTCGCGGTCACTTTCAAAACCGAGCCATGGCTTAACAATCCGATGCGCCGATGCTCAGGCGTCAAACTTACTCGTTCGACGCGATCACTAAGTGGAACATTGATTTTGTAGAACCGAGCAAGCCTGCTGTTCAAGAATGTATCTCGCGCCAGGAGCATGTCCGCGACCGACCGATCGGTTGACATTGCCTCCAATAAGAACGTTCGCGTTTCCTCCAACATGGAGTTTTGAACGACGATATCGAAATCGGGATGCAGTTTGGTATCGGGCTCGGTGAAATCGATTTGATGGAGTTCAAGCCACTGATCGGCAAAATCGAGGATGAATCGCTTGCCCCGTTCCGTGGCCAACATTCGGTCGACCTGCTTGCGGATCTGTTCCTTCGAGCGAAGCTGATTTTCATCGGCCGCTTTCATTAATGGTTCGTCGGGCATGGAACTCCATAGAAAGTAGCTGAGCCTAGTCGCAATGGCGTGCGGGTCGAGAGGGCCAATCGGCTCCATCATGTAGAGGAACCTGGGCGAACAGAGAATGGATCGATACCCGCTGCGAAGCGACTGCGACAGATCCTCCGTGCGACGGTATTCCTCCACCGCGAAGTCAATGTAACGCTGGAGCTCTTCCGGTCGTGAAGGTCGCCGAAACGCTCGTTTTGCGAACGCGGTCATGGCGGCGGCCAAATGCGCCTCCGGCTTGACTGACTTCAGTACAACCGCTGGCTCACCCCTTGAATCTTCCTTGCCACGCTTTGGGTTTGCTTCAAAATCACGTCGCTCGGGGCCATTGCCTACCACATCGATCGGAAGACCATGTAGCAAACGTTCGCGGACTTCTTGTTTCGTCGGTCCTTGATGCACCCTTTCCAACGTTAGCCAATCCAGTGCAATTCCAGGTACGTTCTGCGCGCCACCTTCCCCATTGGATGCTTGACCGCCTGCGAACTTCGCTTGCTTCAAGGTCCGGTCGTTGGGCCGGATCTCAAACATATGTCCCTTGGGTAGCCAAGCGACGATCTCGACGACTTTCGGTTCTTCGGTCGCTTCGAACGAACCAGCCCACCCAAGCAGCGGGGCGCTAGATACGCATTGACCTGTCCGCACCGAGCACCATACACCGTGCTTTTCCGGCGTATTAAGCGAGTGCACTTGAAAACGAATGCGATACCAGCCTGACGATTTTGCCGTCGTGGCTGGAATGCGACCGTAAAAGATCAATTGCGACGACCACACAATCGCTTGGTCCTCGATACACTCGGGCTCCCGACAACGATCGCGAGTTCGGGTGAAGTCCTTCGGTGCAAGCTCTCGTTTAAAGTAATCATCGTCGTCCGCTATCAATCGCCGAAACGCTTCGTCCAACGCGAGATCGACGACTTTCAAATGGCTTTCCAATTGGAAATGAGAAATCGTTTGGCCTGCGGCATTGGTGCTGAACTCCCCCGTCTTCGCTTCATCCGGCATTTCACTTGCCAACGGAATATCGACGCCGAGCAGATCATGCAACGTTCGCTCTAGTTGTAGATTCGTCAGTCGCCTTGCAGGAACGCGCCCAAATTGTTCGTACTCCTTCTTCTGGAAAGTTCGGATCAATTCCGAGCTGCTAGAGAGAAACGCAGCGACCAAATGGGGCTCGGGTCGATCCACGTCTTTTGGTGGCATCTCGCCCGAGGCAACGCGGTCGACGATTCGCGTCCAACGCAGGGCGTCTCCCGGCTGCTGCAGATCGATCGGGAGATTTTCAAGATCAAGCCCCGCATCAGGCGAGTTGGCTGAGTGGCAATCGGCGCAATGATTGGTTATGAAACTTCGCACCCGATCGTCTGCGCTCGAAGCGTCTGCCCAAGTAAAGGTGATCAGCAGGGCCGCGAGCAGCATTGCGATATCAAATCGAGTTTGGAGTTCGCCTAGAATCTTTCGGCTTTGCATATTTGGCGGGAGGATGCAATGTCGGTCTGGTGTGGCAGCCATCTTCTCGCTGCCGTATTCCAACCTGCATCCTGGTTTAGGAAAGGAAGGGCGGTTCGGTCTATTCTACACGTTCTCGATCGGAGCGATCAATGAAATGTAGGGTTCGTGGAGTTTGCGGCGAACCCTATCGGAGCGTGACAAACCGCAATACAAAAGCGTCGTCGGGGGTCGCGACACCGCTCGATGTGTGAAAGTCCACTTTGCGACCGAACACATATCCCGCTTCAATACTGCTTGCCCCATCTCCGTTCGGGCTTCGCAATCCGAATAACAGACGATAGTCGCGATAGGTGAGGACGTCCCCCTGCTCGTTGGGAAATTCCATATCCCAAGTTCCGCCACCCAAACGACCTGCGACGTAAAAGGTCCGACCAGAGCCCAGGGCTAGTTCCACTTGAGGACGTGGAAAAACCAGATCGAATCGCATGCTGGGATGGCGTTCTGAGTGGCGGGAGATCCCGACGACGGGAAGTATCTTGATATCACCCCGGTCCAAATAATCGACGCCAAAGACCCAATCCATCTCTGGCGAAACATGGAGCATCCCGACAGCGTGGCCAGGGAATCGTACCCCCTCGCGAGCGCTTCCTTCGAAATCGCTAAACACCCCGACACTCGCGGCGATATCGTAGCTCAAAAATTCGTTCCAGGCATCGCGACGTTGATATCCGAAACTGAAGTCGTATAGACGCGGTGGTGCGTCGACGACCACAGGTCCCGAAAGGAGGTGCATCCCGATCCCGGTTGAAAATCCGCTCCTTTGGCCGCTTGCTTGATACGGCGTCGACTCAAAGTCGATCCAGCCGAGCTCTTCGCCCGTACCGGGCAAAAAACTAAATGTACTTTCGTCCTGGCGGTACTCCGTGTAGCGATGGTGAGCAGCATGGCGGAGCCTGGGTAACAGAATACGGCTCGCAGGATACCGCTCCCAAGCTTGGCTAAACGTTTCGGAAGGGGGTAGCTCAAGCTCTTCGCCTTGGCCGGTCGGGATGTAGACCGATTCCGCGCCAACATGATCTTCCAAATTGATCAACTTCCCGATCGGGGTCTCGCGGCCAAGATTGCTTCCCAGCGGCTCCGCGTACGCCCCAAAGACGGCCGGTTGCTCGGCAAACGGGGTGAGCGTGCCCTGCTCTTCGGTCCCAACATCCTGGCCGAGGGATTGGCAAAGTCCGCAGGACACAAAGAGCTGCAACCAACTCGCCAAGAAGACCAAGCTGTGGAGCCGTCGGACCATCGATTGGACTTGGGGAAAGCGGAACAATGAATCGTTAGTCTTGCGTCTATAAAATCCGATTAGTCAACCTATCGGGTTTGTGACGATTCTTCTGCAACGAAACAGGTTGTATTTTGCAATGCAGGTGGCTTGCTAGCACTTTTGCGGTCGCCGACTTGACCTTTCTTCCACATGCGTATGATTCTTGAAGGATCGATCGGAGTCAGGAACTACCAGATTCCGAAGAAGAGGAAAAGGTCGCTCTCTTTCTCGTTGTCCTTTTGATGTCATTTGTGGGCCTTAGACATGCCGATTTTGAAGCCTGAAGCCGATATTTGGCCACTGGACTTGCTCGACTCTCTCGCCCCTATAACCGGGGCATCCCCAGACTCCCCCTCCGAAGAGACATGGTTCGCTCTCTACACATTGGCTCGCTTCGAGAAGAAGCTGATGCGTCAGTTGCTGGATGAGAATATTCCCTTTTACGGGCCGACGATCGCCCGGCGGTATCGTTCTCCGCAAGGGCGGCTTCGAACCAGCATGGAGCCCCTCTTCCCAAATTACGTGTTTATGCGAGGGGACAACGAACAGCGTTACCGAGCTGTCTGCACGGGGAGCGTTAGTCGATGGATGGAAGTGACGAATCCGAATGAGTTGGTCGAAGATCTTCGGCAGATTCGAAATTTGATTCTTACCGACGCTCCGCTTGCTCCCGAGCTGAGACTGCAACCAGGGCAGAAGGTGCGAGTGAAGTCAGGTGTATTCAAAGGATTCGAAGGGACGATCATCCGTCGCGAAAACGAAGT
>JALOQZ010000154.1 GCA_025459245.1 Pirellula sp.
AGCCTACAACGTGAACCAAGCCAGCAGTGGGAGCGGTACGGTTCCGGTGGATTATCGATTGCAGTTGAGTTTAGATGTTGGTGATCTCCTGGTGTCAGCGAAGCAACTTTCATTGCCAACGCCGGGTACTTCGTATCAATACAATGTTCGGATTGGGGATGGAGTCCAAGAGGCATTCGATGTCGATCTTTACCGATTCACACTTGCCTCAGGTACAGTCGTGAACGCGATCTCGAAGCCGAAAAGTGGCGGGGACGCGTTGAATGCTGTGCTGCGATTGTTTGATGCGACAGGAAATCAAATAGCGGTCAGCGATCCAGCATCGCGAGACGACGCTGGTCTGACTTACCGAGCCACAACAGCGGGGGATTACTACTTGGGTGTATCCGGCTCGGGTAACAAGAATTATTCCGCAACAACGTTGGGGCTTGGGAGTTTCGGTGATCAAAGCCGCACTGTGGCGGAGAGCGATGCAGAGCTTGATTTGCATGCGTTCCTTGGTGCCGATGGTTCGAGAGGATTTGTGATCCATGGTCAGGATGAATATGCAGAGCTCACCGGACCAAGCTCAAGTCGGAACATTGGCGATGTCAACGGCGATCAGGTCGATGATTTTATCGTGTCGGTAACCGGTGACATCGGGGTGGGGCCGATGGGAATGGTTTACCTTGTATTCGGTCGGAAAGAGTTAGGCGGGGGCTTTCCTGCAGAGCTGGATGTGACAAGTTTGGATGGAACGAACGGCTATCGCCTGGAAGGGATTCAGCTGTTCGATCGAACGGGATTGTTCGGCGGTGGCGCTGGCGATATGAACGGTGATGGACTTTTGGATATTGTGATTGGGGCGATCGCAGCATCCCCGACGCCCGATCGGAACGACGCAGGTCAAACATATGTCCTATTCGGAGGGGAGTTAGCAAATGTAGACGCCTTGGACGGTGCAACCGATGGTTTGATTCGATTGGCGAATCTAAACGGAGCCAACGGTTTTACCATCAACGCCGCGATTGCCGGTGGGTTGGGTGGTCGATCGTCGTCGGCGGGTGATTTCAATGCCGACGGTTTTGATGATGTGATCATCGGTGCACCTGGTGTCAATAGTTCGACAGGGGAAGCGTATGTTGTATTTGGTCGTACATCGTTCCCACCGGTCGTTGATGTGGCGACGTTGAACGGAATCGATGGATTGACCATTCTTGGTCCTGCGGTCTCATCTACGCTTGGTATTTCGGTTGGCGATGCAGGTGACTTAAATGGAGATGGAATTGACGATGTGTTCGTTTCCGCAAGCAGCTTTGACACGCCCACTTTGAGCAATGCGGGCGCAGTCTATATCTTCTACGGCAGCACGGCATACGGTCGATCGGGCGCTCCTGCGACATTGAGCGTGAGCGGGCTGAACGGGAGCAACGGATTTGTTATCGAAGGTACCGCAGCGTCTGACTTGCTTGGCGGATCTGTCAGCAAGGCTGGGGATGTCAATGGCGACGGGCGCAGCGACTTGCTCATAGGTGCGAGCGGTTACGATTTGCCGGATCGAACAACCGCAGGGGCCGTTTATGTTGTGCAAGGAAGATCGAGCAGTCAGTCCCCTTTTCCCGCTTTGATTCCGGCGTCGGCGATTGAGAACAATTGGGGAACATTAATTATTGGCGCCTCCGCCGGCATGTCGCTTAGCGGAACCGGGTTGGGAGGGGACTTCGATGGCGATGGGATCAACGAGATTGTCGTCGTAAGCTCATCCGCGGACCCGAATGGCATTTCCAATGCAGGCCAGACCTTTCTGATTTATGGGAGCCGTTTGCTTCCTGGCCGAATCGATACCGCGAGTTTGTTGGTCTCGGGTGGAGGGGATGGTGTAACGGGGAGAGTATTCAACGGATACCTTGACGGTTCTGGCATGAGATCGAGCATGATTGGAGACGTCAACAAGGACGGATTCGATGATCTCCGAATTGGACTTCCGTATGCAGATGTGAACGGATTGATTGCGTCCGGCCAGATCAACGTCGTTTATGGGACCGAAGCAAAGGCCGGAGTGAGATATTCGGCAAGCGATTCGTTGGTAACGACAGAAGGGGGCGGAACAGCTTCTGTGAAAGTTGCATTATCCCGCCGACCATCCGCTCCGGTGACGATTCCGTTGGCCATATCGGACGCTACGGAGGGTGCAATAAGTGTCAACAATCTGGTCTTCGATGCCAACAATTGGAACACACCGCAAACCATTGTGGTTCGAGGAGTTGACGATACTGCGATCGATGGTTCGGTTGCGTACAGCCTGATACTGCTACCAATTGTTAGCGACGATCCGAATTACAGCGGTATGAACCCAAGGGATTTCTCGTTCACCAATACCGATAATGACACTCCTGTCACTCAATTCTATGTGGTGAACGATGCTCAGCAAAATCGAACCTTCGAATACTCCAGCACAGGAACGTTGATAGAGAATTACGCACTAGGCTCAGCAAACTCCACACCTCGAGGGATTGTGACCTCTCCAGCAGGAGATCGTGTTTGGGTTGTTGATAGCAACCGAACCGTCTTTGTCTATAGTCCGTCAGGAGTGCTATTAGGGAGTTGGTCGGCAGGCTCCATGCCAAGCAACGCACAGCCAGAGGGTATCGCTACCAATGGTACCGACATATGGATTGTCGATAATCGCGGAGATCGTGTCTATCGATATGCAGGCGCCGTGACGCGACTAACCGGTTCGCAAGCAGCAACCGGGAGCTTTCCGCTTGCAAGTGGCAATACCAACCCTAAAGACATCGTAACCGATGGGGTCTCCATTTGGACTGTCAATGACGCGTCGGCGGATCGTGTCTACAAATATTCCTTGAATGGAAACGCTTTGGGTAATTGGTCCATCGACACCTTGAACTCCCAGCCGACTGGGTTGGCATTGGATCCTGCAAATCCGTCTTCGATCTGGATCGTCGATGCCGGCCGTGACAGACTTTATCGTTACGACGCATCCGCAAGCCGTGTTTCTGGCAGTCAGTCCGCATCATTACAGTTTGCTCTCAATTCTGGAAACTTGAGTGCTCAAGGAGTCGCATTCGCGCCCAGCTCGCTCCCTGCTCAGCAGAGTGTTATGGGAGATGGAGAGCCAGCAATAGCAAAGGCAGCGAATAGCTCCCAGTCTGCAAAACTATTGAAAGAAAAGGCGAAACCTGATAGTACTGCGGAACGCATCGATGATCTATACGCATCCGAGGATGTTGACTGGCTCCATGATTCATTGGGCTCATTTGGCTTTTGATTCCTTCCCTACCGATTGGGTACACCGTGACGTTTCGAGAAGGTGACTGTACTTGGTAACAACAATGCGGTTGAGCCGATTGCTCGTATCTAATTCAAGGAGATTTGCAATTCGTTGACGAAATCACCTCCCTTGCATCGCATGCGGATAACTCAATGAATTTTGTCCAGGTCCTGCGGTTTTATCCCGACGCTTTAGCTCGCGAGTTTTCCCTCTCCACCAGAATCTTTTTGCGTCCTGAAGTCTTCGCACTGTAAAGAAGTTTGTCTGCTCTTGACTTCAGCGATTCCGACGAATCGTCGACGCGGTAAATGGCTGCTCCTCCGGAAATGGTGACCCGCCAAGACAGCTTGCCATCGCTTTCCATCGTGACTTCATTGACAGCGAAGTAATTGCATAGCTCCTCCGACGCCATCATGACATCTTCTGTTGGAAGACTTGCAAAAACAGCGAACTCGTCACCCCCAAAACGGCATACAGTTGCATTGGGTATATGCTCTTCCAGAGCCTTCGAAACAAATTGGAGTGTGAGATCACCTGCTGAATGACCAAACGTATCGTTGATCTCTTTGAACTTGTCTAAATCGATCATGAAAAGGTAGGTGTTGCCCACAGATTCATCGGAAGCAAGAATCTTTTGCAATTCCTGTTCGAACTTGCGACGATTCCCCACGCCAGTTAATGGATCCGACAGAACGGAAGCTTGGAGTTCCTCGACTTGTTTGCGAAGCTTCTTCAACTCCGTCGATGTATCGCCAAGCTGGGCTACCATCTCCGATATCTGTCCGCTGACTCGCGTGCTTTCGGCGCGAATATCGGCAACAACCTCACGGACATTTTCGGAGGATTGATTCTCGACAAGGAGGCTGCATGTGCTGTCTAGCTGCGACTCAAATTCGTCTAAGACCGCTTTCTTGGAGTCGATCGTGCTCTGCATTTGGTGAGTCAAAACACCTAGCTTAGAAGTGACGTCTTTGTTGAGTTCTGCAAACGATGAGGAACAAAGGAATTGCTCCTTGATCCCCAGCAATCGCTCGAGGGTGACTTCGCCGAGATCGCGTAATGCGTAATCGAGCTGCTCTTTTACAGCATCCGATTGCCCATCGACATATCGATACCAGACTTCATAGACCTCCGGTATGGGCGGCGTTCTGAATTTTCCGATCAGCGACAGGACTTCCTTGGCAACCTCAAATGGGGTTTCAATACTTTTCTCTGTGGGGCTAGCTAGATCGCTTGGCATATCGCATCAACTGTATATCTAAACTCAATGAGACCGGGTCAAATCGTAGACTATCTACGATTCGGGCTTCATAAGCGTTTCGAGATAACACGTCGTTTTCGGGTACGAGGGGGCTCGTGCTTAAAATTGCACGAAAAGATAGAACAAAAGTAAGAACTTAATCTAAAGAATTCCCCTAGTTTAAAGAATCAATAGGAGTTTCTTGACTGCAATCGATGTAACCGGATCGACCCCAACACGATGGAGGAAGTATGGCTTGGTCCATGTGATCACGTTAAGGCAGCCATTGAGCGCTATGCAGACCAATCCGCTAGTGATTGAAAAGAAATTCTCGGGAGCTCATCAGGCTCCAGAGCAAATCTTCCACGACGATTCGCTTTTCGTCGCCCGTTGCATCTTGTAATTCTTTCTTCAGCGAGTTTGTTTCCCTCTCCGTCGGGATTCTCGCCAAACATCGGACATAAGCGGACTCGATCAGTTTGGCGGCATCTTCTGGTTGCGCTTGTAGAAGTTGATCGACGACACTACCGGCCGCCGCTAGTTTGTTATTCAGCGTGTCTCCATTGTTGAGGTTGAGCACTTGAATAATGCTGGGTTCATCGCTTCGTTCGCACTCGCAAGTAATCCGCCGCTGATTCCTGCCGAAGGTTTTCAGAAAATCGCTATCGACGCTGGAATCAAACAGCTGAATTGCTTTGGTACCTTTGGCGTAGAATTTCGTAGCCCGTTTGTCGCCTCCCAAAAAAGCGACTTTGTCAAAGGTTGTCGGAACCGATGTGACATCGGCGATGGCGTCATGAATCACTTCTGCCATCAACCGACGCGGATAGTAGTGCGAAAAGTACTTGCGATCCGCCTGGTTGAGCTCCGTCGTGACGCTGCTCCGTTGATAGGTTTGCGAGTTCATAATGCTCCGCATCAACTGCTTCAGATCGTACTTGGAAGCGACCAGTTCTTCGCACAAGTAATCCATGAGGGCGGGATTGCTAGGTGGATTGCTAGCTCGTAAATCATCGACGGGATTGACGATTCCGATCCCAAAATAAGCGGCCCAAACCCGATTGACGATGGAGCGTGTGAAGTAGGGGTTTTGCGGAGATGTGAGCCAATCCGCGAGCGCAATGCGTCGATCCTCCGGAGAGTCGATATCGAGCGGAGTGCCATCGAGGGGGGCTGGCGGCTGCGGCTTGCCTCGCAAGGGTTGGATCAAGTCACCCCGATCCAGAACCAGTAACGTTCGCTGCGCATCGCCGTCCCTTACCTCCCCACCCCAGCCTTTCGCACGCACCCGTGCAAACATGTTTGCCATGGCGTAGTACTGGTCATTCGTCCACTTCTCCAGCGGGTGATTGTGGCATTTGGCGCATCCGATCGAGAGTCCCATAAAGGCTTGGCAAATGTTCTCGGTCATGCTTTCTGGATCTTGATTGATGGCGTAGAAGTTTGTCGCGCCATTCTCAAGTGCTTCGCCGCGCGCCGTAACAATCTCGCGTGTGAACTGATCCCACGGTGTATTGCGTTCGACATGAGAACGAATCCATTGGTAGTAGGCTTTGATCCCATCAGCACGCAAAAGATTGCTGTTGAGTGTGAGGAGGTCGCTCCATCGGTAAGTCCAATAATCGACATAGGCGGGGCTCGTGAGCAATTGATCGACCCACTTGGCTCGTTTGTTCGGGTCGGTGTCCGCCAAGAAAGCACGAACTTGCTCCTCCGTGGGAATGGTTCCCGTCGCGTCCAACGAAGAGCGCCGGAGAAACTCGCTGTCGCTGCACAGTGGGGAGGAATCAAGTCCCAGCGAGAGAAGCTGCGATTGGACCAACTGGTCGATCTTCGAACCGTCGGCGGCGGCGACCGCTTTTGCGGCGGAGGATGGTGTGGAGAAGGGAACGCGAATCCGAGCCGATGCAATTTTGCTGGAGAACCAGACCGCCACTGCACCTTCGCCGGGTCCTAGGACAATCAGCTTTCCGTTTTCATCCACGGTCGCGATTGCTTCGTCCGTTGAAGTAAATTTCGCCCACCGTGTGACATCATCGATTCGCCCGTTGCTGTAATGAGCACGAACGTATAGTTGCTGAGACTGTTGAATCGCGAGTACCGATTGCTCTGGCGATACTTCGATTCGCTCTAAAGTGGGATTACTAGCGTTCGGGCCAGGGGCTCCTTGTGCGATCCACTCTGCAAGAAGCCGGTAGTCATCGGAATCGCTTGGCAGCCTCACACCACCCTTGTGCTCAATGAGACCGCTCGGTTTGGCCAGAATCAGCGATGCCTCCGGTTGTAGTAGGTCGATACGACGCCCTCGATCCTGCCGGGTGATGTTGAAGTGATCTGTGGCGGAATCATAGCCACGAAGCGACAGTCGGAAACCACCCTTTCCAGCCAGCGCTCCATGGCAAGCACCCATGTTGCAGCCGTGCCGAGCGAGGATGGGCTGAACATGATTCTCGAATTCAATCGTCGAGGGTAGGTCACTTTTGGCTTGTTGAGATGGTTGATCGGTTGCCATCGCTGGCGAATCGAACACGGCGTTCCCCGCAGCGATGAAAAACGAAACGACGGCAAGCATCAAGCGGCTTGAACGGCGGAGTCGAGAGCAGGGGTAAGTCATAGCAGTGGGGAGGGATTTGAGGATTTTCACTGAGCGGATGATGTCGAGCTCCGGTGGGTCGTTTATTCTAATCGATCCCGTCCTCGAAGTCTTATCCACAAAAACGGATTCAAGCCCCTTTCCTCGGTCCCCACCGAAAGGTGTCTCTCACCATGCGCATCTGGCAATCCCTTCTTCTGTTCTGCTTCTTGGTTGCAACTTCCCGAATTGGGAACACAGCCGCTCAAGAAGCACCCTATGATCAACCGCCGGAGATCAAACCACCTCTCTATCGAGTGCGTTACGAGAAGAGCCTAGAGAAAGGGGAACTTGCGTTTGCAGCGAATTTCACCCTTTGGATTCCCGATGGTGTGAAGCGGCTGCGAGGCGTGGTCGTCCATCAACATGGCTGCGGAGAAGGATCTTGCAAATCGGGGCAAACCGGTGCTATGGATTTGCATTGGCAAGCGTTGGCGGCGAAGCACGATTGCGCGTTGCTGAGTCCCGTTTACGAGCAACCCGAGACCGCGGATTGCAAACTGTGGTGCGATCCTCGCAACGGCTCGGACAAAACGTTTCAGCAGGCGCTCGCTGATTTGGGGGAGTTGACCGGTCATCCCGAATTGAGTTCCGTTCCGTGGGCTCTTTGGGGGCATAGCGGTGGAGGGCATTGGGCTGGCGGCATGGCCATTTTGCACCCCGATCGGGTTCTGGCGGCATGGCTTCGTTCCGGTGTACCGCCTTTGCGTGCCGAAGGGGACAAGCCGGCCTCTTGGAACCTGAACGAAGAAGTTGCACAGGTCCCCATCATGTGCAATTTGGGAACCAAGGAAGGGGTGACCGATAAAGAAGGTCGATTCGCTCGAGTCTGGGGCGGTGTCGAGTTCTTCTTCACCAAGCTCCGATCCCAAGGTGGGTTGGTCAGTCTGTCGATCGATCCTTTAACAAGCCATGAGTGCGGCAATCAACGCTATTTGGCCATCCCCTGGTTGGATGCTTGTATGGAGCAACGACTTCCTAAAGAACCCGGCTCCGCACTGCGTAGTATGCCGTCAGATCAAGCCTGGGTAGCACGCTTTGATGCAACCAATCCTACCCGCGTTGAAGCCATGCCGGCCTCGAAGTTCGACGGTGAGTTGCAAGACTCAAGCTGGCTTCCCAACGAACGAATTGCCACGCAATGGATGCAATATATGGTCGATACCTTGATCGAAGATAAGACCCCACCTCCTGCTCCCATGAATGTAAAGGTAATCGGCAATCGGATTGAATGGGACTGCCAAGCGGATTTGGAAAGCGGAGTCTCTCAGTTTGTAATCGTTCGAAATGGCAAGGCTATCGCGAGAGTTCCCGAGATGCCGAAGAATCCCTTTGGCCGTCCTTTATTTCAAGGAAACTCGTACAGCGACACTCCGGTGCAGCCGCTAGCAATGATGGTTTACGTCGACGAATCGGCGTTGCTAGGGGAGGAGTATCACTATCAAGTTGTCGCGATCAACACGTCGGGGCTTCGATCCCCGCGAAGCGAGGTGGCTAAGTGAAAGCATCTCTCGCTGACTGTAAAGTTTCGCGCAGGTTGGTGTTGGCATGCGCGGTTGCAATTCTTATTCCCCTGCCGTGCTTCGCAGGAACGGAAGACAGGCCCAACATCTTGATGATCTTGGTGGACGATCTTAAACCGATTTTGGGTTGCTACGGAGACCCTCACGCCAAGACTCCGAATATCGATCGTCTTGCTGCCAGAGGGATGCGATTCGAGCGAGCCTACTGCAATCAAGCGGTCTGCGCGCCATCCCGATTCACCCTTATGCTCGGTTCCCATTCGACTTCTACAGGTTTGTATGGGTTGGGAAGCAAGCTTCGGGAGAAAGTTCCAAACGCAGTGACTTTGCCTCAATACTTTGCCCAGCATGGATATCACGTCGAAGGGATGGGCAAAGTGTTTCACGTCGGGCATGGGAATGAAGGAGACCCCGATTCCTTTCCCAATGGATTCATCAAAGACAAGGTCATTGAGTACGTGGATCTCCAGAGCACGTCGGGTGGTCAATTGACCCGAGAGGAAGCACTCTTTACCAATCAATCTCTCGATCGAATTCCAAAGTTGCCGCGCGGTGCTGCCTGGGAGGCCCCCGATGTGCCAGATGATGCGTACGCGGACGGTCGGTTGGCGAAAAGGATGGTCAGCAAGCTTCAGGAGGCTACGGAGCGTCGAGAAAAAGGGGGCAAACCATTCCTTATGGTTGCGGGGTTCGTACGCCCTCATTTGCCATTCTCTGCACCCAAAAAGTATTGGGATCTGTATGATCCCGGGGCGTTACCCTTGGCGAACGATTTTCATGAACCAAAAGATGCACCAAAAGTCGCAGGCAAACGCGGAGGTGAAATAGCGGCTTATGAGCCAGTACCACCGGGGCCGGTAGCACCATTCTCGGAGGAACTCCAACGCAGTTTGGTGCACGGTTATTACGCGAGCACCAGCTATATGGACGCTCAGCTGGGGATTGTGATGGAGGAGTTTGATCGGCTGGGATTGGGGCGCAATACGATTGTCGTGTTCTGGAGTGATCACGGCTTCCATTTGGGTGATCATGGTATTTGGACAAAGCATACGAACTACGAGCAAGCGAATCGCATACCGATGTTGATTTGCGGTCCTAGTATTGCACCCGGTTCTACGACGGAGCAGTTGGTCCAGAGCGTGGACCTTTATCCCACGTTGGCACAGTTGGCGGGACTGCCCGCTCCCACGGGGCCACAAAAGATGGATGGCCTCAGTTTGGTGCCGGTGCTTCAAGATCCCACAGCTCGCATTCGGGATCATGCGTTTCATGTGTTTCCTGTACGATTACGAGGAAGATCCTGCGGAATCGCGGAATCTTGCAAGTTCGAAGCCCGAGGTTGTGGAGCAGTTAAAGGCGATATTGAATCGATATCCCGAGCCCTTATCTCACCGATCGCGCTAGATCTGGTAGTCGGTGTTGTTGTACTTCGAAAACGACTCAGTTGTCGTTCGTTGCTCGAGCATTTATCGCTGGTTGTAGGTTGGCCACTGTTGGCCGACTGTGCAGCTTACCGGAGTGCTTGCGCA
>JALOQZ010000155.1 GCA_025459245.1 Pirellula sp.
TTAAACGCCATAAGACAAATGAGAGTTGCCGTTTTTGGCTAGATTTCAGCCATTGCTCCGCAATCCCCCCTTGTGGGGGTGTGGGTGGGGAGGGGAGGAACTGCAGAGTGGGGCGGTGGCTTGGTCGGTGGAGAGTGCGGTCCTTGGGTGTTGCCCAGGGCTACAATATCTATGCCCTTCAGGCAATTCGGGCAGCCGGGGGAGGTAATGCCCTTACCCCCAGCTACAAGCACTCATACCTTTGGGATCAGCAGCGACGCTTAGCCGACTACGGGGATCTCAAATCCCTTGCGCTGCACGCGAGCTTGCATGGAAGCGGCCAACTCGTCTCCTTCGATCTTCTCGGTCGCAGGATTCCACTTGATAACGCGGTTCAGGCGAGCCGCGATCGCCGACAAGTGGCACATGTTCATTGTCTGCAGGTGTGAGTAGACGTCCGAGACAGGCAAGCCACCTTCGCGGATGCAGGTGTAGAAGTTTTGTTTGTGCCCTTCGAACTTCTTGCTCTTGTAGAGGTTGACCAAGTCTTCTGGGGTAAACGCGTCCTTATCCCAATTCTCTTCGATGGGCTGCCCTTCGATCTTCTCGCGATTGACGAAGATCCGACCCTTGGAGCCTTCGATGAGAAGCCCATTTCGGCCGCGGCTCGTGACAACGATTTCAAGCCCATTCGGCATTTTGTGAATGACATTGAAGTCATGCGAAGTGTTGTATTGGTTGTCGACCGTTGGGTTCCCGTCTTTGAATTCGACGGGATGCTTTGCATCGCGTCCATCGATTTCAATCGGTCCCGTTCCTTGTTCGGTCAGTTTGGCTGCCCACAGTGCAATGTCGATATGGTGTGCACCCCAATCGGTGAACTTGCCGCCCGAGTACTCATACCACCAGCGGAACTCGTAGTGGCATCGCTTTTCGATGTAGTCCACCTTGGGAGCTTGTCCGAGCCACATATCCCAGTCGAGTTGTTGCGGAGGGGTTCCTTTTTCGAAGGGACCGCCGGTGGGGCTACCGTTGATGCCGCAAGTGATTCGCTTGATGTCTCCCAGGAGCCCCTTCTGAGCCATGTTGACGGCGCGAAGGAATCGATCTTTGTCGGAGCGCTGCTGGGTACCTACAACGAAGACCAGCTTTGGATTCGCCTTGCAAGCAGCACGGATGAGCAAGTTTTCTTGAAGGGTCAATGTGAGAGGCTTTTGGCAGAAGACGTGCTTGCCAGCTTGCAAGGCTTCGATTGCGATCTTGGTGTGCCAATGATCCGGTGTCACGATGCTGACGACTTCGATGTCTTTGCGATCCAACAGTTGTCGGTAGTCTTTGTAAGCGTCCGCTTTTCCTTTTCCGATTTTTTCGTCGTTGCGAGCGCGATCCATATGGTTGGAATCGACATCGCAGACGGCAACGATATCGCCAAAGTTGGCATGCCCGCGGGCATCTCCCGTCCCCATGCTACCCACGCCGATACAGCCTATCTTGAAGCGATCGTTCGGCGAAGCGTAGGTGGCTCGTGCGGCGGTGTGAAAGTAAGGGACAGCAGCGACGCCAGCGCTGGCGGCTGCGGCCTTTTGGATAAAGGAGCGGCGGGACGATTGGGACATCGAGGATTCTCCGGCAGAATGCGTAGGATTTGGTAGTACAAGGATCGTTATTTTGGCTGGTAAAATCGCCAAAGGGAAGAGGCAAGGGGGATTAAGACGCAATTCTTCCTGTTTGCAGCCTCCTCAACTTTCAATTGATTTCTGATTGGTTGAGATAGCCATTCGCTCTGCACTCTGTCAAACTGTCGTTTTTCATCGAACAAGGATTCCGCAATGACTATCTCCGACAACGAAGGCAACCGCTTGGATGGTTTGATCCAAGCGATCAACAATGACGACCACGCAGCCGTGGATCAATGGATCCGCAGCGAACGTTTCACCCTCGTCGCGCTCGCATCGGAAGATGGGGATGAAGATGCCCTTTCCGCGCTCGTTGTGGAGACGGAGGAGTTCCCTGCGGTGGTCGCTTTTATGGATACCGATGCAGCACAGCTGTTCGTCGATTCCATCGCAGATCAAATCGAAGGTGAGTCTGTCGACTTGTTCGAAGTCGACGGTGAGGCCTTGTTGCGCCCAATGTCCGAAGAGTTTGGTTTGCTGATCAACCCAGAATCAGAGGAAGCGGTCATGGTGGAGCCAGGTTTGCTTCACTCGGATTGCGGTTGCGAAGGTGAGTGCGACGGTACCCAGGAAGACGGTACAGAGGAATAGGAAGATGGTTCTGCCTCTGGATGAGGTTGAGTTTCCGCTAGACGATTCTGACGCAGAAAGCGTCTCGGCCCCTGCTCAACCGAATACCGAAACGCTCCCCGCTCGACGCGATGTATTGCTCGAGGTGTGTGAAGAGCATGCCGGAAAGCGCATCGACTTGTTCTTAACGCTCAAGCTGGATGGGTACAGTCGAGTCTTTTTGCGACGGCTCATCACCGAAGAGCAGGTCTCCGTCGATGGTCGACCTGTCAAGCCTGCGTTCAAGGTCTTCGCGGGCCAAAAGGTATCGATCGATCTCCTGCCGCCACCTCCCACCGATGGTCCGATCGCGGAAGATATTCCGATCGACATTCTTTACGAAGACGAGGGGATGGTGATCATCAACAAGCCGGCGGGCATGGTGGTTCACCCTGCGAAGGGACATTGGTCAGGAACGCTCACCGCTGCTCTTGCTCATCATTTTCAGCAGCTGAGCGATGCGGGAGGCGCGACTCGACCTGGCATCGTCCATAGGTTGGACCGAGACACCAGTGGCGTGATCGCCATCGCAAAGACGAACGAAGTGCACTTCAAACTGTGTGCTCAGTTCGAAGCTCGAGAAGTGACCAAGACCTACATGGCGATCGTTTCTGGGTCCCTTGATCGAGATCGCGATTGGATACATCAGCCGATTGGGCATCATCCATATCAACGCGAGAAGATGGCGATCCGTTCGGGCCATCCGTCCAGTCGAGACGCATCTACCTTCTTCGAAGTAAAAGAGCGATTTCGAGGCTACGCCTTGCTGGAGGTTCAACCCAAGACGGGGCGTACGCATCAGATTCGATTGCACTTAGCTCATATCGGCTGCCCGGTTTTGTGCGACCGGCTTTATGGTGGCCATGCGCAAATCACGCGAGGTCAGTTGCTCCGTAGGGCAGCACAAGGATTGCCGCCTCGACCTGGCGACGACAACATCGAGATGGAGCGACAAGCGCTGCACGCTTATCAGTTGGAGTTCGCGCACCCGAAAACCGGGCAACCGATGCGATTCAACGCTCCGCTTCCACCCGATTTTGAGAGTGTTCTCAGCGTCCTTCGCGAAGGCCAATAAACGGTCGAGGACGACCGTTCGACGATGCATAGCACCAGATTGCGATACCGATCGCGATGCCGACAACGCTGATCCACTGCGAGATACTTAGCTCCGTTCCGAACTGCCCCCCTTCATCCACGCGAATGTATTCTTCCATCGAGCGGATAACGCCATAGGCGATCAACCCTGTTGCGAAGAGAGTTCCAGTCCGCGTTAGGAACGGAGAGAACGCCATGGACCAAAGGAAGAGCACTACCCCGCCTATCGAAGCATAAAGCTGGGATGGATGAACGCGTATCGACGACTTTGGCAGCTCCTCGGATGGAATGTAATACGTCTTCCCATCGACAACCAAGACACCTTCAAAGGCCGGTCGGCGCAATGGCTCCTCGGGGCGAGGGCCATCGACAGGAGTCCAGCTGAGTCGATCGATTGTCCCGCCCGCTTGCACGCCAGCTTTCGCACCCCACGAGTCAGGTGACACCGAAACAATTCGCCGTTCTTCTGTTTCCAAGCCGAGGATGCGGCCGCTCGACAGTTGCTCCTCGTAGACGGGAGACCCAGAGGGAAACGAGATCGAGGGCAAGTCGGTTTCGCAGATACCCCCATAGCAACAGCCGTTCAGCAGGCAGCCGATCCTTCCGAAAGCCAGCCCCAAGAAAAATGCAGGTGTGACCGCATCGGCCACGAGAAGAATCGATACCCGATTCTTCCAAGTCCAAAAGACCATGGCGGCAAGACCGGCGATGACGCTTCCGTAGACCACCAAGCCCCCTTCGGTGATTTGAAGAACCGATACGAGCTTTGCAGGAAGCGTCTCCCCCTCCATCTCGTCCCAGTATTGAACAACATAAAAAAGCCTTGCTCCCAAGATTCCAGCAACGACCGTCCAAGTTGCGAGAGAGAAAAACGACTCCGTCGATATTCCTCGGGCTTTGCTGCGGCGCAAGGCCACCCAAGCACCGGACAAAACCCCGAGCATCAGCAGTACCCCGTAGCCACGGATCGGGAGTCCTACGGGCCAATCCTCGATGCGGGTTTCGATGCTAGGAAGTAAGAATGCGTTGAGAAGAAGCATCGCCCCCCAAACGAATCCGTTGTTCTTGAAAATCGCTTGCCGATTCTCCGCAGAGCCTGCCGAGAGGATCGCAAGAACTGCGATGACCACGAGAACGAGAGAGCCCCAGCTGACAAGACCGAAGACCGGGAGACCGAGAAATGCGTGGGGAATGTGAAAAAGTGTTTGCCTCATACCTAAACGTTAAAGTATGAGGCAACCTAAAGATAGAGAACTATTTGTTCTCCATTTGAGAAAGCTCATCCCCGAAGTCCAAGACGGGTTCGGAGCCGGAAAACGGGTCGGCCGCCGCCGCTTCTTCCGCCTCGGCTTTCCCCTTCTTAGGCTTCTTCGGCCGACCTCGCACCGCCGCGATGATGACGGCGAGAATCGCCCCCAGTAGGAGTGCGAGCCAAAAATAAGGAAGAAGTGGAAACAAAAAGCTCATGGGTGCAAATCGCAAGGCAGGAGGTGGCCGTCCGTCCAGTCGGATGTCCCTTAACCCTAATCTCCGATTCCCCCCTCTTCAAGTTGACAAGATCGACTTTCCTTGCGAAGATACCAAACCCAAGACTTTTGTATAAGTTTTTTCGATTTTGGGAACCAACGGGTTCGCTGGAGTTTACTGTGCCGAATATTCAAAGCGCTAAGAAGCGTCTTCGACAATCCCTGGAGCGACGCGCTCGCAACCGTGCTGCCAAATCGCAGCTGAAAACGGCTATCAAGAAATTGCGTGAAGCTGTGACTGCGAAGAAGTTTGACGAAGCGAAAGAGCAATACAACAAGCTCTGCAAGATGCTGGATCAGACCGCTTCGAAGAAGATCATTCACGTCAACAAAGCCGCTCGTACCAAGAGCCGCTTGAACGCTTACGTTAAGAAGGCTTCGGCTGCTTAAGCGTTTCGGTTGACTCAGCGAACGAATCAGGGACGCAGTTGGCGTTTAGCCAGCTGGATGCGTCCATACCAGCGGCGGGAGCTTCGGTTTGACGAAGCCCCCCCACCGTCGATTTGCGATTCGCAGTGGCCCCCACCGGGTATTTCTTCCGCACGGGACATTTCTTCCACACTATGCGACTTGCCTCTCTGGCAACAGGTCGCTCGCTATCGTTACGCCCAATTTTCGCTTCGTCGGCTGAGCGACGAGGGTGGTTTGTTTGCATTTGAGTTCGTCCCCAGGTGGATTCCGCCAATGGCGAGCCGGTGGGATGTGCTGGTCGACACACTAAAGCCACGCGCCAAAGCGGGAGAGTGTCGCGTTTTTTACGCTTTTCCCTTGCGAACGCCGGGGTTTATGGCGGTCCAGTACCTTTTGTGCGGTCCGCAAACACCCTATGCAACCCTCCGTCGAAGCGTCGAGATAGTCACTTGGATTGCACAGGCCCGGCGATGCCAAGCGGTGGTTTGCCAAGCCATTTCCGATCGGCTTAGCGAGCGAGTCATGAACCGTTGGGGGTATGTACGGCATGCGAAAACCTTAGGGCCGGGTCACTACATCCACCGGCTCAGTGACAGGCTCTGAAAACCAGGTTTTACATATCTTTGACAGAGCGATGACAGACCCTCGACATAGGAATCTGGGGGCGAACGTTATTCTTTATAGCCGCACGCATCCGCAGGGAGCCGCGATCCGTCAGAACGAGACGAGAGCATGGCGGCTCGAAACCAAGACAATCCGATCGATGGGTTGTCACGAAGAATCTCAAGGAAAAGGAAATAGCCAAATGAAAGGCTCCACCCCAAACCATGAAGCCGGACCCCAAGCCCGGAACCACCACCCCGGAAACTTGGTCGCACCGGTTCAGCCGATAGTCGACGAGATTGGCAACGTCTCGCACAAGGGAGTATCGGGTGGTAGCAAGCCTTCGCCGGTCCCTGAAATTTATCACATTCAGTGGGGGCCGACCGCATGGTTGGTCGCTTTACACATCGGTGTCCTCTTCGCACCTTGGACGTTTACTTGGTCGGGGCTAGGCCTGGCATTTCTTTTTCACTGGATGACCGGTAGTTTAGGGATATGCCTTGGTTTCCACCGGCTTCTTACCCACACAGGGTTGGTTGTTCCCAAGTGGCTCTATAACACCCTCGCCCTCATCGGCACGCTGGCTGGCGAAGGTGGTCCGATTTCTTGGACCGCAAACCATCGAAAGCACCATGCGTACAGCGATCAACCGGGGGATCCGCACTCGCCTCACGATGGTCCATGGTGGGCGCACATGTTCTGGTTGGCGTTCACCACCGACAACGGTGACTTCAAGGGATATACGCGAAAGTGGGTGCCTGATTTGCTCAAGCAACCGTTCCTTATGACCTTGGAAAAGTGGTTCCTACCCATCCACATTGCATTCGCGGCCATGATTACCGGTGCGGGCTATCTTATCGGCGGCACGGAGCTCGCAGTTTCGTGGCTGATCTGGGCTGTTTGCGTCCGGATGGTCGGCGTTCTTCACGCAACTTGGTTCGTCAACTCGGCCTCGCACATGTTCGGATACAAGAACTACGAGACCAAAGATGACAGCCGCAACAACTGGTGGGTTGCCATCATCGCTTACGGCGAAGGCTGGCACAACAATCACCATGCTCATCCTCGCTTGGCACAACACGGTCACAAATGGTGGGAATTTGACATCACCTATGCGGTCATTCGCCTGCTTCGAGCGACTGGTTTGGCTACCGACGTCGTCGACCTTGCCAGCATGGAAGAAAAGAAGCGAATGCGTGCCGAACGCAATGCTGCCTAGGCTTGCAACACGGCGAGCGATCAACGACTATTTCAAAAGGACGGGCTAACAGGCCCGTCCTTTCTTATTGAGAGTCAAAGCATTCTGATAGGGGGTTGCGGCGAGCGTCTCCGGCCGATTCTCACCTATTATCGCGCTGTTTTCTTGAGTCTTTACCGGTTCCGACTATTCTTGATTGTGAACGCTTCCTCAGACGCTGTCTGAGATCTGGTATTTGTCATTGGTACCCCATCTTGAAAACTACAAACGTCGTTTCCGACAATATCACGCGGGACGTATCTCAGTTTGTTGCGTTCCGGATAGAGAATCAAACCTATGCCTTTCCGATTGGCCAGATCCAAGAGATCGTCATTCTCGGGCAAGTCACCAGGACACCGCAAGTTCCCGACTACGTAGAGGGGGTGGCGAACCTTCGCGGCTCCATCATTCCGATTATCAATCTCCGCAAGCTGTTCGGGCTGGAACCCAAGCCAGCGGATGCCGACACTCGAACAATGGTAGTGAACGTCGGCAAAAGAGTCATTGGCTGCACTGTCGACACGGTGACCCAAGTCATTCGAATTGCGCACGATTCCGTTCATACCGCTCCAGAAACCGTGACGGGGGCCGGGTCAAGCTACATTTCTGGATTCGCACGCGTCGGGGAGCAGTTGATGGTATTGCTCGACGTCAATGAGCTGCTTGACCCACAGAAACTGGAGCGGGTGAGCTCCATCGCGATCCCTGAACTTCCTCGCCATTCCCAAGAGAGTTGAGCCCGATTCCTTCGCTTGACGTCTGTTCGAATATCCTTTTTTCATTCCTTCGTCTGGTTTACCTGCCATGGCCGAAAGCAATAACTCCAAATCCAATAGTGTTCGTCGAAAGCCAGTGAAGAAAGCACCAGTGAAGAAGACACCATCTACAACTACCAAAGTTAGCAGGGCGAACGCTCAAGCATCCAAGAGCTCCATGTTCGATGCTTTTAGTCGCTCCATGGCCATGATCGAGTTCACCGTAGAGGGAACCATCCTTTGGGCGAATGAGAATTTCCTGCAAACCATCGGCTACAGTCTCGATGAGATCAAAGGTCGCCATCACAGTCTCTTTGTTGAACCGGAGTATCGAACCTCGTCGGCCTATCGCGACTTCTGGTTCGAGCTTGGACAAGGAGTTGCCAAGGTTGGACGGTTCAAACGAATTGGCAAAGGAGGCCGTGAAGTTTTTCTGCAGGCTGCTTACAGCCCCGTGATCGATGAAAATGGAACCACGACCAAAGTGGTCAAGCTAGCCGCAGATGTCACCGCAGATGCCCTCCGAGAGTTTCGGGCCAAGGAACGCGAAGACGCCGTTCAAGCTTCCCAAGCCGAAGAGAAGCGGATTCTCGAAGAGAAAGTCAATGAGCTGTCTATCGCTGTCGATGCGGCATCCAAAGGTGACTTAACTCAAAAGGTCACCGTCAGTGGTAGCGACGATATGGGACGGCTAGGAGGCAGTCTTAGCAAAATGATTTGCGATCTTAGATCGATCATTGGCGAGGTCATGGCCGCTGCACAGCAACAGAATGAAGGCGCAAGAACGATTGCGGAAAGCAGTGTCAATCTCAGCGAAGGCGCGCAATCACAAGCTGCTTCCGTAGAAGAGATGACTGCCAGCGTCGCGCAAATGATCGATGCGATCGAAGTCATTTCGAGAAACGCCAATACCGCAACGTCGAAGGCGACAGAAACCTCCAAGCTTGCTAAGGGAAGTGGCGTAACGGTGGACGAAGCTGTCAACGCTATGAAGCTCATCCAAAAATCGAGCGAACAGATCAATGAAATCATTCAAGTCATGAGCGAGATCGCGAGTCAAACCAATCTGCTCGCACTTAACGCTGCCATCGAAGCGGCGCGGGCCGGTGAACATGGCCTCGGTTTCGCTGTGGTGGCCGATGAAGTTCGAAAACTGGCGGAGCGATCGAGCGAAGCCGCGAAAGAGATCACCAAGCTGATCAAGGAATCCTCGCGACGCGTCGAGGAAGGGGCTAGCCTATCACAGAAAGTGGGCGAGTCATTGAATAAAATTCTAAAGTCCGTCGATGATACGGCAGACGGTATCGGTCAAATCGCTTCCTCCACCGAAGCCCTCGCGGCCAATGCCCAAGAAGTCAAGATTGCTATACGAAGCGTCTCCGAGACGACCGAGTCCAACGCGGCAGCCTCCGAAGAGATGGCTGCGAGCGCCGAGCAATTGGGAGCGCAAGCCCAGAGCTTAAGAGACTTGATCGCGAAGTTTCGCATTTAGAGCCTATTCGAAAACCATCGGAAACCATGGCTAGCGCCAGAGCGGCTAATGGTTTTCAGATAGGCATTTAGCACCCTAGGCAACTGTCATGAACGAATTGGAACGACTTACGCCCCAACAATTCGAGTTGTTTCAAAAGTTCATCTATAGCCAGTGCGGTATCAAAATCGACTTATCGAAGATTACCTTGGTGAGCAATCGGATACGCCGTCGATTGCAGCCTTCGAACTGC
>JALOQZ010000156.1 GCA_025459245.1 Pirellula sp.
CGTCAGGGACGAACTGCTCACAGCGGGGCGTGCTGGGCATGATGGATAACTCCAAGGTTCGGGGTGTAGACCCAATCAACTTAGCAAGTCGGGATCTGGATGCAAGAAAATGGTGAAAGAAATTTGCCGGTGGGGTTAGCGAGCAAACCAGTTCGCTGGGGAGTACGCCTGCCGGGCTGACTGTTAAACGAAGTGTTAGTCGCGATCGGTGGGGTGATCGGTGGCGCCCACCTAAGAGTGGCGATCGGTAGCACCCACCTAGGAGTGAGGTGCTATCGGTGGCACCCACTAACGGCTCTACTAGCGGCTCTAATCAGTGGCACCCACTAACGGCTCCCTGTGCACGAATGGCTCGTGCTAACGGCTCGGTGCCCACTAACGGCTCGGTGCCTATTGGGGCTCGTGATCGGTGGCGCCCACCTATCGGAAGGGATTTGCGTTGGCCGACTGTTTGCCGCGACTGTTGGGACAGGAGATTCCATTTCTTGCAGACGGGTGATAGGATGGGCAGATCCCGAAACGAACGCCCTTCTCAAGCACGCCCACCATGTTAGCAAAACTACAGACTTATTCCCTTTTGGGAATCGAGGCCTTGCCCGTTGAGGTAGAGGTCGATCTGTCCTCGGCCGCCTTGCCAAAGACCATACTCGTTGGTCTGCCGGAACAAGCTGTGAAGGAAAGCACTCACCGCGTTGAACGCGCGATGGTCAACGCTGGGTTTCGTATTCCACATGATCGGCTTGTAATCAACTTAGCACCGGCGGAATTGCCGAAGCAAGCTTCGAGTTTCGATCTTCCCATTTCGCTGGGCATTCTCGCAGTCTCCAATCAGCTTCAATCCAACTTGTTAGGTGAGTATGCTGCGGTAGGCGAACTTTCCTTGGAGGGGCAGATGCGTCGCGTCAAAGGGGTTCTCTCGATGGCGATGGCAGCATCCAAGCAACCGGGAATCAAAGGGATGATCGTTCCTGCTGAGAACGCACAAGAGGCGGCCGTAGTTGAGTCGCTTGATATTATTCCCGTTCATTCGCTCCAAGAAGCTGTTGGCTTTCTTCGAGGTGAGCTTGCAATTGATCCTGTACCTTCCAAATTGAACGAGATCTTTGAGGCGTTTTCCAAATACGACGTCGACTATAGTGACGTCCGCGGACAAGAGATGGCGAAGCGAGCTTTAACCATCGCTGCAGCTGGCAGCCATAATCTTTTAATGCTCGGTCCTCCCGGGTCAGGGAAGACGATGCTTGCAAAGCGATTGCCCACGATATTGCCTACCTTGTCAGCAAGTGAATCGATTGAGACTACTCGTATCTACTCGGCGCTAGGGCGTCTTCGCACTGGACAAGCGTTGATGGCCCAGCGGCCTTTCCGCTCTCCTCATCACACAATCTCCGACGCTGGGCTCGTTGGTGGTGGTAGCCCTCCTTCGCCTGGTGAAGTTTCTTTAGCTAATCATGGGGTTCTCTTTCTCGACGAGCTTCCTGAATTCAATCGAAAGACGCTCGAGGTGATGCGCCAGCCCTTGGAAGATCGAATTGTTACGATCTCTCGAGCGATGAGGAGCACGACGTTTCCAGCCGACTTCATGCTTGTTGCTGCCTTGAATCCTTGCCCTTGCGGGTACAGAACCGACCCGAGGAGAAGTTGCGCTTGTACGGCTCCTCAAATCGAACGCTACATGGGACGTATCAGTGGCCCACTTCTCGATCGAATCGATATTCATATCGAGGTGCCAGCAGTTTCCTTCAGCGAATTGTCGAACGGTCCACCGGGTACTAGTAGCGAAACGATTCGACAAGAAGTGATGCACGCTCGCGAAGTTCAGTCGGAACGATTCTCGGCATCAACAACTCGAACGAATGCCCAAATGAGCAGCCGAGAGCTTCGCGAATACTGTCCGCTCGGAAAGCAACAAAGCTCACGATTGCGTGATGCCGTAACCGAGATGGGGCTGTCTGCTCGTGCACATGACAAGATCTTGCGGGTCGCACGCACCATCGCTGATCTGGAGTCGAGTAGTCACATCGAAACTCATCATATCGAGGAAGCTATTAACTTCAGAATGCTCGATAGGGATATTTTTCATTAGGAGCGTATTCGAAAACCATGGGAAACCGCAGCTAGCACCAGAGCGTGTCATGGTTCTCGGATAGGCTTCAAAAAGAATTGGGCGATGACGTCTATGGCCGGTGCGAGAGCAGTTGGATGGTTTGTTGTGCGCGCTCGGCTGTTCTGCCTGAACAACATGCAATCATGTGTGGCCGAACGGTCGTCCTCGACTTTTCGGAAGTGCCTAAGGCGCTGCTGTAGTCTGGTAGTGTTCCACAATTGGAGAGGTGGTCTGGCGTGCTGAAGCTGTCGAGGACGACAGCTAGACGATGGATTGTCCGACGGTCGGCCTCGACTGTTTGGAAATGCAGAACACGTCTCTGACTACCGAGCTACCGTCCGCAAAGTGAAGAGGTATGGTTTTGCACAAGCGCAAAGCGTTAGATGCTGCGGAACTGCCGAGGACAACAGTTCGACAGTAAGGCACCGGTGTCTGCTTGGCTAGCGCTTCAGCATGTTCTCCAATGCGTTCTCGATGATGCGACAACTCACGGCGAAACTAGCTTCATGCTCGTTCGGAACAATAAGATGCGCCGAGTTTCTGCTAGGTTCTATCCACGCCTCGTGCATCGGTCGCGCGGAGCCACGATACTGATCTATCACAGACTGAAGCGATCTACCTCGTTCTGTCGTATCTCGCAGGATACGCCTAAGGATCCGCTCGTCGGAGGGGGCATCCACGTACACTCGCCAGTCGATCAATTCCCGGATGATAGGAATGGCTAGTAGCAATATTCCTTCCACTAAGATGATTGGCCTCGAGAGAATCTTCACCCTCTCCGGCAACCGACTATGGGTTTTAAAACAGTATGCGGGTCTTTCTATGTCCACCCCATTCTTCAGCTCTTGAAGATGAGCTGCGAATAGGTGATTGTCGATGGCTTCGGGGTGGTCCCAATTCCCAGATGCTCGGAGATCTTCGGGCATCTGATGCTGACTGTGGTAGTAATGGTCGTGAGGTAGTACGGAGATAGAGTCTCTGACCGGGCTATTTACGAGCCGTTCTACCAATGTTGATTTGCCGGATCCGGACCCTCCTGCAACACCGATCACCAATCGTCGTACTGACATCAACGACAATTAGCGATCAAAGAATTTGCGGAAGCTGTAAACCGTTGCTGCCCGGCCTGCTCTCGCGATCGACGTCGTCAAAGGAATCTGCTTCGGGCAAACCGCAACGCAGTTCTGTGCATTGCCGCAAGCCTGTACGCCTCCCGTGCCGGTCAACGCTTCCATCCGTTCGCTAGCGATGTTCTTTCCTACAGGATGGGAATTGAAGAGCATGGCCTGCGAAATAGCATGGGCGCCGAGGAATCCTTCGTCGTAGGCTTTTTGCTTCCTCGCTTCGAATGCCTCATCTGTTTCACCGGGGTTACGTTGCAGTTCAATTTTATTGAATTGCGGGCAAGCCTCCAGGCAGCATCCGCAACTCATGCATTGGCTCAGTGGATAGTTCTGCTCCTGCTCCTCGCGAGAGATCCGAGGACCAGCACCCATGTCGAAGGAACCATCGACAGGAACCCAAGCTTTCACTCGCTTCAAATTGTGAAAGAGCCGTGAGCGATCGATCATCAAATCTCGCAACACGGGAAACTTGGTCATCGGTCGCAATTCGATTTCTTCGGGATGCTCTTCCATCAACCGATCGACCAAGGCGCTGCAGCTTTGGCGAACACGACCGTTAATAACCATCGTGCAAGAACCGCAAACCTCTTCAAGGCATCCGCAGTCCCAGGCAACAGGATTCACTTTCTTACCATCGGTTGTTTTCGCCTGGGCGGCAATCTTTTGGAGAACGCTAATCACGTTCATATCAGGTTCGTATTCGACTTGATGTCGTTCCCAATATTGCGGAAGACCTGGACCATCTTGCCGAAGGACACGAACGTTGATCTTAGCGGGCTTTCGCTTGGGTGATTCAGTTCCTGGTGCGATCATGATCGTTGGTATTGTTATTTGGTTGTCAGTGGTGATTCAGTTTTTGGGCAAAGTTCAAACGAATGTGGAGGGGCAGCCGTTCGGTCTACCATTCAGTCTCGAATTGAGGTGTCGGTAGATTCCGCATCGTATCTTTCTAGTGAGACGCTCCGACCAGCTCCTTCTTCTCACTACCTTCCTTCTTGGCTGACCTTTCCTTCCAGACTTGCTCAATCGCTTCGGCTCCTACCAAACCGTAAAGTCGTGGTCGCGGTGCCAAGAGGCGTGTATCGATATCTTCAAAGGAATGATCCGGTTCTTTTCCGTTCCAAGTGCAAACGGTCGTTTTTAGGAACTTGCGATTGTTTGCTTCGAAGTTATCGCACCATTCTTCCGCCTCTTTGCGTCGTTCCGCTGGGTCCGTCGACTTCAAGCTGGGGAGGGAGAACGCAGGTTTGAAGTGCGCTCCTCGGCTTTCATCTCGCATCAACGCTCCCTTGAGAATGCTCAAGGCGACGGGGAACATGTCTTGGACGGCTTTCGTGAAGATCACATTTTGATTGGTCCAGTTACCAGTGTCGCTCAAGGAGCAACGTTTCGAACGCTCTTGCATCTCAAGCACTTTGGCGTAAGCATCCTCGAGTTGCTTGTTGTCTCGAACGACGGTCGCTGCTCGGGTCATGGCATCTCCCAACTCCTGGTGCAGCAGGTAAGGATTCTCGTCGCCGGCTTGGTTCGCCAATAGTTTCTTGTGCCGTTCATTGGCCGATGAAACAGCTTGCTCGAACAAACTCTTCGGTAGTTCGCTCGCAGCCTTGTGATCCTTCATCCAGTTCACGATTCCTGGAGCGACAAAGAGCCCGCTGAAGATGCAGCTCAGCAGAGAATTCGCCCCGAGACGATTGGCTCCGTGATACTGATAATCGCACTCACCGATCGCATACAGACCAGGAATGTTTGTCGACTGATTCTTTGGAGACCCTGCCAACAATCCGCCTGACGCATTCGCCTCGTAGTCAACCCAGAGACCACCCATGCTGTAGTGAACAGCGGGGAAGATTTTCATCGGCTCATCGCGTGGGTCAACACCCTGGAACTTCTCGTAGATTTCCAAGATGCCACCCAGCTTGCGATCCAGCTCGGCGCGAGGGATATGCGTCAGGTCCAAGTAAACGCACATCCGAGTTGGGTCGACCGAGAGTCCTTCGTTTACGCAGATATTAAAAATCTCGCGGGTCGCGATATCGCGAGGCACAAGGTTACCGTACTTAGGGAACCGTTCTTCGAGGAAGTAATACCGTTCCGACTGAGGGATATCTTTTGGATATCGAGAGTCATTTGGCCGTCGCGGCACCCATACCCGTCCCCCTTCTCCCCGAGCAGATTCGCTCATCAATCGCAGCTTATCCGCGCCCGGGATTGCGGTCGGGTGAACTTGGATGAACTCAGGATTTCCCAACTTAGCGCCGGCTTGGAAACATCGGCTTGCTGCGCTTCCCGTGCAGAAGACAGACATTGTGGATCGTCCGAAGATCAAGCCGTTCCCACCGGTCGCAACAATCACTGCGTCGGCCGGGAAGGATCGGATCTCCATCGAGACCATGTCTTGCGCGACAGCCCCTACGCATCGACCGTTTTCGTCGGTGATTGGCCCTAAGAAATCCCAGAACTCGTACTTCTTGACCATCCCTTCGGTTTCGTATCGACGGACTTGCTCATCCAACGCGTAGAGCAGTTGCTGGCCAGTCGTCGCACCTGCGAACGCAGTTCGCTTGTATAGAGTACCTCCGAATCGGCGGCGATCGATGAAGCCTTCAGGAGTCCGGTTGAAGGTAACTCCGAGGCGGTCCATCAAGTCGATAACCTTGGGGGCCCAATATGCCATTTCCTTTACAGGTGGCTGGTTTTGAAGGAAGTCACCGCCGTAGATCGTATCGTCGAAGTGCTTCCACTCGTCGTCCCCTTGCTGACGAGTTAGATCGTTCACACTGTTGATCCCACCCTGAGCGCAAACGCTGTGAGATCGCTTCACAGGGGTCAAGCTCAGCAAATCGACTGGAACGCCCAATTCGGCAAGCTTCATTGTGGCTGCAAGACCTGCCAGCCCACCACCGACTACCAATACTCGATTTCCCATCGTTCTAACTTTCCAATGCTGTGTTGGCTTATTTGTATTACTGTTGGATTCGAACTAGGTTGTGGTTCAGTTCATTTAACCGAACAGATCGCTGCGACGTAACGACGGCCCATCGAAAAGCCGCGATTGGAACGCCCACCCATGTTTAAGGGAGGACATTCCTGGTTCGACATTATTTCTTGTCGGAGGACAAGATCGGCTCCGGCGACGGATCCGATCCCTCGTGATGGCCCGACCTCTTATGGTCGTTAGGTTGAATCATGCGTGCCTTGACACGAACATCGTACATCTCGTCTTCAACTGCTTTCGCTTCAGCAGCATCGGTCGTCTTGACCGCTACCAGAGACGCGATACCGGCGGAACCGATCAGCAGCCCGAATAGGGCGCATGCAATACTGGCACGCTGTTGTGCCTTTGGCGTAAGCCATACGCCCCACGTAATCCCTGCAGTCCAGATGCCGTTGGCCAAGTGAAACGTGCACGCGAGAACGCCGACCAAATAAAAGACTGGCCAGACGATGCCACCGAAACTGTTCATCGCATCGGCAAGCGAGCTAGCGGCGTTGTACGGCTTGAACTGTGCCATCCCAAGCGGTTCGGCAACGCTCTTCAACCACCAGTCGGTGTGAAACCATCCGTGAAGGTGGAAAACGTGCGTAAAAATGAAGATGATAGCGATGTAACCCGTAATACGCTGCCAAGTGTACCGGAAGTTGCTCCCGAAGCGGTATTGCTGCGTGTTGGATCGTCCGGTTTGAGCGATCCAAATGCCGACGATGGCATGGAACAAAATAGGGCCGAAGATAAACGCCCATTCGACAAGAGGCAGAAACGGGATGGAGTGAATCGTGAAGACGTTATTCTGGAAGACCGAAGCTCCCGCCAAAAGGCTAGCGTTGGTCAGCAAATGCACGCACATGTAAGCACCCACCGGGACCAAACCACTTAGGGAATGGAGCCGGCGAATAAGGAACTCGTGGCGTAGAAAAAATGACGGGGCAGAACTGTTCGAGGTCATGCTGATTCTGTTGACAACGGGTGTACGAGCATCGGCGACTGCGGAGGAAAGCCGAAGCGGAGCAGGAGGCTGGGAAAGTGTGGACCAAACTCGAGTTGTCAGGGCGAACAACGCAGAGCGCCGCTCCATGGAGGTTCTACTGTAGAGAATCTCTCGGTTTTAACCAGTGCACCCGTTCTAGAAGTGGGGGTTTTTCCGATCCGCAGTGCGGAAGGAGTTTCAAGCGAATTCCGGCACGAGTGCAGCATGCGGCCTGGCTCGCAAAATCGGAAGAATCCGCCCGACTTTTCCTTCCAACCGGAGCCTGTCGGTTGGGCAGGCTGAAACATTCGACTCAAAAAAGAGCTTTTCGTTGACAGTGCCGATTTTACCGAACTATACTCGATCCCCAGCGGGCCGAATGGTTCCGCACGGCATTGCACACATCCTGCCCCGTCCGGTGGGCGTGCCGGCTTGTGTTTCCCCCTTGTCGCATCTCTTCGCTGCGGTGACACGATGACGTTTTTGGGTCGAGTTTTTACACTGATCATCCTGGTCTCCAGTGCTTCGTTTTTCGTCGCCGCTTTGTTGGCGAATGCGTCCCACATGGACTATCGCGAGAAGCTGAGCTTTTACCGAACCGAGAACCAGCAGCTAAAGGCCACGGTTCTTGCAACCAAGACCGCTGCTGAGAAACTCCAAACCAGCCTTGCTCAAGAGCAGATTGCTCGCCGTGCTGCACTCGCGGCGCTCCAGAGCCAGCTTGATAGTCAAAACCAACAGCTAGCGGCCGCGAACCGTCAGCTGAGCGATTTGAACGCCGTCAATACCATGAAGAACCAAGAGCACTCAGCAACTGTTGATTTGCTCAAGGCAACCCAGGCGCAAAACGACACCTTGCGAACTGAGATCGACAAGGTGATTGCCGATCGAAACTCGGTCCGCAAATCGGTCATCAGTCTTACGGACATGCTCAACTCGCTTAAAAGTGTTGAGACCGATCTTCGCGATCAGCTGAAGCAACTGCAGGATCAATCGACACTGTACGAGGCTCTCGCAATCACCCGAGGCGAAGCTCTACAGCAGGCTGGAATCGTCGATGTTCAAGATGTTCCTCCTGCGGATCTCCGGGGTGAAGTCCTCGCGGTCAACAACACAAACTTGGTCGAAGTCTCGCTGGGGCGAGATGATGGACTGCGTGAGGGGCATACCTTGGATGTCTTCCGTGGTGCACAGTACCTAGGCCGCATTGAAATCACCAAAGCTCAAGAAGACAAAGCCATCGGCAAGGTGATGGCTTCCTTCCGCAAGGGCTACATCCAGGCGGGTGACAAAGTTGCATCCAAGCTCCAATAGCGACTCGCTTTGCAGTTTGATTTACCGAACGCCTTCCTCCAATCTTGATTTTGATTCTAACATGGCATGCTAGCACTCATGCCACTTGATACACGAAGAGCAGAACGAATATGTCGACTCAGAAGCATCCCATGTCGATCTACACCGTCATGTTGATCCTCGCGATGATCTTCATGTTCCTCGCGAACGTGCTCATGTTCGCAGAGTACTTTCGCTGGCGAGATACCGGCACGGTTTATGTCAGCAGCACGTCCAAGCTAGCTTAATCGCTCGACGCTCGGTCGAAAAACGGAACCACCAAAAGGCCCTGTGGAAACACGGGGCCTTTTTGCATGCATTGGGAGTGAACGGTTTGCTATTGCTGTTCGCTGCGACTTTAGCCTATTTACCTAAAAAGTCGAAAAAACGTACTCCGGGCAGGAAGCCTTCAAAGAGGATATGGGCGCACGAATCCAACGGACGGTGGAACCGATTCAGCTTGATGTCGATTGGCTCATTGGAAAGCGAACCGATCCGAGGCTTCGTTTGCCAACTCGAAAGAGATGGCTGACTAGCTTTACTGCCATTTCGCTCGGCCTGCTCGTGGTCTCGTCTCTCCTGATCGCTTGGCCAACGCTTTCGAGTCGATGGTTGGCCCATGAGTTTCGTCGCGCTCTCGCAGCATCCGATGGTGTAGATGAATCATTGCAGTTGCTCGTCTCGCTCAATGAGTTGGGCGACTTGAGCCACCGAGAGATCGTAGCCATGTTAGGGAGTAAAGAAACTCATCTTCGCCACACTTCCTACCGATTGCTTCGTGCGAAGATCAGTGAGGGCGTCAGTTCTTACGAGGGATTGCGAGGATGCTATCTGCTACTCACCGAGTTGGTCAAAGCCCAGTACAGTGAGAACGAATCGATGCACCTGCGAAGCCTCTTGTGCGCCGAAGCTTTGGACGAAATGGACAGACTCTCTCCGAACGCTTCCGTTGATCAGGTAAAGGAGTTGTGTCGCAGTGTATTGGCCTCACAGCCCCTGTTAGGGAAAGCGCGTCGTCTCTCCCTTCGCGCCTTGACGTACCTTTGCCCGCCATACCCGAACCTGTAGCAGCTGGTGTTTTCACGTCTGCTGCCGACTCATCAGCCCCAAACGATTCGCCGAATAAAGAGCAAAGCAATCCTTTGCGAGCTACAACCATCGCTTTTGAGCAGAGCCCGGAATCGTCTAACGGAGCGATAATGGCTGTTTCGCATCGTGCTGATCAAATGGATCTTTCAGGCTTAGAGAGTCTTTCGCTCGAGAATCTCTTTACGTTACTGAGTAGTACACAGGAACGTCGGGTCAGAATGGTTTGTGACGAATTGTTTCGACGAGGAGTACCGACCGAGATCGTGGAGATCGCAATCGACATGGCTCGGGGGGATTCTCAGATCCAACTGGAAGCGATGGAACAAGCGGTACGAGGAGGGGCAATTAATCCCGTCCCGCTCCTTGCGTGGATGGCGCAGAGTCAAGATCGAAAGATACGGCATCGGGCAATAGCTTTATTGGGAGCGATGCAAGATCGAGATGCTCATCTCAAGCTTCGCTCTCTGTTTCAAAGGGAGCCTGATAAGCAGCTGCAACAGATGATCCAGCAGGCTTTGGTAGCTGGTACTGGTTCGAAT
>JALOQZ010000157.1 GCA_025459245.1 Pirellula sp.
CCTCGCAGGGCGATCTCAATTGGGAAGCTTGGTGGGCAAAGCAAAAGAACAAATCGTTGCCCCTTGCATCGGGAAAGGTTTCCGAAGCGATCAAGCAAGGAGCCGAGAGCGATGTTGGAAAAGAGCAGCGATCCGCTGTGGAAGAGTATTACTACGCATACATCGCCGACGCCGTATCCGATGAACTTAAAGAGCAGCGGGTTCGATGGCGAAAGGCAGGGGTTCGTCGGAAGATCCTTGAGGATTCCCTCGCCGGATCGATGGTTTTTGGTGATGTTGCCAAACCGCGTGAAGCGTTTGTCATGACACGGGGACAATATGATCAAAAAGGGGAACGTGTCGAACCGAGCACCCCAGCGATCCTTCCCAAGCTTGTTAAAACAAACGAGGGCCAACCCAGTCGGCTCGATCTCGCTAAATGGCTTGTCGCAGCGGAAAATCCACTAACGGCCCGAGTCACGGTCAATCGATTTTGGCAACAAGTCTTCGGGACAGGACTGGTGAAGACGAGCGATGACTTTGGAACCCAGGGAACACCACCCAGCCATCCGCGATTACTTGATCAACTCGCCATCGATTTCCGTGACCACGGGTGGGATGTCAAGCGATTGATGAAGCAACTGGTGATGACCGAAGCATTTCAACGATTTGGATCCGTAACGCCTGAACAGCTGAACATCGATCCCGAAAATCGTTTCTATGCCCGCGGTCCTCGCATTCGGCTCGATGCAGAACAATTGCGAGATAGTATTTTGGCTGTCTCCGGTTTGCTAAATCCCGAAATGGGAGGTCCCGGCTTCAAAACGTATCAGCCACCCAACATCTGGGAACCCGTAGGTTATGGCGATTCCAATACTCGATATTATGTTCAAGATCACGGACCGATCATTTATAAACGCAGCATCTATGCTTATTTGAAACGAACAGCACCACCTCCGTTCATGACCAATTTCGACGCTCCAAATCGAGAGCAGTTCTGCTCGCGTCGAGAACGGTCCAACACACCGCTTCAAGCGTTGCAATTGATGAACGATATCCAGTACATGGAAGCAGCGCGATATCTGGCGAGCAAGACCATTGAGTCCGGTTACGCCGACGCCGATGCTCAGATACAGTTCGTCTTTCAGAAAGCCATGCTTCGCCCTGCAACGGTTCTCGAATCGAAGAACTTGCTCGATGCTTACTCCAAGTTTCGAACGAGATTGGCATCGGCGCCCGAGGATGCAGCTCGGATTGCAGGGCTGGGAGAAAAGCCCAAAAGTACCGGTGCTGCCGATTTGGATGTCGCATCATTGGCACTGGTGGTCAACCTCGTTTTCAATCTGGATGAATTCCTGAACAGGAACTAGCCCAGTCAGCCAAGGTCCATTGAATGACATCGGTTCACTTTCGTCTTATCGGCGACGTTCACGGCCGGATACAGGAACGTGTTCGTCGACCGGACCGAGACAAAGACCGACGCTACATGCCTGCGATTTGGAGAGATCCCCGGATTCGAGGTCGTTCCTACTTAAAGCTGGTTTCGGATGCGACCTACTCCCTACAAGTGGGAGATCTCTCGCTGGATTACACCGAGCTGCGAAATGTCGATTATCGATTTCATCGCGCTATCGCTGGCAATCACGATCATCTTGGAAAACTAACACCCCACTTTCTGGGTGACTTTGGGATGCACTCGGTTCCCTTGAACGAGGGAGAGCTGTCTGTCTTCTTCGTGCGTGGAGCGGCGAGTATCGACGTCGCATCGCGCGTGGAGGGACTCAATTGGTGGCATGACGAGGAATTGACCGCCGAGCAAGGAGCGAAAGCTCTAGAACTTTACAAGGAACGATCGCCCAGTATGGTTGTAACGCACGACTGTCCTGCGGAGTTAGTAAGCAGTATTGCGACGTTCGCACATGCCTTACCGATGAGTGCAACCAACCTTCTATTGCAGGAGATGTTTGAGGCTCATCCTCCTCAATGGTGGATCTTTGGACATCACCATAAGAACTGGGTGTTTCAGCATCCGCGAGGAACAAGATTCATTTGCCTTGCCTCCCTGGCATACTTCGACTTTGACGCAGACGGAAGATCGATCTCATGGAAACCAGAATAATCAACGCGGCAAAAACTTGGTTGCTCTCGCAGCAGCAAACCATGCGCGATGACTTAATCACTCTTTGCAATCTCAATTCAGGATCGGATAATCTCACCGGTTTGGCGCAAGTCGAATCGTATCTCGAAGAGTACTTCTCGCCGCTCGGTCTACCCTGTATCAAAATCCCGTTGCCCGTGTTTGCCGTCCACGACGACAACGGCAATGCGGCGATTCAGTCGACGACCAATGCACTGCGATGGGATTGGGTTGGAAAGAACGCGAGTCCCAGTCATCGGCTCCTTCTTACGATTCATTACGACACCGTTTACGGCAAAGAAGATTCGTTTCAGCGATGTGAATTGATGGAGGTGGATGGTGAGACGCGTCTGAGAGGTCCGGGGGTGATCGACGCAAAAGGAGGTATCGTTGTCATGCGTTGGGCGTTGATGGCAGCGATGCAATTTCTGGAGTCATCAGAGTGGAACTGGACAGTAATCCTAACTCCAGACGAAGAGATTGGTTCACCGGCATCAACTCCGTTGTGGAAAGAGATTGCGCCTGATTACCGATTTGCCATGCTGTATGAACCCACGCTGGCAGATGGAGCGTTTGTGGATACTCGGAAAGGGACCGGGACATACACGTTGATTGTACGAGGGAAATCGGCTCATTCAGGCCGTAACTTTCACCAAGGAAAGAACGCGATTGTTCACGCGAGCAAAGTGGCTATCCAGCTTGATGCGTTGAATCACATTCGCCCCGGAGTGACATTCAATGTCGGGAGAATTCGCGGTGGTGACGCGGTCAACGTGGTGCCGGACCTTTGCGTCGTCAGGCTCAACGTGCGAGTGAGTGACGATGAAGATCGCGTCTGGGCAGAGAAAAAGATTCAGCAAGTCGTCGACTTGTTCAACCTGTCCGAGATCGAACACAGCATTGCTCTTCACGGTGGGATCCATTCCGCTCCAAAAACCATGAACCGGCCGACGGAGTTCTGGATGCGCGAGCTCGAATCCGTTGGAGCGACCTTGGGGCAACCGATTACATGGCGAAGCTCCGGTGGAGCAAGCGACGGCAACAAGCTGGCGGGGTTTGGAGTCCCCAACCTCGACACTTTCGGACCGGAAGGGGATGCACTGCACAGCGACAAAGAATGGGTGCGAGTCAGCAGCCTTCCGACAAAGGCCGCATTGAGTCTCGCCATGATCGATCGATTTCACGCTCAGCGCGAATGCTTGGCCAAAATCTGATCAATCTGCCTCAGAATCTTCTCCTCCAGGGCGTCGCTGGGAGCTGTGGAGTTGCTCTCCACTCCCGTGCTAGCTTGTATAATTCCGCCCGGTGAAGGGGAACCGAAGACTTCGCAGGTGTTTCCGTTATGAACGAAAACACGATTGCGTCCAGCCATCTTGGCCGTGTAGAGGGCTTCATCGCTTCGGCGCACCAGTTTGCCAATTCGATCCTCAGCAGCGATCTGAGATACGCCGCACGAGAGGGTGACTGGTATCTCATGCCCTTCAGCCTTCACAGCGCGATCGCACATGGTGAGCCGGACTTTCTCCATCAATTGAGCCGCAGCGATAGCATCGCATTCGAGCAAGACTGCAAACTCTTCACCGCCGTAGCGAGCGATCTGAATCGTTTCTGCGGTAAAATCTCGGAGTCGGCTGGCCACTTCGCGAAGAACGGCGTCCCCTGCAGGGTGACCATAGGAGTCGTTGATCTTTTTGAAGTGATCGATATCGATCAAAGCCAGCGAGAACAGACTCTTCGATTTAGACCAATTTCCAAAGCATTCTTCGATCTTTTGATCAAAGGCGCGTCGATTGGCCAATCCGGTAAGACCGTCGGTTCTCGCTTCCGAGAGATAACCTGCAAGCTGCTTTGTTTGGTCCTCAAGCTTTTGTTCTGCTGAATCGAGTCGCTCCTGAAGCTGGCGATTTGCTGCCACGATCTGCTCCAAGAGCACTTGGACATCCTCCTTCGTCCGAATGCTCGTGCCATCGGCGGCGCGACGCGTCAGCGAACTCAAGGTGGATTGATAACGTGAGAAGTCTCCAGCAAGATCGGTCGTCCAAGTCGCGAAATTGCGAATGGCATTCACAATTTGTTGGGTCTCATCCAAGCTGGGTGCAGCCGGGACAAGCGAGGGAGCCGGGGGCGGATACGCTGGCTGCCCCTTTTTTGAAACCCAATATCCGAGAGCGATCCCGACCGAGAGAAATGTCGTTCCGAAAAGTAGTCCTAACATCAAGTATAGGACTGGAGTCGTGTTCATCTTTCATCCTCGCGCAAAGGCATGTCCGTACCATGCCGTACCAGCGTGAATTGTTGTTCCATTTGATGGGGTGCTTCGGTTTTGGCGACAGTCACAATTCCTTTCGGCGAAACGGTGAATCCTCGCGATCGATCCAACTCCTGGTCGAAACCGATTTCCATGCCCGGTGGTATGCACACATTCTTATCGATGACCGCATTCCGAATCTTGGCATGCCTTCCCACTTCGACCCCCTCAAAGAGGATGCTGTCGGAGACTTGGGAAAAGGAGTTGATCCGGCTGCGTGGACCTACGACACTTCGCACGACGCGTCCACCGCTAACCACAGTCCCCGGGCAGATGATCGAGTCAATTGCGGTACCGATCCGATCGCCTTCACCACGCGAGCCAAAAACGAATTTAGGTGGTGGCAGATTCGGTTGATGAGTGCGAATTGGCCAGGAATCATCGTAGAGGTTGAGTTGCGGATCGATACTCACCAAATCCATATTGGCTTCGTAGAAAGCGTCGAGCGTTCCTACATCTCGCCAGTAAGCTTCCTTTTTCCGATTCTCGTCTCGAAATGGGAACGCGAAAACACGCTGCCTCTCGATGATGGACGGGATGATGTTCTTGCCAAAGTCATGAGCACTCTTTGGATCGTTCGCATCTTGGCAGAGTTGCTCGAATAGGAAACGTGTGTTGAAGACATAGATTCCCATCGATGCCAAAGCGTGATTAGGGTCGTTAGGAAGGGGCTGCGGGTTTTTGGGTTTCTCTTGAAAGCCGATGATCCTTTGATCGTGATTGATCTGCATCACACCGAATTCCTTGGCGGACTCCACGTCGACCTGCAAGGCACCGATGGTCAGATCCGCTTGCTTCTCTTTGTGGAACTGGATCATGGCGTGATAGTTCATTTTGTAGATGTGATCACCAGCCAGAATCAGCAAATACTTTGGATTCTCTTTTTCGATCGCGTAGATGTTTTGATAAACAGCATCCGCTGTACCTTGATACCAGTGCTCGTCGATCCGCTGTTGCGGAGGGACAATGTCGATAAATTCATCGAGCTCTCGACTGAAATAGTCACGCCACCCAAGTCCGATGTGGCGATCCAAACTCATCGCTTTGTATTGCGTGAGGACAAGCATCTTTCGGATGCCGCTGTTCAAACAGTTGGAGAGGACGAAGTCGATGATGCGATAGCTACCCCCAAAAGGTACCGCGGGCTTCGCGCGATCCCTCGTGAGGGGTTCGAGACGCGTACCTTTTCCGCCAGCTAGGATTACTGCTAATGCCTCGTTCATGTCGTCCGTGTTCCATGCTTGTCGAGAGGATTCTGTCGTGCCGGCTCCTTGGTGAAATTAAGCACCGGCTAGGCAATGTTAATGGAGTATAACAAATCCTTGTTTCGGCGTTGGAATTGGATTAGTTGATGTCCGACAGCGATCTGTCGTAAAGTCGATAAGTTTTCGTTCGCTTCGTACCGGCTCTTTCTAACGAACCGCGGGAAAGGTCGTTGCTTTCCAGAACCCAGGAAAACTCGGCTTCTTCGATCCCGTTTGCCAAGCAGTCAGGGAGCATCCTTTCCAGCGCGACGAGCCCTAAGCCCCATCGTTGATACTCCGGAACAACATTGGTACTGATCACTCGGATCTTTTTAATCGACTTCTTGCCCCAAAGCAGACGGAGGAATCCAAACGGAAAGAGTTTGCCGTCGATCTTCTTGATCAACGGATTGTAGTCAGGTAGCCCCAACCCTACGCCGACCGGTTGCCCGTCGACTTCGACAAAAGAAGTCACGGCGGGATCGATCAAAAACTTCAAACTGAATCCAATCGCTTTGCTCTCCGCCTCTGTCAAGGGAACGAATCCCCAAGTGCTTTGAAGAGCTCGGTTGTAAATGTTCAAAAAGAGTTGGATCTCTTTGTCAAAGTGCCTTCGGCTCGCTGGTCGCAAGGTGACGTTGAAACGACGCTTCACCTCGTCGATCACAAACTTGAGCTTTGGATCCAGTCTGTCGAGCATGTCGATATGCCCTTCGAACGCATACAAGTCCTGAGTCTTTTCGAATCCAAAGCCACGAATGAGTTTATCGTAATAGGGCCAGTTGTAAGTCATCATGAAGGTAGGAGGGGTGTCGAACCCTTCTACCAATGTCCCAAGCTCATAATTCAAAGAGGGATTGCAGGGCCCGCGTACATCGGTCATCCCCTCGCTCTTCAAATACTCTGCAGCAGCACGAAACAGATGGTTGGCCGCTTCCTGATCGTCGATGCAGTCAAAGAAGCCAAAGAAGCCTCGTTTCTCTTTGTATCGCTGGTTGTGCCCGTGGTTGATGATGCCAACGATTCGACCGACTACCTTCCCGTCCTTTTCGACGATAAAGGCTCTGCATTTGGCATTCTCATAGAACGGATGTCGGCGAAACCCCACCAACTCTTCCTGGTTCATCCGCAAAGGAGGAACCCAATTGGGATCCCCCTTGTAGAGCTGCCATATCAGCTCCATGAACTGTTTTTGCTGCTTGCGGGTCTCAACTCGGAAAACTTGGTAGTGGCTCATGGAGATGATGTGGATCGAGATGGGATTTAAACCCGATAGTTTACGTAAATCCGCCTCAGGTGCCTACGTATTCTAGTTCTGAATGGTGAACGGGATAACTCTGTAAATACCATCCGTGAAGATCAACTGAGCCGCTTGACCAAAGCGAGTGACAGGTCTTTCCGGAACGATGATCAAGTCGGAGTCTCGCAACCAAATTTCATCCGATGGATTGGGTACCTTTCCAAGATGGGCTCCACGCAAATCCAATACCGTCGAAACCAGACGCCAATCCTGTTCGCGGCGGAATATTACGACTTGACGTCCATTTCCTCCAACCGAGATGCCACCTGCCTGTGCCAACCCCGCCGTGACGGTCGTCGGCCCGTTCATTTCGAATCGGCCAGGCTGAGTAACTTGTCCATAAACATGGAAGAAATGAGGAGCCTCTCTCGTTAAACGAGGTTCTACATCGATCCCTGCTACCTTGTCGCGATATCGCAGATTGATTTCGCGTTTGATCTCATCCAAAGTCAAACCTAGCACGTAGACGCCGCCTACCATGGGGAGCTGAATGCGACCATCTGGGTTGACGACCGTTGTAAAAGCACGACCGCCGGCTGCGTAAGGACCGTTCACCGAATCGAGCAAATCGACCAATGCCGTGTTCAAGCTTACCGACTCGACGTTGATTGCAGGGCTGACAATGAACTTCTTGTAAGCGGCTTCCAAATCTTTTCGAAGTTGGGAAATGGTCTTGCCGGAAGCTTCTATAGGCGTATCCAAGACCGGGACATAGATCTTTCCGTCTGGCTGAACGGTAATCTTCTCTCGTCGCAACGAATCATCAGAAACGGAACTCATCTGAATCGAGTCCCCGACCATCAAGCGATATTCGCTTTGCGAACGTTCGCGGTTGGGGATGTACGTAAAAGTGACTTCGTCGTTCACCCGAACGCGATACTCAAGCATGGCCGGTAAACGAACTGGACCGATGTACTCACCATGAATCAGTGGTTGAAAGTTTGCGGTCGTAGCATCGCACCATCGTTTTGGGCCCGCACCACCCACCGCGCAGTCCACCGCCGAAATGCAAGGCTGGCAAGCACCGCTGGTCACTCCCGTCGGTTGATAGGGAGGTGGAATCTGGACCGCCGAAGGGATACCAGGATCCGAACAAACCATATTCGGATGAATAGTGATACCCTGCCCATTCGACGGCGCAACCTCACAGCATAGGGTGATAAATCCAGCGATAGCGGCTGCATTTGCAAACCGAATAAAGCGTATCGCGTTCCCAATCACGATTGTCATTTGCATAGTTGGGCATTACCGAAAAAGATTGGAGAATCGACTGGCGGTCTTGACGGGCGGTGCAGTTGGTTGTGGCGCAACTTGATTCGATGCCGGCTGCGATGCATTGGAAGAGGTCGCATAGGAGTTCTGCGCCGGACTGTATCTCGCAAACTCTTCGGGGCTGATTTCAACGACTTCCGGATTGCTTCTACTGAAGGCTGGTTTCGATGCTCTCTGCCATTCGTTGGCCTTGGTCGCCGCAATCGCAGCTTGCTGATGGGCCCCCGAACGTTTGTAAGCTTCCGCGAGATTCGACCACGAAGCGGCGGACGGATTGATTTGAACAGCGTTGTTCAAGGTTGCAAGCGCTTCGTCAACGCGATCCAATAACAAAAGGGTGTGCCCGAGCTGATTGCTCGCTTCGGAATGATTCGACTTGAGCTGAATCGCAGCTTGGTAGCAAACCACAGCTTGGCTACGAAGCGACGTTGCTGCGATCGCGTTTCCTTCAGCTTCCTTTTCAAAAGTCTTACCGAGTGCATACAACAGGTCAGCTGCCCATGGGTGCTCATCTGCGGCTACTAATAGTTGGTAACGGGCGAAGCTTCGGTAATGCTGGGAGGCGATGGAAGGCGATACAGAATCCAAAGGTCGGTTCTTTAATGCTTCTGTGGAATGGGTCGCAACCATCGATTCCACCGTGACCCCATTTCCAACACGCTGGAAGTCAAGCTCTTCGCGCAACGCGTTCAAGGCTTTGTCGAGAGCTGGCTCACTCACATACGCACCTCGGATGGAGTCCATCGTTCGCATCAGCTTTCGCAGCCCCAATACGACCTCGTCCCGAGCGCTGTGAATCGCTCCGCGGCGAAGAAATTGGTCGCACTGCTCCAGAGCCGATCGAAGCTCTCCTTCCAATGCACCCCAACCCGCAGGTCTCTCCAGAGGTTGAGGAAGCGGTGCAGAAAAGCTCGCATTGTTCGCGGGCACAGAGGATTGCAACAAGCTTTGACTCACTTGCTGTGCGAGTTGCTCGCGCTTCTTCAACGCAACTTCCTCTGGGCTCGGTTGCACGAAATTGATCGGTGGGGACATCATCGCATTTTCAGCTTGCGCCCCTGGTTCCGAACGGACCCACGGATTTGCAATCGTCACAGCCCCTTGAGTTTGCGAAGGGAATTCGATCGGCAAGGGATTCGAGCTGGATACCGATCGTGTCGGGACACTTCGCCTCCCGTACGAATCCACGTCGGTCGCCCCTGGAATAGCAGTCACTGCGGTAGACGGGTCGCTAGGATCGATCGGGCGAAGCGTCCCCCACCGAACGGTCGAGGCATTGGTAGCAGGTAACCGGCTGGACCATGGAGAAGCGGAAAGATCACCTGCGATAGGCGCTCCACTCCCCGTCCGTGGCGGGGCCAGCTGCATGGACGCGGGGTCTTGCCCAATCGAAAATGGGCCTTCGCATAAAAGTGCCGCTCCGATCAGCCCTTGGAGGCAACTATTGCTAAGCCAGAACAGGCGATTTCGGCGGGAAACGAATTGATGCTGAGACATCCCAAGGGCTCCGAGGGCAGACTAGGGTGCATCGAATGTCGACGCACCCGGAGTATCCGTAACCATCGGTCCAAAGGAATCCACTCGTTCAATCATCATATTCATCCCGCCACGTCTTCGTAGGACACTGCCATCACAGCGGGAATATCGGGAAAAAACACCCCAGCCTGCCTGGCTTAACAAGGCGTTGGACAACTCCCCTCGCGCGAGTACAATCTCGCGCGACTTAACATACAGTTTTTCGCAGCAACTTATTAAGAGTACTAATTGTTATGACCGCGATTCGACGAGTGGCAATTCTGTTCGCTGGTGGTCCCGCTCCGGCTGCCAACGCCGTGATCACTTCCGCTGCTTTCACGTTCCTGAATGCCGGAATTGAAGTGATCGGGATTAAGCATGGCTATTCGAATTTGATCGATTTCGATCCGAGCCAGCCGCTCGTGGAAGGCAAGCAATATTTCAAGATCACTCATGAGCGGCTCGAGTTCTCTCGTACAGAGCCTGGAATCATGATCGGAACAGCCCGATCCAACCCAGGAAAGTCCGTTTCTAGTCCGGAGCATTTGCGAGACCCTGAGCGATCCGCTCCTTTAAGCCGCGTTTACAAAGCCCTTCGATCTCTGGGGGTCGACGCACTTATCAGTATCGGTGGCGACGATACGCTTAAGACGGCAAACAAGATGAAGCTCTATCAGGACACTTTGCCTGAATCGGAAGTCCGAATGCCGGTCATCCATTTGCCAAAGACAATTGACAACGACTACTCGGGTATCGACTTCACGTTTGGATACTTCAGTGCAGCCGAGGTTTTGGCGGAAGAAATCCGAAACTTGAATCGAGATGCTGCGGCCGGACAAGCCTACTTCCTTTGCGAGGCGATGGGACGCTCTGCCGGCTGGCTCGCCTATGGAGCGGCGATCGCCGGGGACGCCTGCATGGTGCTCAGCGTGGAAGACATCGCCGGTCCACTCAAGAAAACGGAAACGGTGAAGCAAGAGGATGGTACCGAAAAGGTGCGCACTGTCATGGATCTCGATGCAGTCGTAAACAAGATGGTCTCCATGATGATCGCACGCGAGAAGGCGGGGCGTAACTATGGCTGTATCGTCATCGCCGAAGGACTCGCGGAGTATCTCCCAATGTCCTATCTGGAAGGGGTTGCTCGCGATGACCATGGTCACATCGCTATCTCCAACATAGCGGTCGGAAAAGCCTTTGCGACGATGCTGGCCGATGCCTATAAAAAGGCGACCGGCAAGTCTCGCAAGGTGAATGGCATTCAATTGGGGTACGAATCGCGTTGCTGTATCCCAACCGCTTTCGACGTCATGCTCGGTTCACAAATCGGTGTAGGTGCTTACCGCGCTTTGATCGAAGAGAAGAAGAACGGGGTCATGGTCTCTGTCGGTGGTCAGTTCAACATTTCGTTCGTTCCATTCGAAACATTGGTAGATCCGAAGACATTGGTGACCAAGGTTCGATTTATCGAACCAGGATGCGATTTCCATCGTATGGCCCGTTTGCTCGAGCTACCCACAGGCTCTTAATCGGATTGGTAGGTTCCGGAATCAAACGAGGTCATTTGGCCTCGTTTTTTAATGCGCAGAGCGAAACCCGCCATTTTTCATGCGGGTTGGTTTCTTTGGCACCTCGCAACGGCCCCCGAATTACAATGGGGCCCACGTCGCTTGAGTGCCTATCGGAAAACCATCGGAAACCGCGGCTAGCGCCAGAGCGGCTAATGTTTTTCGGATAGGCTCCAAGTGTTTCGCCCCTCCCTTCTCGTTCTCCTCTTCATGCCAATCCGATGAGTATTGAGTTCAACTGCAGATACTGCAGCAAGACGCTTCGAGTCTCCGACCAATCCGCTGGCAAGAAATGCAAATGCCCATCCTGCAGCGCCACTCTCGATATTCCATCGCCGAATTCTTCCCTCGCTCCTCAGATTCCATCGAGTAGCATCGCTGGCGAGCCTACCGCCGATGTTCTACAGATTGGATGCCCTAAGTGCAGAGTCGTTTTGCACTATGTCAGCGCGCTTGAGGGGACGCGTGGGATGTGCAAAGGATGCGGACACATTTTTACCCTGAGCCAGAAGGCAATCGATTCCCCAACGACGGACAGTTTCCCCTTTGAATGCCCCGCTTGCCATTTCATGTTCGAGGGCAAACCGGGCATGGAAGGAAAAAAAGGAAAGTGCACCGAGTGCAACGAAGTCTTCTTCATCGCTCCGCTTCAACTTCCCGAACCCAAACCTGTTGCTGCACCGGTTCAAGTTTCGAAGCCAAAGGCAACTGCTCCTAGTTCACCTTCGAAGAAGCAACAGCTTCCTACCCCGAAGCCGGTTGTGAAAGCCAATCCACCGAGAAACGCTGCACCACCTGCAACGCCGACGCCTCCCGCCGCTCCCGCAAAGTCGGTATGGGATGAATTATCTTTACCCGATGCAAACTGGAATGCGCCAGCCCATGCAACTGTCGTCAATCCGTACTCTGTCAGCTATCCTTCGGCGAATTCGCCCCGACCGCGTGCACGGCGATCGAACTCGTATGATTCCGATACCCTTTACTCGATTGCCTACTGGCACAGAGCCCTGGTCACGTCCTTTATCTGGAGCTTGATCATCGGATTGCTCAATGGTTGTCTTCTGGTGGTAGCACAAATCCTATTAGATCCAAGGCAATTGGATATCACCATCGCGATCGTGATTGGGGTTCCTATTGTTCTTATGATTTTAGGTGCGATCTTCTTATCGATCCGATTCCTTATTGCCTACATCTTTCTGTGCATTCGACTTTATTCAGGTCCTGTCGCGGCGCTGTTTATCCTTGGAAACTTTTTGGGATGTGTACCCTTCCTGCCACTGATCCTGCTTATCGTTGTCTTAGTAAAAGCACACTCGGTTCTGCAGGCAGGCGGGTACAAAGTCGGGCTCACCGGTGTCGATCCGAATTCCCTCTAGTTGTTTCGCCCCTCGATATACACATCCACTTGCTGCCCCACTGACGCTTTGAGTTCTTTCGGATCCACTGAGTAGATTACTTGCAGAACGCGAGTATCAACCCGCTCGCTCACGGTTCCAGCCAAGGATCGCTTCGGTACAACTAAAGGCTCGGTTCGGACGTATGACAATGGAACTTGGTCTCTTGGATTTCCCCTCAGCGACGCCTTGGCCTTTGCCCCCGCGGAGAAGCGAGGAATTTCGGCTTCATCGATATCCACTCGCACGTGCAATGGATCGATGACACCGAGAGAGATGAAAGGTGTCGACAAGATGGATGCAGGAACAAACTCGCCGACTCGGATTCGAACGCTGAGAACCGTACCATCCTTTGGGGCAACGATGGTTCGCAAATCCAAATTGGTCTGAGCTCGCTGCAAATTCGCTTCGGCTTGAATGACAGCTGACTTTTGTACTTCCATCGACGGCGCTGATTCGCTGGCCAAGAGTTCCAAGTTTGCTTTTGCCTCGAGAAGCCTCGCCTCCGTCTCCGCAACTTTTCCTTTGGACGTCTCCAAGTTCAATCGGCGAGTGTCGATTTCTTCTTCTGATAACGCGAATGTCCCTTGAACGGAGCGAACGCGATCGAAGTCCTTTTCAGCATTGCGCAATGTGGCTTCGGCTTGCTCGTGGATCGCGACTGCTGCTCGATAGCGAGCTTGAAGCGTTGCAATGTTCCCTTGCAATTCTGCCAGTCGAGCTTGCTGCGATACCAGCTCCGCCTTGGCAACCGCAACGTCTGCGATCGCGGACCGACGGTCCAATCGGATGAGTGGATCACCTGTTTTCACCAGATCGCCCGGCTGAACACATACCTCTTCGACAACACCGGGGAGCTGAGAACCGATCACCGTCGCCTCACCGACAGGCTCAACGATACCAACTCCGCCGATAAAGTTGGCGCTCGAGGGGTACTCGCTCTTGTTCGACGATTCAGAATCGACATTCGGAGCTGTAGGCGGAGTACGCCGAACCTCCACATCCTGCTCTTTGGGCGAGTTTTTGCGAATGTAGCTCATTGCGATGAATAGCAACACCGCGGCGATCGAAACCGAG
>JALOQZ010000158.1 GCA_025459245.1 Pirellula sp.
GTTCCGCCTCCGACGAGACGCTCGAAGAGGTGGGGGAAACCTCGTACCCACCCTCTTTGTAGGCCTTGGCCGTCCCAATATACCCGGGGCCGTAATCGCCGTACGCTGCCATCATCACTTTCAAATCTGGACGCATCGCTTTGGCTTGAAGCTGGTACTCAACGAACAGCTCGCCAGGCATGGTCAGCATTCGCACGTTCCCAACGCGTAAACATCCGATGTCGATAGAATGCCCCGACTTGACCCGCTCTAACCAAGCCAACTGATCTGCCAGCGAAATGTAGCCGCGTGCAGGAATCGATTTCAGTTTGGCGATGATCTCCTTTTCTACCAAGTGCTCCGCGGCCGGAAGTTTGACGGGCGCCGTGTCGAATTGAATCTTGGCTCCGTCGATGCTTGTTCGTTGCGCACTCTCGTAGGCTTCTTTCATACCGCTCGCCAATCGCTGTGCCAGGATCATCCGATTCGGCTGAGAACCATCGTTGTATTTCCCCGCAGCAATGTTGCCGCCTGCACCGTTGAAGTGAACGTGAAGGGCCGAATTGACGTCTTGCCCACGCATGAATCTAGCGATTCCCGGGAAGTCTGGGCTGGGGATACCGAGCCGATAATAGCTTTGCGGGTGACAAGCGTAGGAACTGAGAATGGCGACTGGTTTATCCCCGTTCCAAAACGCAATCACTGAAACAACTGGGTCGATGACCCCCTCGGGCAAGCCGATCAACTCGGGGATCTTGCAACTGCTGCCACGCATGCGTCCGACGTTCCCATCTTTGTCGACCTCGACTCGACGATTTGAAGCAACTTCGCGGACGACCGCCTCTCCATAGCCGTAATGGGTAATCGGTTGTGCATTCGCAATTCCCACTTCCAAGGCCGCTGCAGCGCGTTGGATTACTTCGCGATGAAAGTCTCCTTCAAAGCGAGAATAACCTTCCACTTTCAGCTCGCGAACAAGCCGCTCTGCTGTGAAATCACAGCCTGGCGCATCATGTTGATGCAACGCATGGACAGCAACTCGCTCGCGTGTCGTGTTCGCTGCTTTTGCCAACGCATCGCGAAAGGCATCATGTCCTTCATTTGCAATTCCGATCCAATCGACAGCGCAAAGTACAATCGGTTTGTCCTCTCCGAGGATTGCGATGCCGCGGCAGCGAAGTGTCAATTCATCGATACGCTTGACCGGATCATAAGCCATCGGTGAACCAAGCGGTGGAGTTGCGTCGACATCGAAAGTTGCGATCCGGACCGCTTGCCCCATCGCGATATTGGCGACGAAATTCACGCAGAGTAATAGAATGCCAATCCGTACCATCGTGCTCTCCTTAAATACCCATGCCTCCCCATCGAAGGATGGACAACGAATAACGAAGCGGTAGTGGATCTTGTTAAAGATCCTGCACGCTAAAGAATTTGAGAGCCTATCCGAAAACCATCGAAAACCGCGGCTAGCGCCAGAGCGGCTCATGGTTTTCGGATAGGCTCGTAGTTTCGTGAAAGTCCTCGGAGGTTTAACATCCTCCACTACATTTTGAGCAATGGAGGATTAACAACCTCCACTACGACGATGAACGAGGTGGTTATCGAGAGAGCGGACTATTTCCTTTCGGAGCGCAGATACGCGATCAACGCTTGAATCTCCGCTTCCGAAAGTGGTGTCAACAAATCGCTCGGCATCATCGAGGTCTTGCTCTGCTTCTTTTGAGCAATATCGCTGTTGTAAATAACAACCTCATCTGTCGCGGTCTGCAACTTCATGGAGTTCGCAGTACTCTGCTTCAAAAGCCCCGTTACCACTTGATCATCTACGGTTTGAACAATCCAAGGCTGATACTCTTTCGCCATGACCGCGCTCGGGTCCATGATGTTCTCAAGTAGATAATTCAGATCGCGACGATTCGAACCGGTCAACTCAGGGCCGATCTTTCCACCTTCACCAAACAAGACGTGGCACTGGCCGCACACCTTCGCAAACACTGCTTTGCCTCGGCTCAAGTCGACTTGCTCTGGCGTCTTCTCGACCAATGCGCGAATAGTAGCAACCGCCTTTTGCTTGTCTGCATCCAAGCTTCGTACATCCCCCCAAACGCGTTCAATCATCTGATTGAGGGAGTCCGATTCCAGCCGCTGAATCTGTTGTACCATATCGGCGGAAAGCTCACCTGCAGGGATGGTCTTCTTCTCGAGTGCTGTTAAAAGAACTTCGGCGGTTGATGTTCGGCGAAGCATCGCGTACCAAGCGGCGCGTCGCTCGGCCAACTCGGGCCATTTCGTCGCCGATTGAAGTACTTGATTGGCCCCCTCGGCATCCAAAGTGTCGGCGATTGCAGAAAGCGCGGCAGACCGGAGACTGGGTTTATCCAGCAATCCGAAAGCCAATTGAGATACACCATCCGCTTTTACTTGCTTGAGAACATTCAACGCAGCAGTCCGGTCTGAGTCGGAAGACTTAGAGTCTCTTACCACGCTTCTTAACATCTCGAGTGCAGCGGTATCGTTTAGCTTGCTCGCCAGCTGAGCACCCCGTTGACGCACGGTGGGATCGGCGTGAAGCAAGAACTTGGCGCTCAGTTCGCTCCATCCTTTGGGAGCACTCACCGTTCGCTTGCTTTCTAGTCCAACCAAAACAGAGTCCAGAAGCCTCGATGCGAACGTCGATTCTTTCTGATTCACCACGTGTGTGAGGAGCTGCACCAACGCCGATTCTACATCTGCATTCGAACCAGCGACATAAGTTTGCGCAACCTGCCGCATCGCAAACTCTTGCACCAAGAACAGAGAACTCGAAGCAGCAATCTTCGCACCCACAACTGGGGAGGATTCGATCTGCCTGGAAACGGCGTACCAAACCATCAACGGTAAATTGTGATCGTCCCTATCCTCGCCGTGTTTTACCAACTCACCGACAATTGCTGCCGAGGATTCGACGGGCCATTCTTGACATCCCGCAGCCAACTCCAACCGAACCACCGGTGATGGGTCACTCTTTGCCATGGCTGTCAACGCAGTCCAATGCTCTGCTTTCAGCAAGCGTTGCGATTCCAGCATCGACTCGGGCTGCGTCAGCATGCGAACCGCCCATCCGCGAACGTGTTCGTCTTGATCTCTTAATGACAACTCGATGTCCCGATGCTCAACGGATCGGCAAGCGGCTAATGCCCACAGTGCCCGAAGGCGAATTCGCGCCTCAGCGTGTGACAAGTGTTGACGCAGGGATGCGATCGTGCCATCGGACAATTTCTTCTGATGGGCGCGTTCCATCAAGATTCTGCGGGCTGTTCGTACGAACCAATCATTTGGATTGAGCAAGTGAGCGACAAGCTCGGAATCCTTTGCGCTCTCTAAGTCGACTTGGACCGGTTTTGCATTGTTGTAGGCAATGCGATAGACACGGCCATTGCTTTGATCGTGTTTAGCAGGATCGTTGACGTGGCATTGCTGTGCGTCATACCAGTCGATCGCGATGACTTGTCCGTCGGGTCCCGATCGGAAGTAGAGTATCTGGCTGCTTTGATCGTTTGCGAAGAGGAAATCAGGAGCTCGATCCCCTACATAGCCACTCCCCCGTCTAGAAATTTTGTCTTGGTTCAAGCGTGCACCGTGAATGTTGTTCATGAACAACTGATCTCGATACTGCTCTGGCCAGCTCCCACCTAAATAAAACATGGCGCCGCTGTGTGCGTGCCCACCACCAGCGCCATCGCTTCTATTGTTTCCCGAGTGCGGGGTATCGCCGATCCAGTGCCGGTGCAATGCAATCGTTTGAATATCGGCGTATGTGTAAGGATTGAAATGCTGTCCAGCCTGACGCTGGTATCTGGCTTGAGGGATGATGTGATAGAGATGCGGGATTACGCATGCTGTCAAGAATGCATCGCCACGATCATTGAAATCGACGCCCCATGGGTTGCTCGTTCCATGAGCGAATACCTCGAATCGCTCTGTCTGCGGATGATATCGCCAAATCCCTGCATTGATCTTCGTCCCAGGCCCTGCTTGCGTCTCCTCGGGGGTCTTTTTGACAACGCGAACATCGGAGTGAGTAAACACGCCGTGGCAACCATATAGCCAACCATCCGGCCCCCAAATGAAACTATTCAATGTTTCGTGGGTGTCTTGATATCCCCACCCGTCAAGCTTCTTCACTGCAGGACCATCGGGTAAATCATCTCCGTTTGCATCCGGGATGAAAAGAAGATAGGGAGCGGCACCAACCCAAAGTCCTCCAAATCCAACTTCGATCCCACTCACGAGATTGAGCTTATCAGCAAAGACTTTGCTCTTGTCGAGAATGCCATCACCGTTGGTGTCTTCCAAGATCAATACGCGGTCTTTCCCTTCATCCCCCTTGGCTCGGTTGGGGTACTGATAAGCCTCGGCAATCCAGACTCGCCCCTTCGCGTCAATCGTCATTGCAATGGGCTGTCTCACTTCCGGCTCCGACGCGATGACCTGCACAGAAAAGCCCTCCGGTAATGTCATCGCTGCGGCAACTTGATCGGGCGGCAATGATTTATGGGCCAGCTTGTCGAGGACGGGCAAACGCTGTGCATTGGCAATCTTCGGTTCCTCGGCATGCATGCGGAAATCGTCGAAGTTAATGTGCCCCCAACCATCTTTGCTATTGTCGATGAGTCTGATCTGAACGGTCTTCCCGACGGAACTCTTGACCGAGAGAATGGCTCGCTTCATCGCTTCTGCATTCACTCCGACGGCCTGAACAAGCACCTTTTGCGTCTCGGCTTCGATGAGCTCGAACCGAGTCTCTTGCATTCCACCGCCACCTTGCAAGAAAGAAATCCAAGGGTGTGTCAGTCGGAAAGGCTTGCTGGTGAGCGTACCGAATGCAATGTCTCCAGTGACTTCGTAGGAACCGATCCAATATTCACCTTGATGATCGCTCTTCATGTCGTTGCGGCGTTTCGCAACCGAATCTCCTTGAATTGGTTGATTGAAGAAAGCGGCTCCGGTCGCGGTCCAATCTCGCAAGTCCCCTTTTTCGAAGTCGACGTTCATAACATGGTCGACTCCCCAACCTGGTCGGAATCCGCCTAATGTGTCGGAAACGGGAATCGCTTGATCGGCGACTGGGACGGGCTTCTCCGTTGGTTCCTGGCCAGCGACCTGCGTCAAAACATGGATTCCTCGCTTGCTAACCGATACAACATCGAGAAGACCATCCTTATTTACATCCTTGGCAACGATTTGCGTACCAACCCCCGAGTCGGCATCGATGATATTGGGTTGGAATCGAAGTCCGCCAGGTCCTGAGATTGGTTTGAACCAGACCAGCATCGGCGGTTCGTTCTCACCGCGATCGCTTCCGTTGTGGGCCCAAAACCGCTTGCCGGTGACGATGTCAGGCTGGCCATCGTTGTCCATGTCTGCAATGTCGACTGCATGCAGCTGCGAGATCGCCAATCCAGTTGGCGATGTTTCGACCTTGTCGGTCATGACATCGATCTTGTCCCAAGTCTCCGCGGATTTGGGATCTCGTTTCTTGTAAACAGCCAATCCATAGCCGTGAGCTGCGAGCGAAGTAACCACCTCGTTCTTGCCGTCTCTGTCCAAATCGACCGCATACATCTGCGCCCCACCAGGTCCCGAAAAAGCAAAAGCATGGAAGGGCCAAGCTCCCGGTTTCGGTGCAGCGGGTTGTTCCCACCATCCATCCTTGGACATGATGTCAAGTCGCCCGTCGTCGTTGACATCCCCTACGCCAAGCCCGTGAGTGAATCGCTGGTGTTTGCCACCTTCGCTCACCGGTCGAAACGTCCACTTTTCGATTGGATTGGATGGTATCTCAGCAAATCCAAAGTTACCCCCATGACAACAAACCAACTCCGGCTTTCCATCCCCCGTAACGTCGGTAAACGTTGGCGATTCATTGTCGACCGTATCAAGGATAACGTGCTGAACCCACATGCCGTCGCGGGCCTTTTCCTTCCCCGGGTTCTTATACCAATGCGCCGCCTCACCCGGGAATCCGATGATGATCACATCGGTCAATCCGTCGCGATCGACATCGTAGTCGTAGCCAAAAAAGAACTTGGAATACCCGATGATCGAAAACGGATTAGCATCCGTTAAGGGAACTTCCTTTTCGAAGCCGGGACCAAAATAAAGCTTGGGACCAGCGATGATGTCGAGATGACCATCGCCATCCAAGTCGGCTGCATTTCCACCCTCTGAATAAAAGAATTTAGAAAGCTTTTGCGATTTCCAGTGATGGGCTGCCTGTTTTGATGAAGCAGATTGTGCCGAGACGCAAGGGAGCTGGACTACGCTGATCAACGAAAAAGCGGCAGAGTAGCAAACGGCTTGCAAGGCCGATCGCAAAAGAACTCGTTTCATCGAGCTACTTCCTGAACAAGTACGGGAGGGGTAGGGGGGGATAGAGACCACTATTGTAATTCAATAGCAGTCGGGTCGCCATTGGTCGCAAACCATCTGTATTTCGGGCTTCTATTCAAAAACGCTATTTGCCGATGGCGTACAAAGCTTCGTAGGAACGCAAGTAGAGCGTGCCATCCACGATCACCGGAGAGGCCGTCGTCGCTTCTCCAAGCTCATTCTTGGAGACCAGTTCAAATTTTCGCCCGGCCTTGACCACAGACCCGACGCCATCGTTGGAGGTGAAAAAGAGATGGCCATCTGCGTAGACGGGACTGCTTCGATGCTGAGCCGTGTGAGTTCGCTCCATGTAGATCTCATTCCCGGTCGCTAACTCCAAACACTGCAGCTTGCCGTCTTTGTGAAGCACATATACAAGATCGTCCACCACCAGCGGAATCGATACATCGGGAGTTCGAGGGCAGACCCAAGCCACCGCCGATGCTTTACTGGAACAATCCCCCTTTAGCTCTTCCACCTTCAATGCGACCATCGGGCCTTCTTTGGCCGTTGGTAACAAGATCCGACCTGGAACAAAGGCAGGTGATGCGACGAAGCGAAAGGTAGGATCCTTTTTCTTTGGGTTCCACTCCGTAGGACCATTGAGATTGCCAAATCGCCATAACTCATCGCCGGTGGTCAGACTATGCCCGGTCGTGCAATCCGCACCGTGAACGATAAGAAACTCGGTCGAACCGTCTCGATACAGAAACGGAGAAGCATACGAATGTTTGCATTCAAAGTACGCGTCGGTGTTTCGATTGTGAACCCACACCGTTTTACCAGTCTTCTTGTCCAACTTGATAACTTGCCCGGTTCGGGTGTTGTCATCCATCTTCATTCTGCCATGGATCAATTGCAGATAAAGAGAATCGCCATCAAGCACCGGGGTGGAAGTCATTCCAAATTGGATATCGATCGCCCCAAACCTCTCACCCACATCAAACTTCCATACCTCCTGGCCATCGACGGTTAAACAGGCCAGTATCCCAGTACCAAAGAAAACCCATACATGTTTACCGTCCGTACTCGGAGTTGGAGAAGCTGAGTTTCCCTCGCCTGCACGCGCGTCTTGATTACCCGTTCCGACCTTGGTCTTCCAAAGGATCTTCCCATCCTTGGCGGAAACGCACAAAGCGACCAAGTCGCTTCCTTCCGCGCTGGTGAGAAACAGTCGATCGCCCCATAGTACAGGAGTCGCTCCCGCCGGGCCTGGCAATGGGCATCGCCACTTGACATTCTCTGTTTTGCTCCACTGCGTAGGGATCCCCTTCTCGTTGGCGATCCCATTGCCGCTCGGTCCACGCCACTGCGACCAACTCTTTGAACTTTCCGTTTCGGCGAGGACGGGCGCGGACTGGATTGAGCAGCTACCGAAAAAAGCGAGACTCACTAAAGCAGTGCGGAAAAACATTCGCATCGTCGACTCCATCGATGAGGATCAAGGGGGGGAGGGGGGATCGGAGAGGCGTGGAGCTGGCAGGCTAGGAAGGTGTATGCGGCACCTTGCCGAGAGCAAGGTGTTTCTTACGGTACCGAAGCGCTAAACCCATCGTATAAAAAACACCCATCACTATCGCAGCCCCCAAACCGATCGCTGCGCAATGTACCGGGCTCAACAGCCAATGAAACAAGCCATGCTGTGGGGCATGAGCATCATGCCCTGGATGCGCAAAAAGCGGTGCGGATGTTGCTGCGACCGTTAGAAAAGTAAGGCAACAAATGATCACTCGAAGAAACATAGAACGAAACATGCGAGAGAGATTGATTACGGAACAAGCTGGTGGACAGACCTGCAAACATACAAGAGCAGCAATATATCAGATTTCTTGAACGGGACTGGAGTGGGAGCAGGTCGAAAGTGGGAAAGATCCACCATGACAATCGATCCTTCTGCTATTTTGGAGGGAATTGCAAACTCCCCCCCTCCTCCGCAAGGCTCCTGACGATGCAAAGCCTCCTTCCCAATCACTATCAGGTCTCTATCGCCTCCTTTGCTCGCTACCTGCGAGAACAACTGACACATCTTTGCCTACTCCTTGCCTGTGTAGCCGCTTTCCACCCGGTCGGTGCGGCGTCTCTGCAAGCTGCCGACGGAACAATCCAGGTCTTTTACAATGCAAAGATCTTCACCGCAGATGGAAACGGTTCAATCGCCGATGCATTTGCAGTCGATGAAGGAAAGTTTCTTGCTGTCGGCAAGGTTGACGCTGTTACCGCCATAGCGCAGGCGCATTCGAAATCAAGCAGCAAGCCGATCTCGCGTGAAGATCTCAATGGGAAAATGATCCTGCCCGGACTTTCAGATTCCCACGTGCATGCTGTGGATGCGTCTCTCTTTGAATGGAATCACACCATTCCTGAAATGAAGAATCTCGACGATGTATTTCGATACATCCAAGCTCGCACCGAAGTTGTCCCCCGCGGCGAATGGATCATGCTGAGCCAGATTTTTGTAACCCGACTTGAGGAACAGAGATTCCCTACTCGGGAAGAGTTGGACCGCGTCGCTCCGCACCATCCCATTTTCTTTCGTACGGGTCCCGACGGAGCCTTGAACAGTCTCGCGCTAACACGATGCGAGATCGACGAGGAATTTAAAATAACCGATGGCCAGCCAGGCTACTTGGAACGAGACCCAAAGACGGGCAAACTCAACGGTATTCTCCGCAGCTGCACCAGGCTGGTCCGTATGGATAACAACAAAGAGCAAATCGATCGAGAATCAAAATTGAATTCACTTGCCAAGCTCCTCGCTGACTACAACAGCGTTGGCATCACGAGCATCTGCGATCGAAATGTGTCTCGCGAAGGTCTAGACCTTTACAACGCTCTGCACCAACAGTCTCGGCTTTCTTGCCGCGTGTTTATGTCGTTTGCCATCAATGCCCAAGACGCTTTATCTAAGATTCAAGAAGACCTTCGATTCGCGGCAACTCATCCACTTCACGACCATGATCCTATGCTCTGGTTGCGGGGAACCAAGATCTTTTTGGATGGCGGAATGTTAACTGGCAGTGCCTATATGAAGGAGCCTTGGGGAGTGAGCGCCATCTATGGCATCAACGACCCCAACTACAAGGGACTGCTCTATGT
>JALOQZ010000159.1 GCA_025459245.1 Pirellula sp.
AAACAAACCAGTGTTCCGATGCGAAGACGCGGAATCGATTTACTTTGCACCCGAATCCGCTGATTACGTTTGGAGCATCGAATGCACCGAACATTTGTTCGACAAGCCCTCGTTCTTCAAAAAGAGTGCAACCTGGCTCAAACCCAAAGGGAGATTTGCCCTCTGCGCCTGGTTAGCTGGTGACGATCCTTTGAGTCCCGCACAGGAGGAGCAAGTCCAACGCGTATGCGAAGGGATGTTCTGCCCGTCGCTCGGAACGCAACAAGATTACATCGACTGGTTTGAGCACGCGGGGATGCGTATTGTCCATACAGGATTGTGGACTCGCAATGTAGAGCAGACATGGGAGATCTGCAGACGGCGTGTGGAGCGGACCGGCGTACGCTACCTAGCAAAGCTACTTGGAAAGAACCACACGCTTTTCTTGAATCACTTCGATGCCATTCTGGAGGCATACCGAAGCGGTGCAATGGAGTATGGATACTTTATCGCGGAGAAGAATGGATGATACGGCTTATAGGGCTGCTCTTTGGTCTCGGGACGCAACTTCTGTTTCTCTATACCGTTGTCTTTCTATTTTTGTTCCTTCGCTTCGGCTCCGAACAAGGACTTGAAACCTGGTGGCTTTGGGATGGCCTGCTCGCGGTGGGATTCGCTTTACCCCACAGCGTTCTCCTAGTTCCAGCAGTTCAAAGAAGATTAAAAGAGGTCATCCCTGCCGCGTGGATCGGGTGTGTGCATTGTGCGGTGACATGCGTCAGTTTGCTGGTCCTCTTTCATTGCTGGGGCCACAGCGATGTCTATCTTTGGCGTTTGGATGGTTGGGGAGAGACCCTCGTGCTCGCCTTATTCTACCTGTCTTGGGGGGCCCTTTTTTACAGTCTCTGGCTAACGGGTCTGGGGTATCAAACCGGACTGACTCCGTGGTGGTATTGGGTGAAAGGCGAAAAGCCCCCCGTAAGGCAATTCGTAACTCACGGCGCCTTTCGATGGATGAGGCACCCTGTCTACATGAGCTTTCTCGGATTGATTTGGTTTACTCCACATATGTCCCTGGATCATGCAATACTCACAGCAGTCTGGACAATCTATATCTACCTGGGTAGCTACTTCAAAGATCGGCGATTGATTCGCTTCATCGGGCAGCCTTACGTTGAATATGGAACACGAGTCGTCGGCTTACCCTTGATCGGATTCGGCTCTTTGCGGAAACTACCTCCGACAATGGAGAGTCCGTCTTGATCGGAGATCTCAACCGAATCGATAGCTTCGAAAGAATTCTGCTACAGCAGGCCCACTTATGGCCGATAGGCTCGACCTGACCCCTTCCCCGGTCAAACCCCACAAGCTCTACGCGATCGTTCTCGTTCTCTCGTTCGCTGCCGAATTTCTCGTCATGGCGATGCTGCCGCTGATTTTACCAGCAGGCAGCAGTTTTGCATTCGAAGCGATCATCGACTCGTGCCTTTTGACTCTGATCGTGGCGCCGGCTCTCTGGTTTTGGATGATCCGTCCCATCCAACAACTGGCTCAAAGCAGAATGCTTTTCTTGCGTCGATCCATGTTCGCGCAAGAGGCTGAACGACAGCGTCTTCGACAAGAGTTGCACGACGGAATTGGGCAATCGATGACCAGTATTTTGCTCCGCCTTCGCGCGATCGAGGAGTCCCCGAAATCAATAGAATTGCGAAGCGAGATTTCTGAAATCCGAAAGACAGGGGCGGAGATACTTGTCGAATTAAGACGTCTCGTTTCGGGCCTCCACCCGGCAGTCCTTGATACTCTCAGCCTCCCTCAAGCGATCGAAAAACTCGCAGAGGACATGCGACCCTCGACGAAAACTATGATTACGACCTCGATCGACCAAGCTGTTCGCGACATCTGTTTCGAGCGAAGCTATGCAACGGCGGTATATCGAATTGTTCAAGAGGGTTTAACCAACGCTATTAAGCACGCGAATGCGAGCACTGTACATATTCATCTTTCACACTCGGAAAGGATGCTCCATGTCCGAGTGCAAGACGATGGTGTTGGGATGAACAAATCTCGTTCTTTGTCACAACCCTTTGGTAATGGGCTCATAAGCATTCGAGAACGAGCCATGTCGGTCGGAGGACAAGCCGAAGTCTTGAGCTCTGAAAACGGTACTACTCTCCATGCCAGTCTTCCGGCTCGAACCGAAGATGTCTCCTCATGATGCGAACCAAAGTCTTACTCGCCGATGACCATGCCTTGGTCCGAGCCGGAATTCGCCTCCTCATTGAAACACAAGGCGATTTTGAAATCGTTGGAGAGACGGGTTCTGCAGGGGAAACGATTGCAGCCGTAGAAACGCAACGACCAAGCTTGCTCCTCTTCGACCTTTCCATGCCTGGCGGAGATCCATCAAAGACAATTACGCATATCCGATACCAGAACCCAAACGTCAAGCTACTCGTCGTGACAATGCACGACGACCGTGAAGTTGTCCGGAAGATGCTTGCCAGCGGGGCCCACGGCTATATTGTTAAATCGGTGGCCGATGTCGATTTGCTCAATGCCATGCGATCAGTGATGGAAGGAAAACTTTACATCAACTTGGGGGTACCCGCCGATCTGCCGGTCCCGCATTCGAGCCAAGTGCAGGCGAAAGATCCGCTCGAAGACCTTAGCCAACGAGAAAAGGAAGTTCTCGGGCTCTTATTGCGTGGATATACCAATCAAGCTATCGCGGATCAGTTGGGTGTCGGTGTCAAGTCGATCGAGTCCTATCGCGCACGCATGATGACCAAACTGAACCTAACATCGAAATCGGACTTGATGGAGTTCGGAATCCGCAACGGTCTGATTTACTAGGCTCGGTGCCGTATGGACCTCCTGCGATTGATACCATAGTCCGAGTGCGCCTATCGGCTGTCTGTTAAACGAAGTGGCGCTGACAGGTGTGGAGAGTACGCCTGTCTGCTGACAGTTAAACGAAGCGGTCGCTGATAGGTGTGAAGAGTACGCCTATCGAATGGCTGTTAAACTAGGAGGTCAGTCGACTAATTTACTCTCCAAGTATCGCCGCTATTGAAGAGCTTCTGCAAATCGCCTCGCCCCTTCTTGGCTACCACTTGCTCAATCTGGCCATGGACCGCTTCCTCAAAAGTTTCGGTTCTCACGTCGCGGAAAACACCGATCGGCTCTGGGAATTCGGGACGTCGCATGCGCGAAAGCATGTATACCAAAGTGGAATTGGCTTGCTCGTCGTGGAAGAGAAGATCGTCTTCCTTCACCTTGCCATCCTTCAAATCGACGACTTCCAAGTTGAGTCCGTTGAGGCGAATCCCCTTGTCCCGGTCTTTGCCGAAGATCATCGGCTTGCCATGTTCTAGCTCAATCGTTGTATCGTCGCGCGTCGCCTTGTCCTGAGCGTAGGACCAAGCCCCATCGTTGAACACATTGCAGTTTTGATACACTTCGACAAAGGATGTCCCTTTGTGCGCCGCAGCTCGCTTCAACGTGTAAGCTAAGTGCTTGACGTTGCTATCGACCGACCGGGCGATGAAAGTCGCTTCTGCGCCGACGGCCACGCTAATGGGATTGAGTGGATGATCTACCACACCCATCGGTGTACTCTTCGTGATCTGTCCTTCTACGCTCGTTGGTGAGTACTGACCCTTGGTCAATCCATAGATACGATTGTTGAACAAGATAATGTTCAAATCGACATTGCGGCGGAGCAAGTGAATGAAGTGATTGCCACCGATACTCAACGCATCGCCGTCACCGGTGATAACCCAAACGCTCAAGTCGGGACGGGCGAGCTTCAGGCCTGTTGCGACGGCTGGAGCGCGACCGTGGATGGAGTGAACGCCATAAGTGTTGACGTAGTAAGGAAACCGGCTGCTGCATCCGATCCCCGAGATAAAGACCGTTTGCTCGGGAGGCACGCCGATCTCTGGTAATACTTTCTTCATCTGCGCCAGGATCGAGTAATCGCCGCATCCTGGGCACCAACGTACATCCTGATCGCTTGCGAAATCATCTGCCTTCAAGACTGGAAGTGCTGTGCTCATGTTTTATCCGTAATAATAAGATTGTGTTTTCAGTGTTGTCTGTTTGCGGTAGGCCAACCAAATTACTTGGCGTGCGCTTCTTGTCGCGATGGCGACTTGCAATGCTCGACAATCTTTTCGTGCAGCTCACGCACGGTGAACGGCTTGCCCTTCACTTTGTTAAAGCCAATCGCGTCGACCAAGTATCGATTGCGAATCAGCATGCGAAGCTGCCCCATGTTGAGCTCTGGAATGAGTACATTCTTGTAACGGGAAATGACTTCGCCCAAATTGCTGGGAAATGGATTCATGTACCGGATGTGGGCAAGGGCGACGGAGTGCCCCTCTGCCTGCGCCTGCTGAACTGCGGTCAAACAAGTTCCATACGTGCCACCCCACGAGATGACGAGCAAGTCGCCGCTTTGCGGACCGATCACTTGCTGCGGCGGCAGTAGCTTGGCTGCGTTCGCTACCTTTTGAGCGCGAATGTTCACCATCTTTTGGTGGTTGTCCGGATCGTAGCTGATGTTCCCTGTGCCATCTTCTTTTTCCAAACCACCGACGCGGTGCATGAGGCCGGGAGTGCCTGGAATCGCCCAAGGCCTCGCGAGCAGTTCGTTGCGTGCATACGGTTTGAAAGGACCGTCCGGGTTGTTGTTTTCCGATGGATGCTCCACCTTGATTGGCGATAGCTTCGACATATCCGGGATTGCCCAAGGCTCCGCACCGTTGGCGATGTAGCCATCAGACAGGACGATGACAGGCAACATGAGCTGCGTCGCAATCATCCAAGCTTCTTGAACGATTTCGAAACAATCCGCTGGGCTTCGAGCTGCCAATACCGGGAGAGGTGCCTCGCCATTTCGACCAAACATGACCTGCAACAAATCCGCTTGCTCGGTCTTGGTCGGTAACCCTGTGCTAGGGCCGCCGCGCTGGACGTCGATGATGAGCATGGGGAGCTCCAGCATCAGAGCCAATCCCATCGCCTCTGCCTTGAGAGCAATCCCAGGACCGCTGGAAGTCGTCACCGCCATCTGCCCGCCGTAGGCTGCCCCAATCGCAGAGCAAACGGCAGCGATCTCGTCTTCTGCTTGAAATGTGCATACGCCAAAGTTCTTGAACTTGGCGAGTTCATGCAAAATATCGCTGGCGGGTGTGATCGGGTAAGTGCCGTAGAACATGTCCTTACCAGAGCGCTGGGCGGCTGCCAATAATCCCCACGCCAGAGCTTGGTTACCCATAATGTTTCGATAGGTGCCGGGAGCAAGCTTAGCAGGTTCAATCCGGTACGAGTGCCCGATCCCTTCGATGGTTTCGCCGAAGGCCCAGCCTGCTCGAAGCGCCTTCTCGTTGGCTTGAGCGATCACCGACTTTCCATCACCAAACTTGCCATGGATAAAGCGAAGTGTCGCATCCATGTTTCGTCCGTAAAGCCAATAGACCAAGCCCATCGCGAAGAAGTTCTTGCAGCGGTCTGCCTCTTTGACGGACAAGCCAAACTCAGCAACCGCTTCCTTCGTCAGCCGCGTCATCGGCACCTTGATAAGCCGATAGTTCTCCATCGCCGGCTCTTCCAAGGGATTGGTCTTGAGTTTGGCCAGCTTCAAATCCTTGTCTTCGAAGCTGTCTTCGTTGACGATCAAAAGCCCACCTTTGATGAGATCAGCGAGGTTGGTGACGAGGGCCGCAGGGTTCATCGCCACGAGCGCATCGAGGGAATCTCCCGGTGTGTGGACTTCATGGGAAGCAAATTGCACTTGGAATCCCGACACCCCAGCGCGAGTACCGCGAGGAGCACGAATCTCCGCAGGGAAGTCCGGGAAGGTCGCCACGTCGTTGCCCGACAACGCCGAGGTATTGGTCAGCTGGGTACCCAATAGCTGCATCCCGTCCCCAGAGTCGCCCACCAACCGGACAGTCACACCGCTTACAGAATGTACAGGCTTGCTCGAAATAGCTTCGGTAGTCATCAGAGGTCGCAAATTAGTAGTAGCGCATTCGGTCCTGCGCAAAAGGTGTAAGTCCGTTCCCCGAGATAGAACGGGTCAGTTGCAGGCCGCTGTTAACTGGCGACCTAAGGCAATCTGTAACGGTAGTATCGATAATTCCGACCCACCATTTTTACATATTCTGGCAAATCCGATGGAGGTTGAGTACCTCAAAAACAACGCAAAGCCCCTATCCTGCGCAACTATCGCGGTCGATACCCCGGAAATGGCGGTCGCCCGCGTCGATAGAGCCTGCATCTACCCCAAACTCCCCCATCTTCTTCCCTAGAGGCTGTTGGATGCGAGCAAATTTGGAAGGAACCGAAGGCAGGGAACGACTTAAATGCGGCAATGCTGCAAAATCGCTTCGGGCTGGGAAAGATACCCGGTGTAAAACTGCCCAAACTGCCCATAGCGGGCGCTCGCTTGATCGTACCGCATGGTGTAGACGATCTCCTTCAGGAACTGCGGGTTTCGCGCCCACAAAGTAACGCCCCATTCCCAATCATCCAATCCGACAGAGGCGGTTACCAATTGGGTTACTCGCCCCGCAAACGCCATCCCGCTTTGCGCGTGCTCGGCCATCATCTCCGTTCTGGCTGAGAATGGCTCCAAGAACCAGTTTGCTCCCACATTCCTCGCTTTGTTCATCGGGTAGAAACACATGGCGGGCCAGTTGGGGAACTCGGGAGCAAGCCGCTGCGCGAACATCATCGGTAGCCGCTTCTCGTACGAAGCCACCTTGGCCAGAAACGTCGGCGAGGCGGGATCCTCACCGGTTCGAATCAACTTTTGTGCATACTGCTCTTTGTCAGGTAAATACTCGCTGATCTCCGACATCGAGACGAACGAGTAAACCGGTTCAATGGCCGCTCCGAGTTTGGAAGCCATGATTCTTTGGTGCACGCCATCGATGGTAAGCGGATTGGGATCCATCGCGATGAACGCGAAGTCCGCCTTGTGACCGGAGACGATAAACGATTGAAGCCTCTCCGGCTTGGTCACGTCAGCCGCTTGGATCGCCTGGGCAAAGTCCGAGCGCATACCAGCACTTACAGGTCCGAGCGAGTGGAGCGTGGCCCGGTTCCATCGGTAGAAGTAATGCCCGCAGTGCATGCCTTGGACGGGGACGACGGAAGGCTCGGGTAGATTCGTGGGGGCTGCGTGAGGATTCATAGTTGGATAGGCTTACTGGTGAAATGGATGGCGAGCGATGACGCGATGGAAATGGAGCTGGACTTCGCGAGCACAAACCCTGCGAACTCCTTCCACTAGACAGCGAGGCTCGTTCTCTGCTTGGCCACGAGCAATGATTTCTTCAAGCTTCGTGCCGGGCGGAACGGTGAAGGCTGTTTGCTGGATGGTTTGATTGCCCGCATCCAATTCGGGAACGATGAAGTGACAGGTGGCACCAAAGGTGAGCATGCGGGCGGCGAAAGCATCGTGGTACGGCCGCAACCCTCGAAAACCCGGCAACAGGCCATGGTGCAAGTTGATGATTCGCCCCCCTGCAAACTTCCAGCAAGTATCCGGAGGCAGAACTCGCATGTATCTAGCTAATATTACGTAATCGGCTTGGTAACGATCGATGATGCGAACCATTTCGGCATCGTCGGCCGACCCGTCCTCTTTACCGATGAATTCAAAGGGAATGCCAAATTCCCTGGCCAACGGCTCGCACTTTCTCCGGTTCCCGATCAGGACCACTGGATTGGCCCGGATCACACCATCCCGAATCGCTTGCAAAACCGCCCGGGGAGATTGCTCTAAGAGGGTGACACAGATGGCCAAATTGGGGCGAGAGAGACGTTCTTCGGGGCTCCAAACACGCACTTCCAACTTCGTTTTCTCTGCGATTGCTTTCATCGCCCGCTTGAGAGGCTCCCACTCGGGGCTGGCGATTTGCAATCGGCACATCATGGCGAAAACCGCGGCCTCGTCATGGTCATACATTTGGATCTCCGCGATGTTCGCCCCTCGTGTGGTGACATCGTGGATGATCGGATCTGCTAACCCGACGTTGTCGGGACCTACGGCGGTAATGACGATTTCCATGCTCGATAGCGTATCGCCTGTATTCTATTTTGAAAACGGGACAGACGAGCCTCGAATCGCGATTCTGATCTTGGCTCGATTTCGCGGTTTTGATATGGGTTTGGTATGGATGCAACAGCGATTCCCACCTCCTCGACCGAACGACTGTTTGAGTTGTTCGAAACCAAACTGCATTTGCTCACCCAAATGCAGTCGATGGCAATTGAACAAGACGAGTTGGTCGGCCAGCACGATATGTCGGGATTGATGTCGCTCCTGTCTCGTAAGCAGCAACTGATGGAATCGCTGCAGTCCGTTCAAAACGAGCTTCTTCAATACCAGCACGAAGATCCCGAAAAACGGATTTGGATTTCGCCAGCCCGCAGACTGGAATGCCAAAAGAAGGTCAAGCAGTGCGAAGAGCTGGTTCAAAAATTGATCCTGCAAGAAAATCGCAGCCTTGATCATATGAACCTCCAACGCGATGCAGTTCAATCGCAGCTCCTGCAAAACGCCGCCGCAGATCAAATTCAAAAAGCGTACGCGTCGACGCTCGACTCGGAGCTCGATAACACTTCCGAATTTATTATCGAGGGTTGAGCGATGTTTCCATCCTTGTTCGGTAACTCGGCCCTTCAAAGTCTCGAAAAGACCGTCGAATTCGCCGATCGCCGCCATGCAATCTTGGCCGGTAACATCGCCAACATGGACACGCCCGGGTACAAAACTCGCGATCTGTCGATCGATGACTTTCAAGATAGCTTGAAGGCACTTCACGAAAGTAAACAACGGATTGCAGAACAATCACCAGGCCTTCGTTTGAGTGTCTTGGAAAATCCTGAAGAGGACCCCTCGGTCGCTTTAGAGCACGACCAAGCCGTTCAAAATGTATACGACTCGATGCGACAAGTCGTGTATCACGATGGGAGCGACGACAGCTTGGAGCACCAAGTGGCACAGATGTCGAAAAACCAATCGATGCACAACATCGCCATTGCTTTGATGCGATCCCAGTTCCAGAGCCTGAAAATGGCGATCTCGGAAAGCGTGAACGTTTAGCACCGCACAATCGATACATCCGATCCAGATTACCGGATTTTGAATCGAGAAAAGCGTCTTTTCGTTGGGTTTGAGTAGCGTCCAACTACTCTGGAACCTATGAAAACCGCTCACCTTCATCGAACCACCGGACTTCTATCGCTCGTCTTTGCGTCCCTCGCCGGCTCTGCCGCGGTCGCTCAGAGACCAGAATTGGCTCGCGCGGAGCGACCCGAGTCCGCCCAATCAGCCCGCTATCGCGTGGCGAATCATGCAAGCGAAGTGAAGCAAGCCGTTGCACCCATCCATCGGAGCAAGCCACCGAGGGGGGATTCGACAACATACG
>JALOQZ010000160.1 GCA_025459245.1 Pirellula sp.
GACAATGACCTTGGAGTCAGGTGTTCCGAGCAACTGCAATGCACCGCCGCTGCGATCAACACTGACCGTCGAGCTACCTGCACTGATGCGAGCCCTTCCCACCTTGATGATCGCGCCTGCATCGATCATCACCGTTACATTCTTTGGAACATCAAATGTCGCACCGTCCGCGAGCGCGGCTCCAAAGCGATTGAAACCAATCTCATAGGCTCGGTTCTGTGCGTTGCCGAGAATGCGTACGACGATGTTTCTTTCCCCATTGGGGTTTGCTCGAGACATCGCGTCCGCGTTTGCTAACGCAGCAGCGATCGTGTTGTAAGGCGCAGCGAGGGTACCGTTGCCGCCGGTAACAGCAGCCTTGTCCACCCAAATGGTGTATGCCGAAACATCGGGAACACCAGGGGTCACGGTCGCGCGATCAGGGCGAGTTGGGACGAACCAGTAGTTGAATACTCCACCGGGCCGACCGTCGCCGTCCCCGTCCAATGGCGTCGGAGCGCCGTTGGCGTCGACCAAAGAAGCTGGGGCTGGAGGACGGTAGTCGATACGCAGCTGGTATTTTCCTTCCGATTTTCCTCCCAACCCCGAATCCTCAATACTCGGATCGTACGTGGTGTTCCCCTTGGCGCTGACACCAATGATGTACTCGCCACCTTGTACGAAGTCCAAGCTGATTCGTGGATCTTTGCTGAAGTAGTCTTCGTTCGCTGCAATCTCAACCCAACGCGGTGCAGCTGAAGTTCCCTCATTACGGTAAAGACGGAGCGATGCATCGAGCAAACTCGAATCACCTTGCCGCTCCGCAGCGATCTCCAAATTGATCTGTCCACCTTGGCTCGGAAGGGTGAATCGATAGAGATCGATATCCTTTCCTTCTGGCCGAAGAATATTCTGCCCGTGAACAATGTCGTGATTGCCGGGGAATACAGCCTCTGCAACCGCAGGATTCAACGGCGAATTGTTCTGAACAGTCGACTGTGGAAGCTCGTCCGCGTTGCCCAAACCGAGCAACACTCCGATGCCTCTCATGAACGAACGGAACAACTCGGTGCCGAAGAGTGTATCGTCCGCTGTGTTGAAGTCCTGGATGTCGATCACGACAGCCGAGATGGCTGGATTCGATAGAAGAGGTCCAGCCGCGTAAGTGAGTCCTCCCGCTGCGTTCGCTTCAATCGGCGTTAGCGCCGTCAAAGGATTGATCGCCAGCATATCGCCCACTGCGATGGTGAACCCAAGCGAATCGCTTTCGAGAAAACGAACACCGAGATACTTCTCGTAAAGTGAGAAGATCTGGCGAACCAAATCTTTTTGAGGCTCGGTGATCGCATTGAGCTGCACACTGCTATTGGCTGTGCCCAACGCTGCTGCGAAATTGTAAGGGATGATGGCGATCCCGTTTTGATCAATTCGAGTGACGTGCTGCTGATAACGGTTGTTGCGATTACCCGCCTCGCTGTTGGCCCCTGGGAAATCCAATGGGAACGGAATCGAGTTTCGAATCTCGGAATCGATAATCACCGCTTTGGAGCCGCCACCAGCTGCCCAGCCACCCCCCAAATCGGTTGCCGTATCGAATCGGCTGCCTGGATCGACCGCAGGATTGACTGTCGTTACCCCACCCGAAGCTGGCACCTCGTTGTTACCGATCCGCAGACGCAACGCGGTGATCGGGAGAACGGCACCGGTCGTAGGGTGAACCAGCGCATCCAGGTTACGCTCAAACGTAAGCGTTGAACGATTCAAGATCGCGTCGTAGTTAACCGAAACGGGACGATAAACAAAGTCATCCGTTCCTGATACGGTGTTGTTGGTGTAGACCAGCTGGTAGTACTCTGGCTTGACCGCTTCAACCGGATTGAGATCGTCACCGTTGAAGAAAACATGGACCACATTTCGAAGCTGAGACAGCGATCCATTGGAATTGCGAACTACTGGCTGTGGAACAACCGATTGCACCGTAGGACCGAGGTCGAGATCGAATCGAACGCTGCGGCTCACCCCGCCATTGAACGGCAAGCCATTGGTGCTGCGAAGAGCGAAAGGCCCGCTCCCGAGAATATCGATCAAGTAAAAATCGTCTGGCAAGGATTCGGCAAACCGGATCACGATCTCTCGATCAGTCTCTCCGAATCCGATGAACGATGGCTGAATGGCGACGTCATCCCCGCCGATCAACGTGAGCGGAGAGTAGGTTGTCGAGTTAGCGCCGATTCGGGTGCTTGGCGAGCCACTCACCAAACGCGCACGCACCACTTGGCTCGCATCGGTCGAAGTGTTGATTGCGTTGATGAATTCGGAGACGGTCGTGGCAAATCGGGAGTTGCTGTTCACTTCAACACGAACAACATTGCCGGTCACGGTCACAACGGGAGCCGCTTCGCCGCCAAAGTCACGCGATACGACCTGAACCTGAGTTCCTCCGCCGCTCGAGCTTGGTAGCACAGACAAGAACTCGACTTGGAGTGTGTTGGTTCCCGAGTTCAAGTTGCTAGAAACGCGCGCGGAATCCGCGCCGTCCAACGTTAGGACTTGTCCGGCAGGAACAAAGTCAGAAATGACCTCTAACTCCGAACCGCGCAGACGCTTGACCAAAACTTTGCTTGCAACAGTCGCATCCTCGGTCATCGCCCGGATCAGATCCGAAGCTGTGGTCTTAAAGCCCGTGAGCGTGTTGACTTGAATATTGATTCGGTTCCCGGAAACGCTTAAAACCGGCCAGCTCGCAGGTTTGCCCGCGATCCCGCTGCTACGCTGCGTCTGTGTGAAGACCAACTCCAAGCCGTTTCCTTGCTGCCCAGGCAAAGATGCGCTGAAGTCGAGAACGACGCGCCCGTTGGTTCCCAAGTCGGTGCTCAGATAAGCGGACGAGAGAATCCCATCCGTGCCCGCTCGCTTGACCTGAATTCCCGACAAAGTCGAAGGATCGATTCCCGAAGAATCGTCGAATCGAAGCACGATTTCACGAGGGCTCGACGACAGCACGGTCGCCCCCGTATTTCCTGCAGTCAGAGAAATCAACTCACCCTCGTTCGGCTGAACACCGATCAATTGAGGGCCTACCGCCATCAACTGGCGGCTTTCGAGAGATTCCAACAACGACCTGCGAACCAAAAGCTGTTTTCGCTTCTTGGATCTGTCTTTTCGTGGATGATTGCTGGAGAAAGAACCACTTCCGGTACCGACGGTGGTCATTGACGAACCTCTTGAGGAGCCAAAAACAGGGCAATAACGAGTAGGGACTCTAGGATGAGCCGCATTTTCGAGTCTAATTCGACCCGAGCGCATTGCAACGAATCACTACGACTTGATAACGAGTTCCTTGATTGCAAGTCGTTTTAATTCCTTTACTTGCTACCTCTGAGGCTGCATAATCGTTAGAGGTGTCGCAATCAATGCGACCCTTGGAGGGCAAGATTCCTCCAAAAGTTCCAAATCACCCAAATCAATCATTTCGCCCGCTCAGTTCACTTCACGGAATCAGGATGTTTCAGTCACTACAAGAAGGTCTCCAATCCGCCTTTCAAACTCTCCGTGGAAAAGGAAAACTGACCGAATCGAACATGCGCGAAGGCCTCGCGATGGTCGAAAAGTCGATGATTGAAGCGGACGTGAATGTCGACGTCGTCCACGAGTTCATGGACCGCGTCACCAACGCTGCCGTCGGACGCCGGGTCGTCCACTCTCTCCGCCCCCACGAAGAACTCATCAAAATTGTTTATGAACAATTAGTTGAGCTTCTAGGACCGGTCGACAACGCGATCCCCCTTAAACGTGGCGCCGCCAACAGCATTATGATGTGCGGGCTCCAAGGAGCCGGGAAAACGACGACTTGCGGAAAATTAGCGCAGCTAATTAAAGAAAAGGGCTTCAAGCCCTTCCTCGTCGCGGCCGACTTGCAACGACCCGCCGCGATCGAGCAGCTCCACGTCCTCGGCCGACAATTGGGGGTCGGGACTTATAGCAAACCTGGAGCCACGGATCCTGTCGAGGTCTGCCAAGCTGGGATCGCGGCCGCGCGGGAAGCAAATGCCGACATCATCATTCTCGATACGGCCGGCCGGCTCGCGATCGACGCGGAATTGATGGACCAGCTGAAGCGGATCGACAAAGCCGTTCAGCCCCAGCAAGTCTACTTGGTCGTCGACGGTATGACCGGGCAAGACGCCGTGAATAGCGCGAAGGCTTTCAACGAAGCCCTCTCCCTCGACGGCGTGATCATGACCAAACTTGATGGGGACGCTCGCGGTGGCGCCCTTCTCAGCGTCAAAGCCGTTACCGAGGTTCCGATCAAATTCATTGGGACTGGGGAACACCTCGATGCCCTCGAGCCCTTCCGACCCGAGGGGATGGCCAGCCGGATTCTGGAGATGGGTGACATCCTCGAGGTCGCTCGCGAAGCACACCGATTGATCGACGAAAAGGAACGCAAAGCCCTCGAGGAACGCATGTCCAAGGGTGTTTTCACCCTTGGCGATTTCCGCGACATGATGCAAAAGCTTCGCAAACCGGGCTTGATGACCAAAATGCTCACCCTGATGCCCGGCATGGGGGACATCTCGAAAATGATGGCCAATACCGACAGCGAACGCGAAATGCGTCGGTTGACGGGAATCGTCGATGCGATGACTCCCGATGAGCGAAAGAACCCAAAGATCATCGACTCCTCTCGAAGGAATCGAATTGCCAAGGGATGCGGCGTCCAACCCAATCAGATCAGCGATTTGATCAAGCAATTCGAAATGATCGGCCCAATGCTCCAGATGGCAACTTCTGGCAACATCGGGGACAAAATGAAGATGCTCAACCAGATGCGGGGAATGATGTCTCAAAACCCGTTCAATCCGATGGAAGGGATGAAGCTGAAAGGGAGCACAGGCAAACGACTGACTCCCAAAGAGCGAGAGAAGCTACAAAAAGAGCGAGACCGCCTGCTCCGGAAGAAAAAGCGAGGCTAGCTCTCTAAAAAGTAGGGATTCGTCACCTCGAATCCCCCCATCTCCCTTGCCTCCCCAACTTTGCTTTTGCTACTGTCGCGCTTCCACGTCTTAAGGAGGGCTATAGCAGTCCAAGTCCCAGGGAGGGCTGTCGTACGACAGTGTTGCAATGCTTTGTTACTTTCGCTTTTTCTCCATCGCTACCGTGATCGCTTGGACCCTAGGCACCAGCGACCTCGCGTTGGGACAAACCGCGAGCGAACAATCCTATGTGATGCTGTTGAACGGGAGTATCTTTCACGGAGTCGTTCGACCTACCGGCGACCGGCTGGAAATTCGGCTTGGAACAGGCAGCTCAATCCAGATCGATAACAAGCAAGTTGCATTCATCGCACCCTCGAAGAGAGCCTTGTACGATCTGCAAGTCGCATCGACTCGCCAATGGGGAACTGGCGAACACTGGCACCTTACCGAATGGTGCATACAGCAGGGCCTCCTCGACGAAGCGATCTTTCACTTCAAACAACTGAGTCAGATCGCGGAACCGACGAATAAACTCAAACAGCTTGAGCATAAGCTAAAAGAGGCAATCCTCTCGTCCGAGCAAGTCAAAGCGTTGCTAGCCAGCCAGCAAAAGCAAGCGGCTCCTTCGCAAGGTCGAATACAAGACGGAGGGCCTCCATCGCTTGAACAAAACAGTGCGCCGAATCTCAGTCAGCCCAACATGGCCCCACAAGGTGTCGTTCTCGCATCGGCGACACAAGCACCGGAGTCGAAATCTGTATCCCCAGAACTGGCGCTCGGAATTCCCAGCTACGTAAAGAAGGCCTTTCAATCCAACATTTCTCCGTTGTTGGTGAGACGCTGCGGACAAGCGGGATGCCATGGTATCCCAGGGAAATCCGTATTCCACATCCAACAGGCTGCGGGTGAGCAAGCGGCGGAGATCGCTGCAGAGAATTTGGAAAATGTGCTTCGTTACATCAATGTTCAATCGCCAGCGGAAAGTGCATTGATCCGATATGCACTGAAAGAGCATGGCGACCAAAAGCACCCGAGCTTCAATCCGCTCAAACGAGAAGACGAAAGAATCCATGTCGAGCGCATCACGCAGTGGATTAAGTCGCTTGAGCTGTCCAAAGCGAGTGCAGGTGCTGACGTTCAATTCGCCTCTGCCGTGGAGTCCGTTCCTGTTCGAGCTCTGCCGTCGATAAGCACGGGTGACGTCCCTCAAAGCAACGTTGGAGCGCTGCCGCAAGAAACGGAAATGAGCCGGCTCGAACGAATTGCAAAGTGGAGGGAAGTCTCCGAGGTTCAAGATAAGGATGCAAAGCTGTCGAAACCGCCTCGCTCATCCGACGGTCCTATCGCCCTCACTTCCGGCGAGCTCAGCGAACTGGAAAAGGCGATCGATCAATTGGAGAGAAAGCATTCTGCAAAATCCCAAAAAGATCCCTTCGATCCGAACTTGTTCAATTCCAAATACTCGACGAAAAAACCATAACCTCATCCAAAACCCGCTCGCCTTTCAGGTCGTAGAAGTGGTTACCGGTGGCTTCGAATCGGCTTTTATTCGCGTTGTCCGGTTTGTCAAACGCCTCTCTATCTCTTTGACGCGAAGGCTCCGGACCTATATGGTGAAGGTCTGTATGAACGTATCTCCCCGTATTCGATACGTTCACTCCACCTCTCCCGTTCCAAAGGTCCGCGAAAAACATGATCGGTACCACTCATCATGCCGTCGCGAAAGGGCTGCTCGCTTTCAGCTGTTTGCTCTTCTCGGTATTGTCGATTTCTTCCAATAAGCTTTTATTCGCTGCTGATCGCCCAAACATCATATGGATCATGGCAGATGATCTCGGCTATGGTGAATTGGGTTGTTACGGCCAAAAAGTGATCCTGACGCCTCACATCGATCGTATGGCAGCCGAAGGATTGAAGTTCACCCATTTCTACGCGGGCGCTACCGTCTGTGCACCGTCTCGCAGTGTTCTCATGACTGGTCAGCATCACGGTCGAACGCGCGTTCGAGGCAACGCCGGAAAAACCAATCCGATCGCGCAATCGCTTCGGTCAGACGACATAACGGTTGCCAAGGTATTGCAGCAGGCTGGGTACAAGACGGCACTTGCGGGCAAATGGGGTTTAGGGGATGTCGGAGCTGCTGAGCAGGGGCTTCCTCGCAAACAAGGTTTCGATCACTTCTATGGTTACTTGAATCAGGTTCACGCGCACAATCATTACCCAGAATTTCTCTGGCGAAACGAAGAGCGTGCGCCACTTCCTAATGAATGCGTTAGGGTCGGCGACCAAGGTGGAGGGTACGCAACGAAAGCAGTTGCTTACGCGGATGAACGAATCCTCGAAGAGGGGCTTGATTTCGTGAAACAGAATGCCAATCGCCCTTTCTTCCTCTACTGGAGCTTGGTCATCCCTCATGCCAACAACGAACGCAATCGCGAACTAAAGGATGGCACAGAAGTTCCTGAACTAGGCATCTACGCGGACAAAGACTGGAAGAAGCAAGATAAGGGCCAGGCGGCGATGGTGTCGCTTATGGATCAATATGTTGGACGTATGCTCGATGCGATTCGTGAACTCGACATCGATGAAAAGACGTTGGTCATCTTCACTAGCGATAATGGTCCTCACAACGAAGCTAGCCATGACTTAACTCGCTTTCAACCTTCGGGACCCTATACCGGGATCAAGCGCAGTCTCACCGACGGTGGAATTCGTGTTCCTTGTATCGCATGGTGGCCAAAAACAATTGCTCCAGGAACAACGAGTGATCATGTTGCCTATTTCGGCGATTTGATGGCCACCGCAGCGGAGCTTGCTCAAACGTCGATCCCCAGCGACAGAGACTCGATAAGCTTCGTGCCAACGCTTACAGGGAATGGAAAGCAAGAACAGCATGAGTTTCTGTATTGGGAGTTCCACGAAGGTGGCTTCCGGCAAGCGGCTCTCTACAACGGTCGTTGGAAAGGAATCCGCGCGAATAGCCCCAACGACCCCATCCGCCTTTTCGACACGCAGAGCGACATCAAAGAACTCACCAATGTCGCAGCGGAACATCCCGAAATAGCGAAGAAGATTGGTGACTTCCTAAGCAAGGCCCGAACGGATTCTCCCGATTGGCAGCCTCAATGGAAAGGCAAATAACCATGATGCCTTGCGTTTGCTTTCATAGAATTCTCTTCCGGCTGTTCTTTTTGTTCACCTGCTTGCTCGGTTTTCGATCCTCGGTGCTTTGCAATGAGAAAGGCTTCGACCAACCACCGAATATCCTTTTAGTTATTGCAGATGATTGGGGAGCCCACGCGAGCGCCTACAAGACGCCTTGGGTCCAAACTCCCGCCTTCGACCGCGTCGCGCGCGAAGGACTTCTTTTCCATCACGCCTATACTCCAAACGCGAAGTGTGCGCCTTCGCGATCTATTCTGCTAACAGGCCGCCATTCATGGCAACTCGAGGAGGCTGGAAATCATCTTTCGTTTTTTCCCGCGAAGTTCAAATGCTGGCCTGAAGTCTTAAACGAAAAGGGATGGCAAGTCGGATTGACGGGCAAGGGGTGGGGACCGGGAATCGCAAAGTCCACCGATGGAACCGATCGAAAACTCATCGGCAAACCTTTCAATCGGAAAACCGTTCGCCCACCAGCGAAGGGAATCGCAGCGAACGATTACGCAGCAAACTTCGCTGACTTTCTGGATCAAGCTGAAGCGACCAAGCCATGGTGCTTTTGGGTCGGCTTTCAAGAACCCCATCGTCCCTACGAACTAGGAATCGGTGAATCGAAAGCTGGTAAGAAACTAGCAGATGTTGATCGAGTTCCCGCATATTGGCCAGACGATTCTGTCACTCGGCGCGATATGCTCGACTACGGTGCAGAGGTCGAATATCTGGACTCCCACTTAACGCGTATTCTTAACGAACTGGACCAACGAGATCTCGCCAGCAATACGCTGGTGATCGTAACCTCCGACCATGGTATGCCCTTTCCGCGTTGCAAAGGTTATGCGTACCACGATTCCAATCATGTCCCGTTGGCGATCCGCTGGCCACAAGGGATCACCCAGCCAAAACGGGAGATTCAGGATTTTGTCGACTTCACCGATATCGCACCGACGTTGCTCGACATCGCCGGAATCGATATCGCGACTTCAGGTATGGCACCCGTTGCAGGACGTTCCTGGCGTCCCTTGTTCGCAAGCGAGAAAGATGGGTTGGTCGACGCAGAAAGAACATTCTCGTTGGTTGGTCGAGAACGCAATGATGTAGGCCGACCAGGCGACGTCGGTTACCCCATTCGCGGCATCGTTACGGAACGTTATCTCTACCTTCATAACTTCGAACCTTCGCGATGGCCGGCAGGAAATCCAGAGACCGGTTACCTGGATACCGATGGCAGTCCAACCAAGACCGCAATCCTGGAACGGGGCCGCTCGAATCGTTCTGATTCCTT
>JALOQZ010000161.1 GCA_025459245.1 Pirellula sp.
ATCGAGTTCTTTAACGTATTGCCGCTGATGGTTCCTCGCCAAATGTCGGCAATTTTTCCTTGCTTATCCACCACGATGGTAGTGGGGTAGCTGAATCCCCCGGATTTGAACAAGAGGCTGACTTGCTGCCGGGAAAACTCGACCGGGTCCCAGTAGATCGGCATATCTTCGATTTTTTCACGATCCAAATATTTCTTCGTGTAAAAGGCCAAGTCGTCTTTTGTTTCAGGGGAGCGATCCCCGCACGCGATGCTTGCGAACAGAACGTCGGACGCGTCGAGATATTCCTTTTGCAGCTTGGCAAACTCGGGATATTCCATCAGGCAAGGTCCGCACCAGAATCCCCAGAAGTGGAGGACCATGACTTTCCCTTTTGTTTCGGTCGGCTCGATTTCTTTCTCGGTAAAGAGAAGCGGCTGCAAGTCCAATTCCCCGATGGGAGTACCTCGCAGTCTCGTTTCCTCCCGGCCAAGATAGACCAGTGCGGTGATTCCGACGGTCATGAATAGCGCTGCCAGCAGCAGGGGAAGATACGATGGTTTTGCAAACTTTTGTGGGTTGGGAGCCGACGAAGCCGAATCGCTCATAGAAACCCTGTGCCTTGCTTGTAAGGAAGTGCGGACCGGTTTGGTTCAACAACCAATAGACACCTCTATTCTTCGAGATTTGGCCGGGCAGAAAACCCCAAAGTTTGATCAAAATCCTCGGCGGGGTTGCCACTGAATCCGAATTTCTTGTAAGAATGGGAGTGCCTCGCAATCCTCTCTCTTGGCACCCAAAATCAATTGCTGACGCTCGGAAATCTAGAGTTAGGTGTATGCACGTGCAGAGAATGTCGATGGATGGAATCGAATATCGGGTAGATCCCTCCAATCATGATCCGTTGGGAATCACTTCTTATCAGACCAATGGTTTTTTTGACGAGATGTTCGATGAACGCGGCGACGCTCGTCATGCCGCTAAGTTTCTTGTCAATAAGCTTGCTGGATTGGCTGCTGGAGAGTTGCAGCTCCGTCAAAAGGCCGCTGACCATGAGCTGCTCAACATGGGCATCACCTTCAACGTATATGGTCATGCTGCAGGGACTGAAAAGGTATGGCCTTTCGATTTGATTCCGCGAATTATCGAAGAGCAGGAATGGCTCGCAATCGAGGCTGGGCTTAAGCAACGGATCCGCGCTCTTAACATGTTCATCGATGACATGTATCACGAGCAACGGATTGTGAAAGATGGAGTCTTTCCCGAGTACATGGTGCAATCCAGCAAAGGGTACTTGCATCAGATCCAGGGGATGAATCCGCCGAAAGGGATCTGGTGTCATATCACAGGTACCGATTTGGTTCGAGGCTCGGACGGGCAGGTTTATGTGCTGGAGGACAATTTGCGGTGCCCATCGGGGGTTTCCTACGTGATTGAGAATCGCGAAGTGATGAAGAGGACCTTCCCGCAGTTGTTCGACGGCCAATCGATTCTTCCTGTCGAGACCTATCCCGAGCAATTGCTCAAGATGTTGCAATATGTTGCACCGGAGGGTGTCAAGGATCCGACAGTCGTCGTTCTGACACCGGGAATCTACAACTCGGCCTATTTCGAGCATTGCTTCTTAGCTCAGCAAATGGGAGCGGAGTTGGTTCAAGGGAGCGATTTGCTGGTGCACGATGGCTACGTTCATATGCGGACCACGAAAGGCTTGAAGCGAGTCGATGTGATCTATCGCCGGATCGATGATGCCTTCTTGGATCCAGATTGCTTGCGTGCAGACTCAACCCTCGGTGTGCGAGGTTTGATGGAAGTTTATAGAAAAGGACGAGTGGCATTAGTAAACGCACCTGGAACGGGCGTTGCGGACGACAAAGCGGTTTACGCCTACGTACCCAAGATGATTCGTTACTACTTGGGAGAAGAGATCAGCCTTCCGAACGTCCCGACTTACTTGTGCGCGGATGATGAAGAAAGGGAGTACGTTTTAGACAACATTCAAGACTTGGTTATCAAGCCTGCGAACGAATCTGGCGGATATGGGATCATGCTGGGGCCCAAGGCTACGAAAGAGCAGCACGATCAATATCGCGAATTGATTCGGTCGAATCCTCGAAACTATGTAGCTCAACCGATGCTAGCGCTGTCGACGGTACCGACGCTTTGCGGCGACCGGCTCGATGGTAGGCACGTCGATTTGCGGCCATACATTCTTTATGGAGAAGATATTTACATTGTGCCCGGCGGGTTGACCCGCGTCGCCTTGGTGAAAGGCTCTCTTGTCGTGAACTCTTCGCAGGGGGGCGGCAGCAAAGATACTTGGGTTCTTCGATCGAAAGGCTAAAGGGTACGAATCATGTTGTCACGCGTTGCCGATTCGATTTTTTGGATGAGCCGATACACGGAACGAGCAGAGAACGTTGCACGGTTCATCGACGTTACGCTGAATTTGACGATCGATATGGGGTTCGACCGCCAATTGCAATGGGAACCGTTGATCTACACAACGGGCGACCAAGAACTATTTTTCGAACGATACCCAGTCGCGAACCAAGAGAATGTGATTCGGTTTCTCACCTTCGATGATGAGAACCCAAATTCCATCATGTCCTGTTTGCAGCAGGCTCGCGAAAATGCTCGAACCACACGCGAGATGATTAGTAGTCAAATGTGGGAGGAACTCAACAAGTTTTACTTGCTGGTGCGCGACGCCCGTAACGATTCACGAGCCATCGCATCGCCGTTCGAATTTTTTGGCCGCATCAAACAAGCCGGATACCTCCTCGAGGGCGTAACCTACGGGACCATGTCGCATGGAGAAGCTTGGAATTTTGGGCGATTGGGAACGCTCATTGAACGCGCTGACAAAACTTCGCGAATTCTGGATGTGAAGTTTTACTTGCTGCTGCCCGGTGTCGAGCTTGTCGGAACTCCTCTGGACATCAGTCAGTGGGGGACGCTGCTAAAGAGCGCCAGTGCACTCGAGATGTACCGCAAGCGATTCGGTCGTTTATCCCCAAAGAATGTCGTGCAGTTTCTTCTGCTCGATCGCAATTTCCCTCGAGCGGTCCGGTTTTGTATCATTCGGGCAGAGCAATCGTTGCTGAACATCACGGGCGGGACGCCAGGAAACTTCAATAACCGACCTGAACAGCTCCTGGGGCGACTCCGTAGCGAACTTGACTATATGCACATCGATGACATCATGGGTGCTGGTCTACATGAATCGATCGATGATTTGCAAGTTCAATTGAACAAGGTTGGGGAATCGATCTCAGATACATTTTTTGCGTTGACGCCGCAGCTTGTTGCGAGTTAACGCCACTCGAAGGACTGCGAAGTATCGAAATGGATTTACGGGGAAGGACGGCGCTCATAACCGGTGGAACTCAAGGTGTCGGCGCTGCCATCGCAAAGCGTATCGCAAAAGCGGGCGCTGACGTCGTTCTCCATGGTAAGTCCGAAGACTCGCACGCTTTGAAGACTCTTGATGAGTGCAGAGCGTTCGGAGTGAAAGCGTCCGCACTGTATGCAGATTTGTCACTCCCGATCGAAGAAACTTTGCAAGTGCTTTCGCCGGAATCGAATTCAGCATTGACCGAAGTGTCGCTCTTGGTGAACAACGCGGGTGTATTCATCGATTCCCCGTTTTTAGAAATGAATGTCGAGACTTGGGACAAGACATTCCGGATCAATGTTGCGAGCGGATACTTCTTAACGCAAGCTTATGCGAAGAAATGGACGGCCAACCAGGTAAAGGGGCGAGTCCTTTTTACTGGCTCGATTAATGGCCTGTTAGCAGAGCCAGGGCATACCGCCTACGACGCTTCAAAAGCAGCAGTTGGAGGAATGGTGCGGTCTCTCTGCGTCGCTTTGGCCCCTTTCGGAATTCGCGTCAATTCCTTGGCACCGGGGTTGGTTCGAACCCCCTTAACCAATCAAATCCTTTCAGCGCAGCCAGCCGTTCTTCGATGGATGGAATTGCACACCCCGAATGGGCAAGTACCTGATGCAGAGGTATGTGGAGGGCTCGCAGTTTTTCTTCTAAGCGATGAAGCAGAGCACATTCATGGACAGACGATTTACGTCGATGGTGGAATGAGTGTTTGGCAGCAGCCGGACCTCCCGACCGCTTGATACTGCGATCAGCACGAAGAAAGCCATCTCTATGGTCGGCACAGAAGATCGGATACGCGTTGGGTTTAGTGGCGATATCTTTGAGTACCAAGCCAAAGGGGGAATCGGTCGATACTTTTCTGAACTCATTGCGGAATTGCATTGTCGGCCCGATAGCGACATCTCGATCGACGCTTGGATTCATTGCTGTACATACTTGGAGGAAAAGAACAAAACGTTGCACCTGCGGAGTGCACCGAAATATATCCCCAAGTTTTCAAGTGCTGGGAAGGTGCTTCCGTGGTTGAATCGAATAGGTCGATTGCTTCGGTCTCGGTCTGTAGATGTTCGGCATTGGACTTACTACCCAAAGGGGCATGTGGATTGGTCACAGCCAAACGTCGTTACGTTTTACGACATGATCCACGAGAAGATCGCGAACAAAACGAAACTCATGCCGATCAAGCAGTTATGTGCCGAGAGGGCGGCTCATTTAATCGCCATCTCTGAATGCACGAAATCCGACATGGTTGAAATGCTCTCGATTCCGGCGTCGCGTGTCACCGTCGTTCCGCTTGCATCGGACCTGCACCAACGGTTCTCCAAAGATTCAATCGAAGGAGCTTGGAGTGCCTTAGAACAGCGTTGGGGGCTAGAGAGTGGCAAGTACATCCTGTGGGTAGGTGCACGCAACGGATATAAAAATTTTCGTGGTTTGGTAAATGCTTTAGGTCATGCTCGCTGCCGGAAGGATATCGACAGCGTCGTCTGCGTAGGCGGCGAATCGGTCAAGCCACGCGACTTGGAAGATTACCGAAAAGGACTGGCCGACGAACTGCCTATCCATTTCATCCCGGCCGACGATCTATCGTTGGCGGCCTTGTATTCTCACGCATTTTGCTTCGTATGTTTGTCCTTATACGAAGGGTTTGGGATCCCGCCTCTCGAGGCCATGGGCTTTGGCTGCCCCGTGATCAGCTCCAATCGCAGCTCGCTGCCGGAGGTCGTCGGCGAAGGTGGATTGCTGGTCGATCCAGAATCGCCGGAGCGTATTGGGAACATGCTCGATACTCTTTGGGAATCAGAAAGCGCGCGAGCGGATTGGCGGACGGCGGGGCAGAAACGAGCAAGCCTTTTTAGTTGGCGGAGATGCGCCGAGGAAACGTGGAGCGTCTATCGATCGGTTTTAGGAAGATAACCAGAGTATACGGTCAGCTGTCGAATCAACCGATAGACCGAGCGGCACGAAATTGCCTATACTGTGGACTATGTTTGATTTCAATACCCGACTCGTCACGTTTAGTTCAGGAATTCTCGGCTGCTTAGCTGGTGCCGTAGGTGTCTATCTCCTGCTGCGGCGAAAGTCGCTTATCGGGGACACCATTTGTCACGCTGCACTGCCAGGCATCGCATTGTCATTCTTGGTTCAAGTCGTCGCGGGTGGGAACGGAAAGAATCTCCTCATGCTCTTGCTCGGTGCCGCCATCTCCGGTGGACTTGGCTCGCTGAGCGTGATGGCGCTCGGGAGATTCACCAAATTGAAGCCGGACGCTATCCTCGGTATTGTCTTGAGCGTCTTCTTTGGATTCGGCATGGTGCTCTTTAGTATTGTGCAGCAAATGCCGGATGGTAACGCTGCCGGTTTAGAGAACTTCATTCTCGGCAAGACAGCGTCGATCGTCACGCTGGATTTTCACATGATCTGGATCGCAACCGCATTGGTCCTCACACTATTAGTGCTGTTTCGTAAAGAACTTCAGCTTCTATGCTTTGATAGTTCTTTTGCGGCCTCGAATGGTTGGCCTGTTGCGTGGCTCGATCTTCTATTGATGGCTTCGGTGCTTTTGGTGGTTATTGTCGGGGCGAATGTGGTCGGAGTAATTCTCGTCGTGGCTTTGATGGTGATTCCGCCGGTTTGCTCTCGATTCTGGACAGAGCAACTCGGGCGCACGGTTTGGCTAAGCGCTAGTATCGGGGGGCTGTCGGGCATTTTTGGCTCGTTGAGTAGTCTTTGGTTCGAAAGGCTGCCGACTGGCCCCTCGATCGTTCTTTCTGCGACAGCATTTTTCGTTCTGAGCTTTTTGTTCGGAACTCAAAAAGGAATACTTTGGAAGGCTTGGTCGCACTATATGGCACAGCGCAGAGCGGACTCAGAACATTTGCTCCGTGGTGTTTTCGAAGTTTTAGAGGCAAGAGGAGCAGCTCCTCAAGCGCACGGACAAACGCGATCGGAAGCGGTGTCACCTAGCGCCTTGATCCAAATGCGTTCTTGGGGAGAGCGTCGGTTGCGTCGTGCGGTGGATTCGATCTGCCGAAGTGGGCTTGGGAATCGCAATAGCCAAGGGGACATTGTTCTCACGGCGCGAGGAATCCAAGAGTCGTTTAAGGCAGTTCGGCGCCATAGATTGCTTGAGATTTACTTCTCAAACTTAGCGGATCTTTCCCCTACGGCGCTCGATCGCGGTGCTGACATGCTCGAGCATGCCCTCGATGACGATATGCTCGCTCGACTCGAGGGTGAATTCTTACCGATGGAGAATGCAATTCGAGTCCCAGCCAGCGTACATCCGATCTAGGTTAGCGAGTCAGGGCATGTCGCTAGGTTTCAGTTCAAAAGTCCCACGACTCTAGATGCTGGGAGGCCGGTAATGCTTTCCAAAACATTGTTACCGATGGTCCGCACAGCACGGTGCCACATAGTCGACTCATCGTCGAACACGAGCTCGGGCACCGCAGGCAGCACATGCCAATCTCCATTGACAATCTGCTGTTCCAGCTCAGTAGGGCCCCAGGAGGTGTGACCAATATAGAGTCGAAACGGATTTTGACTGGCTGTTACCAGCTGCTTCAAGTGTTCGGCTTGGGCCGCTAGGTAGATGCCGAATTCGTTTCCACCTTCAGCCAAAGTTTTGTCCTGGTGTATTGCGACGATGGGGCCGCTCGTTGGACCTCCGAAATTGATGTGGGCATCCGATGTGATCGATTCGACCGCAGCGCCATCCAAAATAAAGTTCCAAAAAGGGCTGCTATCGATCTCCAGCCGTTTGTTGAGAACGATGCCGACGGCTTGCTCCTTGGTGTGCTCGACAACAATACAAACCGATCGACCGAAAACAGCGTCACTCAAATGGGGTGCCGCAACTAATACGGTTCCTGCGAGCGAGATGCGAGGAACCTCGGGACCAGCGGCTTGTTCCTTCCAGCGACTCATGATGCTTCCCCCCTCTCGACCTATAGTGTGCAGCAAATGAACCCGTGTGCAGCAAATGAACCAATATCGGCCTGAAGACTCTCTCGCAGGCCAACCGTCGCGATTGCCAGAATGACAACTGAAAATCGCTGAGGGTTCAAATGGGAAGCAAAAAATGTGCCAAACCCGTGAACGCCTATCGAGAGTGTCGGTTGAGGAAACGACTGGGATTGTTAAGCTTAATCGTAGGTTAGACGCCAACTCGTTGGAAAACGGCACAATATTAGTATGAACCTTCAAGATCTTCGACGTAACTACACCTTTGGATCGCTTCGAAGAGAGGAGCTCCCTGATTGCCCCCTCACGCTTTTCCAACGCTGGTGGGTGGAATTGCAATCAGCCGAATTGCCGGAGTGGTTTGAAACCAACGCGATGACTTTGTCGACGCAAACACTCGATGGTGGCGTTACTGCGAGAACTGTACTTTTAAAGGGGCTCGACGAAGGCTTCTGCTTCTTTACCAATTACGATTCGGATAAAGGGCATCAGTTAGCAGAAACCCCTCAAGCTTCGCTCCATTTCTTTTGGCCTTGCTTCGAGCGTCAAGTGCGAGTCCGAGGAGTCGTCTCCAAAACATCGCCCGAAATGTCGGATCAGTACTTTGCAGCGCGTCCACGCTCGAGCCAACTTGGTGCGATCGCATCGCCCCAATCCCAAGTACTGCCTCATTCACAGGACTTGCAAGATCTCGTCGACAAGCTGGAACAGGAATACGCAGGTAGGCCCATCCCACGCCCACCGCATTGGGGAGGCTACAGGCTGATTCCAGGCGAGATTGAGTTTTGGCAAGGTCGTCCATCGCGACTGCACGACCGATTTCGTTATCAACGTTCTCACTCATCAACGGCGTGGTCTATCGACCGCCTCGCGCCCTAACAACACACGGCCCCCATGGATCAAGTAATCGTTCAACCATCTTCTGGTCTCCGTTCGAAATCAGAAGCCGCTGTGTGGAGCTTGCTCTTAGTCCTATGGGGCGTCGCATTGTGTCTTGTTCCCCATCCGCGTCCACTATCAGCACCTGAATGGCTGGTATCGACTGTACGATCGGCGACGGGATTGTCGGAGCCCTCGGCTCGCCTAGCGGCCGCGGTCTCCTTTCGCTCACTCGGGCTCTTCATCTTGGGGTGCTTGGTCTCTCTTTCGCTTTCCTCGACTCGCATTTTTCTCGCAGCCCCCATGAGCGTGATCATTTCCTCCAGTTTGGCGATCACCACGATGTGGTGCAGTTACGGATACTTTCCTGTTTCAATGCAGATTCAGCTCGGAGTGGTCAGCGTAATGGTCGGAGTACTGGCTGGCTTCGTGCTGTTACGAAACAAGCTAGCCGTGGGTGTTTTTATTTTCTTCGGACTTGTATTCTCCGCGTGGGGAGCCTCTATCGGCGTATCGGACGAGCTCGATGTGGCTGCAAGGTCGATCGGCAAAAAGCTTCTCGACAAGTCGGATAGTTTCCCCGACGGGGATGAAGGCTTCGTCGCCATTCTTCGCGATGCTTTTACAATTGCCCACGAGAACTCGTCTAGCGAAGATGTCGTTTTTGCGAACAAGGCCGCGATTCTGGCTTTGGGAGTAATCCTAGGAGAAGATCGAGTCGCAAGGGTCGCGAAACGAGAACTTGATCCTGTGTACCAACAAGAGAAGGAAAAGCTTCGGAGCCGAATCACTCTTCGAGGTAGAAACGATTTATCAAGGCATTTCTGGGTAAGCGCGGCACTTGTCGTTATTTCGAATGAGTCGAATTCGCGGACCGTCGGCATCGCAAAAGAGATGATGGATTCTGGCTCGGGCGGCTCTGGATTTTCGTTTGCTGATTTAGCAGCGGACTTCGCTGGAATTCAATTCGCAATTCTCGCCACCAAACGGGAACAGTCTGCGATAGAAATTCGTAAACGTGTTCAGCAAGCTGCCTCAAGCCATGGCTTCTGTCCAGCCATCGATGGCCTCCCTGAAGGACTGTCCGCAGAAAAGTTCCAAAAGGAATTTGGCGGACTAGGTGGTAAGGAAACTCGTGCGATTTTCAATGAGATAAGCGACCGGATTCGAGGTTGCCCTGC
>JALOQZ010000420.1 GCA_025459245.1 Pirellula sp.
TCCTTTCCCCGTCGGAAGACAACGACGAGTTGTTTTACGCTCAAGCGGAGCGGACCGTTAAGAAAGACAATACCTTCAGCTTTGAAGGCTCTCGCTACGTGTCCCCGACCACACTCTGATCGAATTTTTGTTTTGATTCTTGTTGAATTGTGATCGTAGTTGGATTCTTTTATTACAGTGCGAATTCGGCAAGCATCCCGCCCCCCGCTTGATTAGTTTTCAATATACCCCGCCCCTTTTGGACGCCGCAATTGCTCCTTTCTTTTTCTTCACCTGGGCGGTGGATGCGACGCTCTTTGGCAAACACACAAGTATGATCTGCTCTTCGCCGGAAAAAGCCGAAGCAACTCTCGACTCCTTGAAAACGCTCGCGTGTCCCAACTGCAAAAAGATTGGGTTTCTCAATCGGCACGGCTATCTTCGCGGTTACGACTGTCTGCAAGACAACAAGAGATCTATTCGGGCCAATCGAGTCTTTTGCAATAACCGATCTGCGGCAAAGGGGTGTGGGAGAACGTTCAGCATTTGGCTCGCTGGTACCTTAAAGCGTCTTTCCCTTCCGGCTCAGAATCTCTGGCAATTCCTATCCAGTGCCGCACACTGTCCCAATAAAGCGACTGCGTTCGATGCGATCGATTCTTCCCTCAGTCATTCCACGGCCTACCGAATCTGGGACCGTTTCCAGAAGGCCCAAAGCATTATCCGAACTGCTCTGATGCGTTTGTGTCCACCTCCTCATCTTGACGAGCTACTGGCGACGCAGCGTACCATCGCTCATCTGAAAGCAGCTTTTCAATTGGCTCCGCCAGGGGAGCCATTCGTCGACAATCCCATCGCATTCTTCCAAGTCCAGCTACAAATCTCCTTCTTTTAAACCATCGATCGCTGGCAAGCCTTCTATCAAGCGATAGCAATCGTCTTGAGAAGGCTTTGAAAGCTTCACACTTGCATTGAAATCATTCTTCGGTCTCGCTTGCCACTGCGACTCTTTGCCGAATTCTCACCGCATGGAGTCCTTTGGCTAACTATCACCCGGGGCTTGCAACGCAATCTGCGCGGGACAATCCCTTCTTGCCGCTTTAGATTCCACCCGTTTCTGCACGCTGTAAAAACGTATCTACGGATCTACCACTATGAAGCAGCCCTCGATCTACACCAAAATGAAAGTTCTCGGCGCTATCGATGTCGTCGAAGGACGTACACGCGACGCTCGGATTAAGAAAGTCGCTGAAATGATCTTCTTGAGCGAAGAAGGAGAGCAATACCGGTTCACTTGGCGTACTATCCAAACCTGGTACTACCGCTACAAGAACCAAGGCATCACGGGGGTGAACACCTCGAAGCGGGTTGATAAGGGAAAGACTCGCAAGGTCACTCCCGAGGAGGTGTTGGAGGCGATCAACTTAGCCTTACCTCACTTCCATAAATCCAAAAAGCCTCCTCAAAAATCAGCCATCTATCGATTCTGTATTGAAAAAGGGCTACTTCATGCCAGTTCGATCGCTCCAACGACATTTTACCGCTTTGTCCGCGAGTACGAACTGCTCAAGGAGGACGTTTCTGAGAATCGACGCCGAATGGCCTTCAGCATGCAATACGCGAATCAGCTCTGGCAAGCCGATACGATGTTCGGTCCTATGGTTGCGTCCCCACCAGGAGGGAAACGGGCAGTCAAGCTTATCGCGTTTATCGACGACGCCTCGCGCGTTCTGTGCCATGGCGAATTCTTCTTCGACGAAAACGTTGATGCGATGGTCCGCTCCCTGCGCGCCGCATTCTACAAACGCGGTGTCCCTGAACAGCTGCTTGTGGACAACGGATCGATCTACTGTTCCCAGGAGATCACACTCATATGTGCTCGCGTCGGTTGTATCTTGCGACACACGGCGGTTCGCGATGCAGCGGCCAAAGGAAAGATTGAACGCTTCTTTCTGCGTGTACGTGATCAGTTTCTTTCTCGCCATCTGGACCTTTCCTCTCTTGAGCAACTCAACAAGCAATTCACGCTATGGGTAGAACACGAGTACAACGCTACCGAGCACTCCACCCTCGGCATGAAACCCATCGATCGCTTTGGGATGGATCTCTCGCGTGTTCGCTTCCTTTCCCCGTCGGAAGACAACGACGAGTTGTTTTACGCTCAAGCGGAGCGGACCGTTAAGAAAGACAATACCTTCAGCTTTGAAGGCTCTCGCTACGTGAAGGCTCTCGCTACGAAACGCCCTTCGATCTGCGTGGCAGAAAAGTTCAAGTGCGTTTCGATCGAACCGGTAGCAAAACGGTCATCCTCTATGACAAAGACCGCCGCATCGGACAAGCCAGACTCTTAGACGCCGTTGCCAATGGCCTAGCACGCCGTAGCGAAAAGCAATAAGCGAACCATCACATCTTAAACCTCTAGCCTCAAAACTATACCATGATTCGATCCTACTTCGGTTTATCCGACGATCCGTTCGCCCTGCGCGATATCCAACTCCTTCCCCACCAACGTGAGATCCACGAAACACTCATGGTTCACTGCCAGCAAGGTGGACTATGCTTGCTCGTCGGTCGACCCGGGACAGGCAAGTCCGTCATTAAGGAGTCTCTCAAACGGCTTCCCGAGAAGCAGTACTTGGTGGCGTCCGTCGCCAGAACGTTACATACATACACAAACACATTGAAGATTCTATGCGAATCGTTTGGGACCCAGTTTGAAAGCTCGGCGTTTCAATGCGAACGCAAATTGATCCAGCAAGCCTTCCATCACAACCACAGCGGCAAGATGTTGGTGACGATTATTGACGATGCGCACTTGATGGAAATGGAGAGTCTGCGCAAGCTTAGGCTATTACTCGAAGACTTCCCAAAGAACCACAACCTTATCCTCGTGGGCCAAGTCGAATTGCTCAGCAATTTAGACCTCCAAGTGAATCAAGACATCAAAAGCCGGGTGACTTATTCGGTGATTACCAAGCGGTTGCATGACGATGCCATGCGTGAATTTATCCATCGGGAGTTTGATCGAATCGGGCTGGGACACAATACGTTCACACCGGCAGCCATCGAACTGGTGGTGAGATCCTGCGAAGGGGTGTTGCGTCGTTGCAGGAATCTATGCTTGTCCGCGATGCTCGAAGCCGTGCGTGCTTCGGCTGGTCGCAACGTTGATATCGACGTCATCAATCGCGTGCTGCTTCAACCGCATTGGCAGAAAGAAGTGGACTTAACCGACTTTTGAAATATCGATTGACGCTTTCTAGGAGGAGCACCATGATAACGAAAGAGCTACTGCGCACGATTCGCAATGACCTACCAATGCGCGTGATGTTCCAGCGGCTTGGTCGTCAAAGCCCGATCAGTAAGGAAATCGAGGGGTACTTCCGGTTCCAATGTCCATCGTGTGGCGAGTTGCGAGCGACGGTGAATCCAAAGAATAATCTCGCGCACTGTTTCTGTTGCAAACGAAATTGGAACAATATCGACGTGTTGATGAGTATGGACTGGGACTTCGTCGCAGCGGTCGAGATCCTGCAAGGTTGGTTGATGGAGCATCAACGCTCCTTCCCCACCGCGTATCCTTAGCGAGGAATAGAGCTTTCGCAAGTTCCTCTGCAACAGAGGCGAATAGCATATGAAGAGCGAGCGTCCAATTTGGATGTTCGTTCTTTCCTTTATTGGTGCAAACAGTTCTCTTCGTGCAAACTCTTGATCGAAGTGCATCGCATTCACTCCGCCTCGGTAAGTGTTCAACACAGAACGCGATCAGCACAAAGCACCCGCTCCAACGCGCTCTATCGGTAGCATCCAGGCACAATCATTCGCAGAAGCGAGCCTAATGTTCGCGCCTAGAATGGTCTCTCCAGAATTCGCAACAATTCGGCAAAGTCCCTCGAAACAGCCCGAAATCTCTACCGCTTTAATTCGGTAAAAACTACGACCACAATTCGGTCGGGGACAATTCGGCCCACAGATAGCGATTAGCAAGTCGGAGCTTCTGACCTGTCCCTGCACCGTCGGTATCGACCCAGCGCTGGACTTCTTGGCCATCAGCCCAAGCGTACACTTCGTAACGATCCCAGGTCCCATTGCCATCGGTGTCCACTCGCTTCGCGGTTCGCTGATCGAAGGCGTCATAGGTGTACTCCACCTGCTTGAGCGTTGCGCCGGAAGCCGAAACTTTGTCGGTCACGGTCGCTAATCGATTGCGATAGTCCCAGGTGTAATCGGTTACAGTGCTATCGCTAATTTTGGTACGTCGGGTAACGTTTCCTTCGTTATCGTAGGTGTAATTGTAGGTTCCATCGGTCTGCAGCCGGTTGTGCGTGCCGCTTGCTGATTGCGAAGCACCTCCAGACGATTTGCGGTTCCCGTTTTCATCCAGATTGTACGATTCAGCCGTCGGGGAAAACGGCATCGAAAGTCCGCTAATCGCGGACGTTGTCGCTGCCGTCAACTGGTCGATGATATCGTAAGTGAAATTGGTCACAAACCCATCGGCTCGCGATGCCAAGCTGGTGATCCGATTGTCCGCATCATAGCTCAAGAAGTAGGCTGCGAACGTTCCTGTCGATGGCAAG
>JALOQZ010000013.1 GCA_025459245.1 Pirellula sp.
GCGACGTTGTCGAGGAAGTAACGGTCGTGCGTTACCGCAACCACGGTTCCAGGGTAGTGGGCCAAATGCTGTTCCAACCAACTGACCGCTTCGGCATCCAAGTGGTTCGTGGGCTCGTCGAGGAGCAACAAGTCCGGCTGTTGAATCAACAGCTTGCACAAAGCGACGCGCCGTCGCTCACCACCGGATAGCTTCGTGACATCCGCATCTCCCGGTGGAAGATTCATGACCGCCATCGATTGCTCGACCTGGCGATCAAGCTCCCAAAGGTTTTGGGCATCGATGATATCCTGCAGCTTTGCCATCTCATCGCAAAGCTTTTCCATCTGTTTGTCATCCGTGACATCACCGAGCATCATGGAGATTTCATTGAACCGATCCAGCACCTTGCGCCTAGGTGCAACGGCTTCTTCCACGTTCCCCTGGACGTCCTTTTCAGGATTCAGATGAGGCTCTTGAGGCAGATAACCTGCGACGAAACCGTTAGTCAAGCGCGCGACGCCGTCAAAATTCTTGTCTTCACCTGCCATGATTCGAAGCAGGGTACTTTTACCTGAGCCGTTTGAGCCGAGGACTCCGATTTTCGCTCCAGGGTAAAACGCTAACCAAATGTCCTTCAGGACCTCTTTTTGTCCGTGACGCTTGGTGAGGCTTTCAATTTGATAAATGTACTGACGGTTCATCGAACTTCCTTATTCCCATTCAATCGTCGCAGGTGGTTTGCTGCTTATGTCATAGCAAACTCGGTTCACCCCGCGAACTTCGTTAATGATTCGTGTGGATATCTTGGCGAGCAAGTCGTAGGGGAGATGGCTCCAGTCCGCAGTCATGAAGTCATCGGTGTTCACGCACCGAACCGCAACCGCTCGCTCATAGGTTCTCGCATCCCCCATTACCCCGACGCTTTGTGACTCTAGAAGGACCGCGAAGGCTTGCGAAGTTTGGCGATAGAGGTTGGCGTTCTTGATCTCCGAGACGACGATTTCATCCGCGTCTCGCAAGATATCGAGTTTGTCCTTGGTAACCTCTCCCAGACAACGGACCGCCAATCCTGGGCCTGGAAATGGATGGCGCCAAACCAAGTGCTCAGGGAGTCCCAGTTCCACCCCCAGCTTTCGTACTTCATCTTTAAAGAGGTCGCGCAAGGGCTCGATCAGCTCAAACCCCAATTGTTCGGGCAAACCACCGACATTGTGATGCAGCTTGATTGTCGCAGCAGGGCCATCGACCGCGGCGCCGCTTTCGATCACGTCGGGGTAGAGTGTTCCTTGGGCCAAGAACTTCGCACCGTTGATCTTTTCCGCTTCCGCCTTGAAGCAATCGATGAATGCGTGACCGATTCGCCGCCGCTTTTCCTGAGGATCTTTAATTCCAGCTAGATCTCCCAAGAATCGATCGCTTGCGTTCACGACTCGCAAGTCCGCTTGGAAGTGGTCGGTGAACTCCGAGATCACCGCCGCTTGCTCGTCTTTTCGGAGCAGGCCATTGTCGATCAAAATACAAGTTAGCTGCGGGCCGATTGCCTTATAAAGGAGAGCTGCCGTGACGGAGGAATCGACCCCGCCTGAAAGCCCGCAGATAACTCGATCATTCCCGACGACATCGCGAATGTGTTCGATGGACCGATTTGCGAAGTCGCTCAAATGCCAACGGCCTTCGCAGTGGGCAATGTTGTACAAGAAATTGTGGATCAACGTGCTACCCAACGAAGTATGGGAAACCTCTGGGTGGAATTGCAGCCCATAGATGGGAAGCGTCTTGTGACGCACTGCGGCGTGTGGGCAAGTCGATGTCGACGCCAGCGTTTCAAAATCGTTCGCTAGATCCTGAACTTGGTCTCCATGGCTCATCCAAACATCGATTTCATGCGGGAAGCCAACGAAGAGCTTCTCCATCGATTTGACTTGTAGGCGAGCGCGGCCAAATTCGCGTCGGTTGCACCGTTCGACACGTCCCCCGAGCGCTTGCGACGCAAGCTGCATCCCGTAGCAAATCCCAAGAACTGGAATCCCTAACTGGAAGATTTTTGGATCGCATTTTGGGGCATTCGTTTCGTAAACGCTAGAAGGGCCGCCAGAAAACACGATCGCTGAAGGTTTGCGGGCAATAATCGTTTCTGCGCTGATGTCGTGACGAACGATCTCACAATAAACATTCTGCTCCCGAATTCGTCGGGCGATCAGTTGCGCGTATTGGGAGCCAAAGTCCAAGACCAAGACGCGCTCGCTCAAAAGATCTGGAGCGGTGTTGGTTTTGCTAGCTTGGGACGGCGAAGAAGCTTCCGATGTCGATCGATTCGAAGTCGAGTTGTTCATGAGATCCATCGAAGGTGCCCGACCAATGGCCGGAATCTGGAGCAAACCGGTCTGTTTGCCGGAGAAAACGCGAAATTATAGCAATCCCCGGGTGGGTGACTACCTCGTTTCCCCTCCTTTACGAATTGGGAGGATGGGCAGGGTTTGCCGGTAAATCTTTCCAAAGAAATCGAGTTTGCGGGCGGCAGTTGCCGATGACTCCTATGGTTGTTCGTCTACTCAAGGGGAGTTTAGCCGCATGGTTTTCCAACAAGTTGTCCATCGATTCCTGGCTGCATGGATTGTCGCGATCGCTTTCGTCCCATTCGCAACGGGTGCTGAATGGGCTCAAAAGTTGTTCAAGGAGACGAAGCACGACTTCGGTACCGTTAGCCGTAATGCCAAGACTGAGTATTCTTTCGTCATCGAAAACTGCTTCGAAGAAGATGTGCATATCGCATCGGTTCGCAGCAGCTGCGGGTGCACCAAGCCGATCATTACCAAGAACACGCTGAAGGCTTGGGAAAAAGGTGAGATTGTCGCTCAATTCAACACCAAGTCCTTTCTCGGTGCGAAATCGGCCGCCATCACCGTCGTGATTGATCGCCCCTACTACGCGGAAGTGACTTTGCTGGTATCTGGCAAGATCCGTTCGGACATCGTTGTAGAACCAGGCGAAATCTCGTTTGGAGACGTCGACATTGGGGCAACCAAAACGGTTGATCTGAAAATTTCCTACGCCGGCCGCCGCGACTGGGCCATCAAGGACGTTCGAGGCGATACGAACCACTTGGAAGTCCGCCTTGACCCAGCAACTCGCCAAGGAAATATGACGAACTACGTCATGCACATTACGCTCAAAGACTCTGCGCCCGTTGGCGACATGATGGAAGGAATCACGGTCGTCACCAACGACTCCAACGGAGAAATGTTTACGTTGCCCGTCAATGCCCGAGTCGTCCCACCCGTGACCATCACGCCTAAACTGGTGTCTGTTGGCGATGTGAAGGCAGGACAGCAGATACAGCAAAAGCTGATGGTGCGATCCAAGAAGCCGTGCTCGATTGTTTCCGTAGAGTGCGATGACCCTCGCTTTACCTTCACCATTCCGGCCGGCGAAAAGCCACTTCATTTGATCCCTATGACCTTCACCGGCGAACTGATCGGAGAGGAGCGGTCCATCAAGCAAGAGATCTTGGTAAAAACCTCCCTCGGAGAACAGATCGTCCTGGAGACTACGGTCGCTGGGAGAATCGTCGACTAAGTTGGGTGTGCCACCTTTCCCGCCGTCCAACCAGGGCGGCGGTTGCCAGGGCAGGGAATCCGCCGACAATAGCAGTCTGTCGGCCAACTATTTCTCAACTCCCTGCGATCCGATCCGATGACTGCTCCTAAAACCGCCCCTCTCTTCGATTTAGACAGTCGCTTCCAGCCATCGGGTGATCAGCCGCAAGCCATCGAGGCGCTCGTTCAAGGGCTTGAAAAAGGTCGCAAGCATCAGGTTCTCATGGGCGTTACGGGCTCAGGGAAAACGTTCACGATGGCGAACGTCATCCAACGAGTTCAGCGCCCAACGCTCGTTCTCAGTCACAACAAAACGCTGGCTGCACAGCTCTATTCGGAATTCAAAGAGTTCTTTCCGCGGAACGCGGTCCACTACTTTGTAAGCTATTACGACTACTACCAACCCGAAGCCTATATCCCGCAGCGCGACATCTATATCGAAAAGGATGCGTCGATCAACGAGGAAATCGATCGCCTGCGATTGGCGGCGACCAGCGCATTGGTGAGTCGGCGCGATTGCATTATCGTCGCTAGCGTGTCTTGCATTTACGGCCTTGGTTCGCCCGAAGACTATCGGAGAATGGTCGTCGCTCTTCGGTGCAACGAATCGATTCATCGTGAAACACTGCTTCTGCGTCTGATCGATATTCAATACGAACGCAACGACATTGCTTTCGAACGAGGAAAGTTTCGCGTTCGGGGCGACACGATGGAGTTGTGGCCTGCATACGAAGAGTTCGCGTACCGCATCGAGTTTTGGGGTGATGAAATCGAACAGATTTCGATCATCCATCCGCTAACTGGCGAAGTTGCATCGCGAATGACCGAGGTTTATATCTTTCCTGCAAAACACTTCGTGACCTCCGAAGATCGTATTCAAAACGCGATTCGAGTCATTAGGCAAGAGCTTGAAGAGCAGCTTGCCAAGTTCAATGCGGCTGGAAAGATCCTCGAGGCCCAACGACTTTCCGCCCGCACCAAGTTTGATATCGAAATGCTGGGACATACCGGTCATTGCCCAGGTATCGAAAACTATTCACGCCCCCTCTCCGGAAAACAGCCGGGAGCTACGCCGGATACCCTCTACGAGTTTTTCGACAAAGACTACTTGCTACTCGTCGATGAATCGCACGTAACCATTCCGCAAGTGCGGGCTATGTATGCCGGCGACAAAAGCCGAAAGACAACACTCGTTGAACACGGCTTCCGTCTACCTTGTGCGCTCGATAATCGCCCTTTGAAGTTTGAAGAGTGGGAAGCGAAGATCAATCAAGCGATCTTCGTATCGGCAACTCCTGCAGAGTACGAATTGGATTTAACGGGCGGTGAAGTTGTCGAGCAAATCATCCGACCGACAGGACTTCTTGACCCAGTCATCGAAGTTGTTCCAGCTCGTGGGCAAGTGATGCACTTGCTGGAGCAGATTCGGGAGCGGATCAAAATGGGGGATCGAACACTCGTCACAGCGCTCACGAAAAGGCTTGCAGAGGATCTCGCCACATTCTTCGTTGAAAACGATCTGAAGTGCCGGTGGCTTCATAGCGAACTCGACGCTTTCGAGCGAGTCGAACTTTTGCGAGAGTTGCGCGACGGGCGATGCGATGTCCTCGTTGGCGTGAACTTGCTTCGAGAAGGCCTCGACTTGCCAGAAGTCAGCTTGGTGGCCATCTTGGACGCAGACAAGGAAGGTTTTCTCAGAAGCGAAACGTCTCTTATCCAAACCATTGGTCGAGCAGCACGGAACGCAAACTCAAAGGTGATACTCTACGCCGACACAATGACTGATTCGATGCGCACAGCGATCGATGAAACCCAACGCCGTCGCAAGGTTCAAGAAGCCTACAATCAAGAACATGGAATCACTCCCGAAACGGTTAGAAAGCAAGTGACCGCGTCGATTCATCAAGCGGCTGAGAATCGAAAGCGAGCGCGCGATATCGTACGCCGGGATCCCCAAGCAGAGAAAATCACGGAAGCCTACTTGAAGACGCTCGAGGAAGAGATGCTGGCAGCAGCCGAGAACCTGGAGTTCGAAAGAGCGGCAGCATTGCGAGATAAAATTCTTCGAATGCGAGATCGCATTGGCGAACCGATCGAATCGGATGAAGATCAAGAGCGGGTCGTGGGGACTCGCCAGCGAAAGCGATCCAAACGACGGTAGCCATCAAGGAATTGCAAAGAATGAATCAAGACGAGCGAATCGCCAAAATGACCTTCCAATCCGTGTACCCACTTTATGTGGTAAAGGTGGAGAAGAAGGGTAGGACTCAAGCGGAACTGGACAAGGTTATTCAATGGCTTACCGGATATACGGAAGAGCAATTGGATCACCACAAAAACAATCCAACCAGCTTCTCGCAGTTTTTTGGAGACGCACAGCTTCATCCAAACGCGTCTCTCATCACCGGAACCATCTGCGGTTATCGAGTGGAAGATATCACGAACCCATTAACGCGTCAGGTTCGTTACCTCGACAAGCTTGTTGATGAACTCGCAAAAGGTCGGAAGATGGAAAAGATATTGCGAACGACCTCGTAAACGGCTTGTTGTTGATCGCTCCGCCGGTGAGTATCTATCATTCAGCCTACGAGACAGCGAATGTAGTCTTTGAATTGCAGCATGTCATTAGGAGCACCTGGACCGATAATCAATGGTCCTTTCTCGGGACTCGTCAGCAATCCGTGACTACCTTGAACCAACTCTGGCTTGAGTGGGATGACATCCATTCGATAGCGGAACCCTAACTTCTTTTGAGCAACTCGAGCGATCGCACGCATCTTTGATGTCATGAACAGCTCAACGGGGTCATATCCTGGCTTGCGATGAATATCCACCGTTCTCGCGTAATCGGGCGCTCGCGCGTCATCGAGCCAAAAGTAATAGTGAAACCATGCGCTGGGCTGAGCCAAGGCGATCCATTCTCCACTACGAGAATGCCCAAGCCCAATATCGACCGGATCTACCACTTGAGCAACTCCATCGATGCTCTCGACACAACGCCGAACGGCCGAGCGGTCCGATGGATTCTTCACATAGATATGAGCCAGTTGGTGATCAACGACAGCGAACGCTTTCGAATCTCCCGGCATGAGCTGCTCACCAAATGGACCATCCCGAACCACGAGCCAACCGTGCTCTCGTAATATACGGTTGATACCAATCGGCTTATCGACTGGTACCAATCCGTACTCCGATACAATGATCGGCTTGGCTCCGATTGCATGCGCTGCTTGGATCACGGTCTCTGCGCAGCGGTCGACTTCTCTGACCCTCTCCATACTCGGAGAAGAAAGTCGCTGAAAGTCATAGTCTAGATGTGGTAGATAGACCAGCGTGAGAGTCGGCTCTTTCTCTTTCAGAACAACGGCAGTGGCTTTGGCGATCCAATCGGATGCGGGAAGTCCTGCATTGGGCCCCCAAAACGAAAAGAAAGGGAAAGGCCCCAGCTTTTCAACCAGATTGCATTCGGTGTTGTCCAAGATATCGAAGACCTTGGAACCATCGGATCCATAATGCGGCTTGGGAGTAGCGCTCCAACGAACCGGCGCGTGCTGATTGAACCACCAAAACATCTTGGCAGTCTCTATGCCATCGTAAACCAAGCTCTCCGCTTGGATAAGATTTCGCGACTGCTGCCAGAACCGAACTTCGGCTGTTTCCCGAAAGTACCATCCATTTCCGACGATCCCGTGCTCAGCAGGTTTTAAACCCGTGAGCATCGTCGCTTGAGATGTACACGTAACCGCGGGAAGAGGGGGTTTCCAAGGAGTCGCTGTCCCGAGCTTCGAGATGTTGGGGGCATGCGCCAGTAATTCTGGCGTCAACCCCACGACATTGATCACACAAACCTTGTTGCGACTCACCTCGAAATCCGTTCTCCAAGTCGTACTTTGCTGTGGAAGCCTCGACTGACTCTTTGTTGACTGGCTCTATTTGTTGACTGGCTTGGGTACCGAGTCGGAGTAATAGTCCTTGCCAATCATCGTGCCACCATAGTAGCCGCCGTATTGGTAGGTGGCTCCGTAACCGTATCCGCCATATCCGGATTGTCCGTAGCCGTATCCAGGAGTGCTGGAGTAAGCATCGTAGCGGTATCCGCCATAGCCATATCCATTGCCACCCACTCCAATACCGTTCACAACAACTCCGATCATGTTGGCATTCATCGAGTGCAACATTTGAGCGGCGCGCAGCGCGATCGGTTTCAAGTTTCTGCGGAGTCGAACCGTGAGAACCACGCCGTCGACATTCGTTGCAACAGCAGCAGGATCGCTGACCACCAGAATTGGTGGCGTATCGACGATGACGAAGTCAAACTTTTCACGCAACTCGGCAAGCAACTGGTTAAACCGTTCGCTGGCCAAAAGTTCGGCTGGGTTCCCTGGACGACGACCGCACGTCACTGCATACAAATTCTCAATCGTTGTGGTTTGGATTGCATCTTCCAACTCGGCTTTACCACCGATGACTTGAACCAATCCCAGATCTTCTCGGAGTCCAAAAATCTTCGCCACACGTGGTCGACGGAAGTCGCAATCGACCAAACAAACACGACGGCCCGACTGGGAAATAGAGACTGCCAAGTTCGCGGCAATCGTCGACTTTCCATCCCCAGGGACTGGGCTCGTCACCTGAATGACTTTGATCGACCCTTGATTGCAGGAGAAGAAGAGTGCCGTACGGATGCCGCGGAAGGCCTCGCTCAATGCGGATCGCGACTTGTGCAAGGTAACAATCGATGTATCGACTTTCTCGTCGACTCGTTTGGTTCGCGAGAGGCTGGCCAGTGGCAAATGTCCGATAATAGGCATGCCAAGATCGACGGCGATTTCGTCTGGGCTGCGATAGGATCGGTCAGCCAATTCCAGCAAGTATGCAATACCACTGAACAGTGCCAATCCAAGCATCGCACCGATACCCAAATACAATTCGATTCGAGGACCAACGAATCCACCGAGCGATGAAACTTCCAAATCGGAAATCGTCGTTTGGTTTGATTCCGTGCTCACCAACAAACGATTGAGCACTTCGCTGATCTCTTTCGAGGTCTTTCCAAGGGCTTCCAGCTCCGCGAGATTCATCATGAAATCCCCGATCAGCTGAGCATTGGATTGCACCTTCACCTTGATAACAGCGATATCCTCGAGGACCTTGTTGCGCTCTCGCTCCAGTTTCGAAAGCTCTTCGGTCAATGCACCAAGCGAGTTCTTCAATTGGTTCTGAAGGCTCGGAATGTCCCGTTGATCGGATCCGATCAAGAGCTTCACGTTCTCCTCTGCCTCTTTCAACGCCGCTTTCTTTTCAGCAAGCTTCGCTTCCACTTCATCGAGACTGTTCCGAAGAACTTTGACCGTTGGGTGCTGCTCGCCCCAAGTGCTAAGCTCCTGCTTCAGCTTGATCCGAATCGGAATGACTTGCATGTCTTCAAATTGACTGACTGCGGATGCAAGCACTCGAACGTCGTTCTTTTCATTGGCAATATTGACCCCGTCGAGCGGAGCAGCCAAGGTACCTACAGCCGATGAAGCGATCAACCGCAGCGACTCTTCGATCGGACGCCCCGCTTCCTGTGCAATTCGGATTTGTTCCAGCAGCGACTCGACACCGCGCTTTTTGCTATCGATCACTGCGACTTGTTCTTCCATCGCAATCAGCTTGGACGCGGATGGGTCCATGAGCTTTCCGTCAACGAAAATCAGATCGTTCGTTTGACGGATCTTTTCAACGTCCTTTTGAACCTTCTCCTGCCGCTTCAGATAGGAGTCGTTGTACTTGTTCAAAACGGTTACAGCGTCGTTCGACGCATCGTTGAGTTTCTTCGATGTGTGAGCCTTGTACCCGGCGACGACCGCTTGCAATATCGTTCCCGACAATTCTGCATCGTCTGTTGTGATACCGATTTGAATGATCTCGCTGTTCGGGTCCGTGGACCCAAGCTTCACTTCAAGAACTTTCTTGTTCTTGATCCAGCCGATGATCTCTTCCTTGCTCTTCCCCAGCAGCTTTCGATGCTGGGTCAATTTTGCAGACTCAACCGCCTTTTCAATGACGGACAAACTGCGAATGACGACTAATTCGTCGCTCTTTCCTTTGGATTCCATCGGCATGTTCATGTTGTCGATGGGCAAGTTCCGCATCGGGCTTTGAACTTGCACGAGCGCCATCGCTTTGTATTGCGGCGGCATTTGCCCATAGACCAAGTAGCCGATCGTCAACCCTAAGAAAGCACCCAGGATCGGGAGCCATTTCCACCGCCAAAGGACTTTGAGCAGATCAGGATTCGTCTGCGGACGCTGACCTGGCGGCATCGGTTGCGATGGTTCGGACGGATTACGGATGGCATCCATATTAATTTTTTTGATATTTAGGGCCTTGGGGCAGTTTATCCCTCTAGTTTACGCAGGCAGCATGTTCGATCCAGCTAAACGAGGCGATACGGGGATAATTTCCCATTCGGATGGAACGGTCGTCGCATTGGTTCCGGTTCTGCCGGTGAATTACCTTGAAGCTCCGAACAAGACCAAGATGGCTCCAATATTCTGATTGCTAGCCGAGTGGGTTGGTCGAAAAGATCCACTCGGGAATCGGCGTCCCCTGCACAATCTGCTTTTCGACGAATTCGGGGATCTTGTCCGCCGTCATTTCGGCGTACCAATGGCCCTCTGGGTAGACAACCAAGATCGGTCCTTGCATACAAACCCTCAAGCACTGCACCTTCGTGCGGTAGCAGGCCTGCGGTGAGTCCGAGAGGCTTAGGTTTCGCCTTTTCAGCTCGTTTTTGAGAGCATCCCAAGCTTCCGCCCCCTCGTCACCGCGGCAGCAAGAATCGCCAACGCACAAAAAAACATGACGCTTGCACTGTTCAATGAAGAGCTTGGAAGCCGCTTCGGACAGTTTCTCCCTGTCCATTACTATTCCTTCGGCGTCTCTTGAGCTGGTGCCGGTGTCTCAGGAGCTGGTGCCGGGTTTGCCTGCGATGGGGTTTCTCCGGAGGGAGCAGCATCGGGTGTTACGGGCGTTTCCGGTGTTCCTTGCGTTCCCTGCAACGGCTGGAGATCTAGTGTTGGCTGGCTTGGAATGGCTGGTCGGTCTCCGGTTGGAGGCGCGACCGCTGGGGCAGCCTGCCTGTTCTCCTTGAACCAAGTCAAAAATGTTTCGCCATCCTTTGATTCAAGCCAATCGGCTCGCTTGGTTGCCTCGCTCTGAAAGGCTGGATCGACGCCAGCTAACGAAGCGATTTTGCGATAATTTGCGATCGCCTCATCGCGATTTGCCAAGCCCTCGTAGGCTTGTGCCATTCCGAAATGGGTTCTCGCAAGCAGCAGCGAGTCACTCCCTTTTCCGATGACTTTTTCGTATTCCGCAACAGCTTTCTCGTAGAATTGATCAGCGACGCCTCTGTCGGTGAAAACGCTTGCGAGAGCTTTAGCCAGATGTGCGTCGCCGGCAGATTGCCTTGCCCATAAGCCTGCAGGAGTGTTACCGAAGTCATCTGCAATACTCTCCAGGTCCGAGGCGTCGGTGTCACTGAAATACAATGCGGTCCAACCCTCGGCGGACTGAGCGTTTCGAACACTTTGGTAGATGCCGTATCCAAGCAACCCGACGAGGACCAAAACCACGATGGAGATAATTTGCGGCAAGACTTTTTTCGTCTTGATCAAAAAACTCTCAATTTGGTCAGCGAGAAGATTGGACTCTTGGATATTCTGCTGTTCGCTCTTCATGGCTACTTTTCAATCGCTGTACCGATAGGGACAAGCCGTGACGCCTCGGAAGCAGACGCCGGCCAATGCTTGAATAAGCGGCAGAGTATAGGAGTCTCCGCTGGATTTCTCAAGGTAGCTTCAACGGTCCACCAATTCCCTCGGATCTCGGCAAAGCCAATTGTCTCAGATTCTGAGCGTGATCACCCCCGGTCGGATTGCAACCCACAACACGGGCTTTCAGGCTCCCTGCTGCGCGGATAGTATGGAGTGCTTCCCCCAACATACTTTCCCAAGGTTTTCGGTTTGATGTCCCAATCGACCTTATCCGCAACCGCTCACCCCTCCCCATTGAGGCGAGTAAGCGGCATTCAGACGCATGTCACCTTTGCAGATACAGCGGCAAACCTGGCTCGTATGCTGGAGTGGCTCGGTCGCGACGAGGTGGCAAACAGCGATCTCATTGTTTTTCCGGAGTGTATGCTGAGCGGTTATTGTTTCAGCAGCCTTGAGGAGGCTTGGCCGCACGCTCAGTCCATTCCAGGACCTGCAACCGACGCCATTCAAGCTTGGTGCAAGCGGTCCGGGAAATTTGTTGCCTTTGGAATGTTAGAGCAGGGTGCGGATGGCAAACTTTACAATAGCTGTCCGCTGGTTGGCCCAAATGGAATCGTTGACTGCTATCGAAAGATTCACCTCCCGTTTTTGGGAGTTGATCGGTTTACAACACCTGGCCGAGAACCTTATCGCGCGTTCGACGCAGACGGCATGAAGGTCGGTGTCCATATTTGCTACGACGGTTCCTTCCCTGAATCCTCTCGATGCTTGGCTCTCGAGGGGGCCGATCTGCTGATACTACCGACGAATTGGCCTCCTGGAGCAGACACTTTTGCGAAGTATCTTCCGAACGCGCGCGCCTTGGAAAACAACGTCTACTTTGTCAGCGTGAACAGGGTCGGAACCGAGAGAGGCTTTCGCTTCATCGGTCATTCCCGATTTTGTGATCCGAACGGCAACCCTATGACTGACGCACCTCACGAAGAAGAGTGCGTGCTGACGGCAGAGATAGATTTGTCCAAGGCACGCAACAAACGCTTGGTTCGTGTCCCACGCGAACATGTAATCGATCGCTGGGCTGATCGAAGACCGGAAGCCTATAACGCGATCACGCGTCCTCATTCACTCGTACGCGATATCGAAAGCTAGTTCTACATGAGCAGTGAGCCGATTCCTCCTCCGCTTCGGTACTATGGTGCCGGGGATCCGCTCGGTCTCGAGCAAATCGGAGAAGTTTGGCAACGACGCGAGCTGCTTTTCCGATTCTTTCAGCGCGATTTGCTGATTCGATATCGACAAGTCGTTGTTGGCATCCTTTGGGTACTAGTGCAGCCGCTTCTAGGTGCCTTGATCTTTATGGGGCTATTCTTCGTTCTCGGAACGAAGGCATCGGGATCGAATGCGGCCTACCCAAACGTTGTACTTATAGGCATGCTCTGCTGGCAATTGGTTTCCAATTCCCTTCGCGATGCCACAGGCTCACTGGTGAACTATCGGCATGTGGTGACCAAGATTTATTTTCCTCGATTGCTCCTCCCGCTGGCCGGACTGATGTGTGCAGTATTCGACTTCCTGGTCGGTTGCACACTTCTGATTCCTACCTTGTATTTGACAGGAGCATCGGTGCAGTGGTCGACCGTTTGGCTTTGCATCCCCATTATCGCCTGGATGATTCTTTTCTGCATTGGGTGCATCGCTTGGTTATCCTCTCTCAATGCGATGTATCGAGACGTAGGGTATGCGCTTCCCTTTGCCCTTCAACTGGGAATGTTCGTGTCACCTGTCGTCTATGATTTGGAGCGGGTCTCCACTTCGCTGGGGCCTCACTGGCAGATGCTCTACGAAGCCAATCCAATCGCATCGTGCATCAGCTCGCTTCGTTGGGCTATCCTCGGAACTCAACCGCCGAGCGGTTTGGGATTGATAACATCTCTGCTGATCACCGCTGTACTTTTGTTTTCGGGATTAGCCTGGTTCCGTGTCGCCGATCGACAGCTAGCGGATCGGATTTGATGATGCAGACAGTTCATCTCGACAACGTGAGCAAGAGATTCCGGCTGGGAGCATCCAATGAGTACGGCCGAATCACCGAGGCGATTGCGGGTGCTTTCAAGCGATGGGTAGCACCTGACCCGAGTTTGGCCCATGCGGGTAATGGTGTTCCGAATTCTCAAATTCGCAACGGATGGTTCTGGGCATTGGACGGGCTTCAACTCGAGGTCCAGCAAGGAGAGATTCTGGGGATCGTTGGGAAAAACGGGGCCGGCAAAAGCACGCTACTCAAACTGCTTGCTCGCATCATCACCCCCACGACCGGGAGGGTTGGAGTGCGAGGTCGCGTAGGCAGCCTGCTCGAGGTAGGCACCGGATTTCACCCCGAGCTAACCGGCCGCGAAAACGTTTATCTAAATGGTTCGATCCTGGGAATGTCGCGTCGAGACATCAAAGCACGTTTCGACCGAATCGTCGACTTTGCCGAAATCGGTCCCTTTCTCGACACGCCCGTAAAGCGTTACTCCAGCGGAATGGCCGTCCGACTCGCGTTCTCCGTGGCTGCTTACCTCGAACCCGATGTGCTGATTGTGGATGAAGTACTCGCTGTGGGTGACCAAGCGTTTCAGCAGAAGTGCATCCTCAAAGCAAAGGAATTGGGTGAGCAAGGACGAACGGTACTTCTGGTTTCGCACAATCTCGCATCCGTTGCAAACCTTTGCACCCGAGCCGTTTACCTGCGAGAAGGAAGATTGATTCTCGACAGCTCTCCATCGACGGTCATCGAAGAATACCTTCGAAGCTCAGTGGGCGTTTCAGGAATAAAGCGTTGGGAACAAGACGATGCACCAAAGTCATCCCGATTACGAGTTCGTGAAGTATCCGTTCAATCGAGCAGTGACTCTGACGAAGCCGGGGGGGAAATGGATATCGATCGACCGATTCGAATCGCAGTGGCTTTTGAAGTCCTCGAGGATAACGCGATCGTTACTTCCTCGCTCAGGCTAAAGGACGAATCGGCTGTCAATATCTTGTGGTCAACAAACGCCACCAGCATGTGCCAGCGTCCCGACCCGCTTTATGGTAAACCGCTTTCGAAAGGTCTGTATCAAACCGCTTGCACTTTGCCATCTAATTTCCTGAATGACAGCCGCTACTTTATTTCAATTGCGCTTGGTGAAAAACCGGGTGATGCCGAGATTGAATTGGATTCGGTATTGTCGTTCGTAGTCCACGACACTGGAGCCATGCGAAAGGAGTATGCGGGCAACTGGTCGGGTCCTATCATACGCCCTCGATTGGACTGGTACTCTCAGCCCATGGAATGCCCGCCCAGCGCGTAGGAAAGACGGAAGAGCATGCAAGGTACTTGGTTCGGAAAAACAGCGGTCATCAGCGGCGGTTCGCGGGGGTTGGGATTGCATCTCGCCAAAGAGCTTGCCAAACAACGGGCCCATTTGATCTTGATTGGACGGGATGCAGGAAACTTGAATTCTCAAGCTGCAGTTTTATCGGGAATGGGCGCTTCCTCTGTCGATTGCTTTGCTTGCGACGCGGTAGAGATCGAACAGTGTGGAGAGTATCGAGCTCGTATCGAGAAAGACGGTGTCGATCTATTGATCAATGCCATTGGAGTCTCGGATCGCGGGAAGATCGAGCAGTTGCAGCTTGCCGATTTGGAGAGTCAATTTCGATCAAATGTCTTGGCCGGTTGGGCGATGACCAAATGCACCATCCCATCATTAAAGAGAAACCAAGGTTGCGTTGTTAACATCGGCTCCCTCGCCGGACTCGTCGGCACTCCAAACATGGGAGCGTACTGCATTACCAAGTTTGCCTGGACAGCCCTTTCTCGGCAGTGGCGCATGGAGCTGGAGCAAGATGGCATTCATATATTGCTGGTTTCACCGGGGCCAATCGCCAGAGAGGACAGCGAACATCGCTACGATGAGCTGATCTCGGCCAGGGGGATCGATTCCAAAGGAGCGAGCAAACCCGGTGGTGGAGCAAAGCTAAAGCGTATCGACCCCGCCCTTCTTAGCCAACGGATTCTTTCGGCTGCTACGAGACGAGATCGCGAGCTCGTCATACCTTGGAAAGCCAGGATCTTAGCTGCGATCTTTTCTATTTCGCCAAAGCTCGGTGAGTATCTCTTGCGGCGTAATCTAGATCGGTAGTAACAGGTCTCTGCACCTGCGACGAACGATTTGAATGCTCAATACCAGAATGAGCGTGAGTACTTGTCGATGGCAATAATTGCGAGATAGCATGAATTGCATCTTGCTGAAAGAATGAAAGATGTTGAAGGCGAGGCGGTGTGAGGAGTAGAATGGGGGCTCTTGCTCGTATTAAGAGCCTATCCGAAAACCATTAGCCGCTTTGGCGCTAGCCGCGGTTTCCGATGGTTTTCGGATAGGCTCTAAGTGCATCGTTGGTCTGGAGCGGTCATGATGCGACGTGCAATTCGTTCTTTGATTGTTGTTCTCGATATTTAGGCAGAACTGCCACTGGAAAAGCATTATGCAATTAAAATCCTCTCTTCGGTGCAATTATTTGTTTTTAACCAAACCATTCCTGCTGGGGTGCATCGCTTTGTTTCAATCCGCTGCAGGGTTTGCTGCGGAACCCAGATCGTTTGATTTACCACTTTGGAAAGACGGTGCACCCGGTGCTCTCGGGAGCGAACCGAAGGATATACCGCTTGCGATGGTGAGGCTGCCGGAGAGCGGAACACCAACCGCTGCGTTGGTAGTGTGTCCGGGGGGTGGCTATGGGCATCTTGCGATGGGACACGAGGGGCATGAGATTGCCGCTTGGGCGAACAGCCTTGGGATGGCGGCCATCATTTGCGATTATCGGCATCGCAATAAGGGGTACGGTCACCCGTCTCCTATGCAAGACGCCATGCGAGCCGTTCGGCTCACCCGCGCAATGTCTTCCGAGTGGAATATCGACCCAAACCGCGTTGGGATTATGGGCTTTTCGGCAGGGGGGCACCTTGTATCCACCGTCCTGACGCAATTTGATCTTGGCGATAAAGATGCAGCCGATTCGATTGCACGGCAATCGAGCCGTCCTGACTTCGGCGTGTTGTGCTATCCGGTGATTTTGTTTGGCAAACCAAAGTCGCACAAAGGGAGCGAGAACAATCTGCTTGGCAAGTCACCGGATCCGGAGCTACTTGCTTCGCTTCAAAATGCGGATAGAGTGACCAAAGAGACACCGCCGACGTTCCTCTTCCACACCATGGAAGACACCGCGGTCCCTCCAGAGAATTCGCTTGAGTTTTATTCGGCTATGGTCAAAGCGGGAGTACCCGGAGAATTGCATATCTACGAAAAGGGACGCCATGGCGTTGGATTGGGGAAAGCGATACCAGCGACCGGCGATTGGTCGAACGCATTGCAGCGTTGGCTTACAGCCCGAGGAATTGTGGGACCCAAGGAAGAAACTGCCAAAGCGGCGGACTAAGAGCCTACCCGAAGACCATTAGCCGCTCTGGCGCTAGCCGCGATTTCCGAAGCTCTTCGGATAGGAGCTAAGACAGACCAGGTGAAAGTCGCCAAGCAACGAAGAAGGCCCCCATTTACGCTATGGAAACGGCGGGTTTTCGGATAGCTTTCTAACTTCATTGCAAAGTCTCAACGGATTTGCGTTGAGTGGGGTAGAAACAAGAAAAGGGAAGGCGACATGGCGATTGTCTGGACGATTCTATTGTTGGTGATTTCCAATTTCTTCATGCTAATGGCTTGGTACGGCCACCTGAAGGATCTGGCGGATAAGCCATGGTTCATCGCCGTGTTGGTCAGTTGGGGCATCGCGTTCTTCGAGTACCTCATTCAAGTGCCTGCGAATCGAATCGGTTACGGGCATTTGTCCCTTGGGCAACTCAAAATTCTACAAGAGGTAATCACCCTGTGTGTGTTTGTCCCTTTTGTCTATGTCTATATGAAACAAGGGCTCAAATGGGATTACCTCTGGGCGGCACTCTGCATGTGCGGTGCCGTCTATTTCGTATTTCGAAGCGGCTTCAACCCGCTCCCTGATGCCCAGCAGTAGCGTTCTCTTTCTTCTTGGTAACGTACAGCTCTACGAAACGGTGGAAACTTGAAAACCAAAATTGCCGTCGTTGGCGTAGGCCATGTTGGTTCGACCATTGCATTTTCTCTACTGATGCGAGAACTAGCTGATGAGATCGTGCTGATCAATCGCACCGAGAGCATCGCAATAGGTGAAGCTGCTGATCTTAACCATGCAGCTGCATTTGCTAGCCGAAAGACGACGATCATTGCGGGGGGAGTGGAGGCAGCTTATGGGGCCCAAGTAATCCTATTCACTATGAGCGCTCCGTTATCGCGATCTGCAAAGTCGCGAAACGAAATTGCTATTCAAAATCGACGCATCATCGACCAGTGGCTCCCACCTCTGGTCCGCATTGCTCCCGATGCGATCGTTGTGATGGTGTCTAATCCGGTCGATGCGATGACCTATGTCGCCTGGAAGTGCACTGGCCTTCCGGCGACGCAGGTCCTCGGTACGGGAACATTGCTCGATAGCGCTCGGTATCGAAGCATTCTGTCGGAACACCTTCGTGTCCATCCTGAAGACATCCGAGCTTACGTCCTGGGGGAACACGGCGAAAGTCAGTTTCCCGCTCTAAGTATTGCTGCGACCGGTGGTGAAAAGATGGACAAAGGCGCAGCTGACCCGATTTTGTTCCAACAAGCGATCACTACGGCCGATTCCGTTTTCCGTGTAAAAGGGTATACCAATTATGCGATCGCACTAGCAAGCACGATGATCACGGAATCCATCGTACGGGACTCACACCGGACTCTCCCCGTCTCGACATTGATCGAGGGGTTTTGCGACGTTCATGATGTTTGCCTTTCGGTACCTTGTATCGTCGGTAGGCAAGGAATTGTGCGGCAGTTGCAGCCAGCGCTCAATGCCAGTGAGATCAAGGCCTTTCAAAAGAGCGCTGCGGCTGTTACTCGTGTCATTCAGGAATGCATGTTCGATGAAGTTTGAATCTCGATTTGTCGATTCACTCCCGGGGGATCCATCGACTGATCCCCGTCCCCATTTGGTATCGAAGGCGATGTACTCTCGTGTCTCGCCGACTCCAGTTCGAAATCCTTCGTTGGTCTCGTACTCTGCACCTCTTGCGAGAGAGCTCGGTATCGAAACGGAATGGATCGAAAGCACAGAAGGGGTGCATGTCTTGGCGGGCAATAAGCTAGCCGAGGGTATGAAGCCCTATGCGATGTGCTACGGAGGTCATCAGTTTGGCAATTGGGCTGGGCAGCTGGGCGATGGTCGAGCAATCAATCTTGGTGAGTGGATGGATCCGCGAGGAAACTCATGGACATGGCAGTTGAAAGGCTCAGGTCCAACCCCATATTCGCGATTCGCGGATGGACGTGCAGTTCTTCGTTCTTCTCTTCGCGAATATCTATGCAGCGAAGCGATGCACGCGCTCGGCGTCCCGACGACGCGTGCCTTGAGTCTGGTTGCGACCGGAGAGGATGTACTGCGCGATATGTTTTACGATGGCAATGCAAAACATGAGCCAGGCGCGATTGTGTGTCGTGTTGCCCCGAGCTTTATCAGGTTTGGCAACTTCGAAATCTTCGCTGCGAGGCAAGATTTCGAAAACCTACAAAAGCTTGCGGACTTTACGATTGCAAATCACTTCCCAGAGCTAGGATCTCCAAGCTTGGAGACGTATGAAGCTTGGTTCCGTGAAGTCTGTCGACGCACGGCAGACATGGTGTGCGAGTGGATGCGAGTTGGATTTGTGCATGGCGTCATGAATACCGACAACATGTCTATCTTAGGACTCACCATCGACTATGGTCCCTATGGTTGGATCGATTCCTTTGATGCTGACTGGACTCCGAACACGACCGACTTCGAGATGCATCGCTACGCGTTTGGTAATCAGCCACAAATTGCGCAGTGGAATTTGGTGCAATTGGCCAATGCGTTGTATCCTTTGTTCGATCAAACCGAACCTTTGCAAAGGGGGCTTGATACGTTCGTTTCGGAGCTTGCCAGCAAGTATTTGGAAATGCAGTCCGCCAAACTCGGATTGCCTGATGTTTTGAGCCCGGACGCGAAAGGTTTGGTCGAGGCATTGGAGAAATGCTGGCGATTGACCGAAATCGACATGACGATTTTTTATCGCCTTTTGTCCCATGTACCCGCAGAATGGTTTACAGGCTCTGACATAACAGAGGATGCGGTCATTACTGCATTTTGCGATGTTGTGGGGGACGCGTTTTATGAGCCTATCAAACCCAATGCGCCAGGCTTAAAGTCGCTATGGGACTGGGTAATGGGCTATCGCAAGGTAGTTCGTGCGGGCACATTCGACTTTATCGATCGAGCCAAGAAGATGAACCGAGTGAACCCCAAGTACGTTTTGCGAAATTTCCTAGCCCAGGAAGCGATCGAATCTGCGGAGCGAGGCGATGTCGGACCGCTTCATGAGTTAATGGATCTTTTGATGGCTCCGTACGACGAACAACCGAATCGTGAGGCGAAGTACTTTGCCAAGCGGCCGGAATGGGCGAGGCACAAACCGGGGTGCTCGACCCTCTCTTGCAGTTCGTGATTTGTGCCGTTCGTAAATTCCAGCTGCAAAAGCAAGCTTCCAGCGGTTGTCCGATTTTGCTCGCTACTTCAAATGCTGCTCAACTAACTTTGCAGCTTCCACTTTTGCTTTCTCGAAGACCTCGGCTAGCAATACCGGCTTGCCCCCTTGTCGCTTCGATTCATCGGCCGCCTCCATGAAGGTGAACATCTCGATGGATTCGTCGATGTCGACGCCGGCATACTCCCCCTTGAAGAACTTGGCGACGCGATCAACGAGGGGAGCATACCCATCGTATTTCCCCCCTTGCTCGATCGCTTGTTGACCAAACACGACGAAGCCATAGTCTGCTTTGCCATCGCGAATACCACGAAACTCGCCAACCCGCCCGTCGCTCCAAGTTCCCAAGGCGACATCGGTGCCTTCCAGCGAAACTCGACTTACCTGCTTGCACCCCTTCCCCATGACGGTAAACAGAGTCTCCACTCCGTGAACACCATACCAATAGAGATCGGGGTGGGTCTTCTCGAGAGAACAGGGAGACCAAGCGATGGCGCCTCGTACCGATTTTCGCTTTGCTTCGTCTTCGCGATATTGGATGGTACCCGCAGAGAATCGCAGCGAGGAACTGGTGAACCAACGGGCACCATATTTTTCTGCGACCATCTTGATCGCAATTGCCTCTGCAAGGGTCCCAGCGAGGGGTTTGTCGATGAAGACTGGCTTCTTCGCCTTAAAAACAGGGATGACTTGTGGTAAATGTTTTCTGCCATCTAGCGAATGAAGAATAACGGCATCGACCTCTTTCACCAGCTCCTCAACGGAATCGACAATCACGATCCCCTTCTTGCGAAAGCTCTCCGTGTATCCTTCGACGCGCGTGCGACTGCTCTCAATATCATCGCTGCCGCCGGGGAAGGCATGAGTAATCTGCTGTTGAGCAAAATCGCCAGTCGCATTCTCGGCATTGAAAATATTGGCGAACGCTCCAGCGTGCGAGGTATCCAAGCCGATCACTCCGATCTTCATCACCGCGGCGGATTGCGAGTAAGCGGAGGAGGTGAATGCGAACGAGGAAAGAGCCGCGATGGCGAGGAGGGCAGGACGACGCAGGATGTTACGCATGGTCATGTGGGTGCTCATAGGTAGGTGGGGTTACAGAAGGGGAAAGAGGGGGATTCGTCGTCGAAAGGCGTCGAACCTGCGGAAGCAAAACAACGAAACGGGCTCCCTTGGATTTAGCGGGTTCTTCGACGCGTATTGTACCACCCAACCGCTTGATGATGGCTCGAACGATGAATAATCCAAGGCCGGTACCAGGCTTCGTGCGTTCCAATTCGTTTCCGACCCGGTAGAAGCGTCGAAAGATGGCTCGTCGAAGATGGCGGGGAATACCAATTCCGTTGTCTTGAAAGACCATGCGCAGTTCCGACTCATCGTTGGAAACAGTCGCCTGCAACAGTACAGCAGGTGGTGTACCCGAATACTTGATCGCGTTATCGAGCAAGTTCCGAACGAGGATCTCGACATCGACTTGCTTACCCCAAACCTCGCATGGATCCACTTGGATGGTTAGCACATCTTTGGAGAGTCGATACTGCTGTAGAAGTTTCTCGGCGGTGGTTTGAACAATTTCCGAGAGGGAAACCCAGGACGGCTGTTGGGGCTCATTCGAGTCTTGCTCCAGTTTGGCGACATCGAGGAGCTGCGTGATCAGTCGATCGAGTCGCTCCACGTCATCCATCATGGAGCGGTAGAACTCGCGCCGCTGATCGGGGTCGACTTCATGGCGATGAAGCGTTTGAAGAAAGAGCTTGAGCGAAGCGATAGGGCTTTTCAACTCATGAGTTACGGCATCGAGGAAATTGCTTTGCCTTCGATTCAAATCGACTTGCTGGATACTCCAGACCAAATAAAGAATGACTCCAGTTAGGACCAAAGCGAACATAATCGAGCCGACGGTCAGCGAAGTCCAGTACAGGGTCGAACCCGACTGATTCGTGATCGCACCGAAGACGTTGACCAAGATCCAGCCAACGGTGAGGCCCACAATCAATACGATCATGACGATCGCGAGCGATATCGGCCATTTGAGACTTTTACGTTCCAGCATGCTCAGACCACCTCGATACAACGATCCCAAGTCGGTGGGTAAGGGGCTTCGAAGTACAAATGTTCCGCTGTCTGCGGATGATAGAACTCAATCGATCGCGCATGCAGTGCAATGGGGGCCTGCCTGAACTCGCCGCTCTGCCAAATAGTTTTGCTACCGTAGAGTTCGTCGCCAACAATGGGGTGACCATGATGAGAGCATTGTAACCGAATTTGATGCATTCTTCCCGTTTCCAATTCCACTTCAATCCAGGTGAGCGGAATATCGGAATCGGGAAGACGACACTCCTTGATCCACCGGACATGCATTACCGCCATGCGAGCCCCCTCTGTGTCGGGGGAGCATATCTCTGCCTTGGCGACATCGGGGATCTTTCGGATGCAGTCTTCCCAGCGAATCGGATCCGGCTTTTGGCTATGAGGTAAAACGCACTCTCGAGGCAGCAGTGGGTTCTCGACGACGGCGTGGTACTTTTTCGTTACCTTTCTTGTAGCGAACTGATCGCATAGACGACGGAGAGAACGTTGATTGCGAGCGATCACCATGACTCCTGTCGTCACGCGATCAAGCCTGTGAGGCAATCCAACAAAGGGTTTCGCCGACTCCGGTTCGAGCGAAGTGAACTGACGTATCAACTCGGTTTCTACCGAATCAATCCCATCAATGGCTTGAGAAAGCAGATCGACTGGTTTGTTGACAACCAGAAACCAAGGATGTTCAAAGAGGATCTGCATTAGGAGCTTACTTATACTGCAAAAAAAAACGAGAAGCACCGGCCACGAATCGCGTCATCTTGACTACGAGTTCATTGTGCTTCTCGTTACCATCATAATCTAGTATCTCTTAAAGGCGGTCAAGAGGGTTTGCATAAAAGCGAATGAATGAAACGACTTCGATCCATTTTGTGACGGGTAAGCTTGCAGAGCCAGCGCTGCGCGAGATCGTTCAGCATCTCGCATCCAAACATCGTTTCGATTACACCATCGATGTTCTGCCGATCACAGTTGCTGCACTGATGACTCCGAAGTGGTTGTTGAGGCACATGCGTATTCCGGAAAGATGCGATCGTGTGATCCTGCCCGGTTATCTCCAATCAGGTCTCGATGATATACGCAGCGCAATCGATCGCGAGGTGACGATCGATTGCGGTCCCAAGGATGTTCGTGATCTACCTCTCTTGTTCGGTAGCCAGCGATTTCGTGGAGAGGATTATGGATCGTATTCCATCGAAATCATCGCCGAAATCAATTACGCTCCCCGTCTCTCACTTTCGGACTTGGTTTACCAATCCAAGCAGTTGATCGCGGAGGGAGCTAATCGTATCGACCTGGGATGCGAACCAGGCAGAAAGTGGGATGAGATTGCTTGCGCCGTGAAGGAGCTTCGTGATCTAGAAGTGGAGCTCTCCGTCGATACGTTTGATCCTTGGGAAGTCGAGCAAGCGACTCGAGCCGGCGCAGGGCTGGTTCTCTCGGTGAACGAATCCAATATGCAATACGCACCGGACTGGGGGGCAGAGGTGGTTGTTGTTCCTGAGTTGGGACCTAACTATCTCGCGAGCTTGTCGCGCGTCGTTGATTTTCTGATCGCAAAAAATGTCCCATTTCGATTGGATCCCATCTTGGAACCAATCGGTTGTGGTTTCTCACAAGCGGTTGGTCGATACCTGGAGACTCGCAAAGAGTTTCCTGATGCTGCCATGATGATGGGAATCGGTAACGTCACCGAGCTAACCGACGCGGATAGCGCTCCCATCAATATGCTCCTCTTGGGCATTTGTGAGGAGCTTCAGATTCAAAGCGTCCTTACCACACAAGTCATCTCATGGGCGAGATCGAGCGTTCGAGAATGTGACATAGCCCGACGCTTGGCAAACTATGCCGTTCGCCATCGGGTCCCACCAAAACATCTAGACGATCGCTTGATCATGCTACGCGATCCACGGGCAACGCCCTACAGTCGTGAATCGATCGAGCAGTTGGCAATCTCACTCAAGGACAACAATTATCGTATTTTGCTGAGCGACTCTGAAATACACCTCCTCAGCGCGGGGGTGCATCTGCACGGAACCGATCCTTATCAGATCATGGAGGACCTCATGCAGCTTCCGGAATCTCGCAATGTCGATGTGTCTCACTCTTTTTACCTCGGGTTTGAACTTGCCAAGGCCGCCACTGCCCTTTCGCTTGGAAAACGATACGAGCAAGACGAGCCGTTGCGCTGGGGGATGTTGAGCCGAAACGAATCGCATCATCGATTGAAACGATCGAAACGATCGGCACAGGAGCCGCGTGAAGGTTCCTAAACGGCATTTTCGCAGGCCAAGCCCTCAAGAGTGTCAGATTCGTTGCTTTCGGAATGAACCTCACAAGCGAAATGACTGCATTTCGGTTCCGCGGAAATCGAGACAGCTGTACCAAGCGACGGGCCGAAAGAAGGCGATAAAGCTAGAACAAAGCCACGGACGGCTGCTAAAGGGTATTGCGATCAAGGAGCGGATCGATGCGTTTGCGTGTTTTGTCAAGTTTGGTTTTCGTTGCCGCACTCACGTCTAACGCGACCCCATTGGTGGTCGCAGGTGATTTCTTGTCCGGCACCTATTTAGACCCTGCGATGCAACGAAAGGATGTCTTCGCGCACCGCGTCTGGAACGCTTGGCCGGAGTATCGCGCTGTCTACAACCGGCCCCGCTACGTCGGTGGTCATATCGCACACATCGTCGAGCCGACAAGCCAAGAAGCAATGGCCTGGAAAATCAACAAGGAGAATGGTAACTACGCGAACCATCGAGGTCGCTACGTGCCACTGTACTATTACCCCAAGCCCTGGGAAGTTCTCAATACGCGAGCCCGACCAGACTTCACCGCTCAAGATAATCTTCAGACTGGGCAGGAGTGATTAGATAAGGGTTGAGAGTACCGCTCGGAGAGCGGGTGGAACATAGAACGCCGCTCGGAGATCGGCTACTACGGAGCGGCTACTACGGAGCGGCTACTACAGACCGGCTACTGCGGTGCGGTTAAGGGATTTCGCGGCGGGCGGCGACGTGCCCGGCAATGACGGATGCGAGATAAAGGGGTGTCGATGCTGTGGGGAGAAGTGTGCCAGCAGCGTTTCCGACATAAGTACCGTAGGCTGGATACAACACATGCGCAGCTTCACGCTGCAGTGCGGGATTGTTGCTGTCCCGGACATACGCTAGCACGTCGTTTGTGGCTGTTCGCTCATGCCACAGCGGGACGACTGGGATCATGTAGAGTGCTGCGTAAGTACCTGGATACTCTCGATTGGAAAAGTCCTTGGCATGCGCCCCTTCGTGGTAAGCAATCGCAGGGACGTCGCTGTAAAGATGGATCGTCGCGGTGTAGGGATTGTAGTGGTCGCCCCCAAACAATCGTCCGGGGATCACTGTTTCACCTAAAGTAGCAACCGCCCCGAAGGTATACCTCCAGGGCCACGCAACTGATTTGTTTCTGGTGAGACGCCGCCAATCGTCCAGCGGGCGATACTGGTTGAGCCTCACTTTTACTTCTGTTAGATCATTCTCGATCAGATAGTCCTGAATCAACAGCTCGGTGTTCTGCGAAATCGAATGGGACTCGACATGCCGATTCCATAGCAAGATTTTAGAGGGTATACCCCAGACCCAACCAAACGCGTCGATGATCGGTCGCTTTTGCCCGCGCTCGATCATCGGTTCTCCGTCGGCGATCAAATTCGGAGGCAGGTTGTTTCGTTGCCGAACGATAGGAGCAGGACGAAGCACCCCACATCCCAGAAACTGCGTTAAGAGAACACAAGCCAGCAAGGCCCAACGATCACATCGTAACTTCGCCTTCACCGAAGGGGATTGGCCAAGGCGCTCGGGCGACGTTGGATTCAAGTGGTATGAGGTCTGGTTCATGGACCGGACAATAGCCAATCACATGCAATGATTCCAGAGGAATGCGTCTAGCGGCCTTCGGGAAGTCGTATCTCGAATAGATTGGGCCAGTTCTTTCCTGTTACGAAGATTCTCTTCGATTTGGGATCAAATGCGATTCCGTTCATCACAGCCTCGCGATCGCGCCCTGATTGAGGGTAAATGTGCGAAGCATCGATCCAACCCAAAACAGCCCCATCCTTTGGGGATATGCGCGCGATGCGATCTTCGTACCAGACGTTTGCCCAGATTTCGCCGTCGACCCACTCTAACTCGTTTAGATTCTTGATCCGTGTGTTCCCGTCCTTTACTTGGATCTTTCTCACTTCCCGAAAGGTGTTTGGGTCGATGAAGCGAATCACGGCGGTACCATCGCTCATGATCAAGTTTTCTTCGTCATCCGTAAGCCCCCAGCCCTCCTGAATGAACTGAAAGCTGCGTTGGTATTGCATCGTTGCGAGATCATAGACAAATCCGGTATGCTCCTGCCAAGTTATCTGGTAGATCGACTTGCCCAGGATCGTGACTCCTTCGCCGAAATAACGGGAATCTAACGAAACGGCCAAAAGAACTTTGCCGTCTTCAATGGAAACCTTTCGAAGAGTTGAACGTCCACGTTGCCCAGTCCCTTCGTACAGGACTCCATCGTGAAAGACCAAGCCCTGAGTGAACGCATCTGCATCATGAGGGTAAACCTTCACGACTTCTGCCTTGACCGTGGCTGTACCTTTTCTCGGTCCTTGGGAACAACTAACCACACCGGCGAGCAAGAAACATCCGCACAGTGGAAGACTTCTGAGAAATTCAAACGCGATTGCCATGGTTGTTCTTTCGGGAAAGAGAATTCTTCCCCGAGGTCTCACGAGTTTCGGCTCTTGGAAAAGATGTCCGAATTATACATGGCAATACCTGCAATGCACCCTCCGCTCGCAAGGACTTCTACCATCGCTGAGCTGCTTGGGAGTTTTTGAGAAAGCCGCTCGCTTCTTCGCTCAATGCGTAGCTTGCATTGGCTTGATTCAGCTCGAGAAAGACGATGTATTTGGAGTGATCTGCACCTGCGTAAATGATCGGAGCAGGGGCGATATGAAGCACGTTCGTGACGCGATTGTTCCACCGGGTAGTGAAAAGCTGGCCACCGAGTGAAGCTTCCGGAGTAAGCCCATAAAACTGCATCATCAGTTGAGCGAGCCCGGAAGGATCCCCAGTTAATCCATGGAGATTGATTCTCCGGAGCGATTGGGAGGCATCAAAGTAATAAGTGAGCGTACCAGCCAGATCCGAGGGGCGAGTTCCCGTGATGAGCGGGACCCGAAGACCATCCATCTGAACGTTCGATAAAACGGTGGATACCCTCGAGAATCGCTGTGGCAACCAACCCGGCTGAATATCGAAACGAAGGACCTCTCGCAAATCGTGAACTTCCCCCCCTCCGATCGCGCCCGGTTGCTGCTGAAGTTGCTGAAGTTGCGGAACTCCGAGCGTGTAATCCCAAAGCTGATGGGTGGTTCCAGGAACAACGCCCGCCGGGCCTTGCCGGGACTCCAAGACCGGTTGCCCTGGATAGGATGCCATCGGAGAGTTTATTGCGGGATAAGCAGGCGCGGCATATGCGGACACCGGGTAGCCTGAAGGAGCCCCCATGACTTGGGGGGCAGATTGCGGAATCGCATTTGGAATGTACTGCGGATCGCTGTACGCCCCCCCCATCTGGGAGGCGTTTGCTATCGAAGAGGATGGAACCGGATTTCCGCTGCCGATAGGAATCGGCCCCTGAGATTGCACTGCGCTTTGAGGATATGCGCTCTGAGGATATGCGACTCCCTGACCGTTGGTCATGTAGTTCAACGTTGGAGCGGAGTTTGCCATTTGCGATTGCCAGTTAGGATCTTGCCCCGAAGGACTATTTCCATCAGGCGATCCGTTGCCCGAAACTCCCATCAAGACCTTGCGGGCCGCAGTTCCTAGGTTGGTTTCAAAGGCCGCATACGGTCCGCCTATCGCAGCGATGAGAACAGCCGCCGTGCCGGTCGGCTTTTGCAAGAAGTTTGGTAGCATTTCAATTTTGAGTGCCGCAGCAACTCTGGAGGGGCCTGTGGGACCGGATCGACAACCTCTCCATGGTTACCACCTCTCGCCCCAAGCTACATCTTTCCGTGATGAAGCGTCTCGGAGCGAGGGGGGAGCAACACTCCTGCTCCGTTCGCAAAGAGTAAAGTCGAAACTTAATTGCTCGTGCCTTCAGGAAAATTGCCTTGATAGCTAACTTGGTGTCTTGCTCGGCGTGAAAGTGACGGCTGTAGGGATTGAAATTGCATCGAGATGGGATGAATCGGTCTATTTGATTTCGTCCGCATAAACCTTCCAGTCCGAAGCTTCCGATATTCCATCCCAGGCGTGAAATCGCTATCGTTCCGAACTCAACACTGCGGAGGGGAAGGAATCCCATGGATCGTCGAGAATGGTTGGCCGGATTGGGAACGTTGATGGTCGCGGCATCTGCCGGATGCAAAGGCTATCAATACGGTCACGTCATCAAGCCGGATGCACCTAATTTGGTCGGGAGCCACGAGGCGGGAGCCGAAGTCTTCGATCCATTGGTCGACGAAGCCGTTGCGAAGCTGCTTGCGCGACAGCAGATTGTGACTGCAGATACTCCCATTGGCCCCGATGGTGAGCCGCTACCCAAAACAATTTGCTTTGTTGGTATCGAGAACAAAAGCGCCGAAGACATCGGAGACTTTAAAGATCAACTCTACCAACAAATCGATTCTCGACTGTTAGAAGCGAATTCGTTTCGATCGATCAGCCGTCGAATGGTGGATGCCGCCTTGTACGAAACACGCCTCCGCCCTGATTCTTTGATGATCCCCGACAACATGCGTTTGTTCACCGCGGTTCTCGAACGACAAGGAGCACCGATCGACTATCTGCTCTACGCCGTCCTAACTAGTGGAACGACCACTCGAAACAGCTCCAAACAACGTGACTACGACCTGACGCTCGAATTGGTCAATGTTCACACGGGCATTGCGGACAAGCAAACCGCGGAGGTTCGCAAGGGATACCACAAGAGCGCCATGGGCAAAGTTTGGAACTACAATCCATTCAAGCGATGAGAAACGCATGAATCGATTGCGGCCCATGCAACGACCGGCGAGCTTCACACGACCTGCTCTTGCGTCGCTTATGGTACTCGTCTGCCTTGCCCTGGGTTGCTCGACGCATGCGAAACGTCTTGCAACCCCAAGGTCGCTTTTCTACGACGGTCGCTTGGAGGAATGTCGAACTTCATTGGTCAAACTGGAAAAAAGTCGACACGACAAGGATGTGGTTAATCTCGATCTAGCAATCGTCGACCTTTTGAGCGGTAAACCCAAAGAGGCGGAAACGCGACTGAAAGCGGCACGCGATCGATTCGAAGAACTCGAGTCAACCTCCCTGACCGAGAAAACGGTTTCGATGTGGACGGACGATCAAGTTCGTTCTTACGCTGGGGAGGACTATGAAAAGATTCTCATCAGGGCTTTCCTATCGCTCAGCAATCTCCTTCACGATGGCAGTGACGCGGAAAGTTACACTCTGCAATTGCAGGAAAAACATGAATCGATCGCGCAACGAATCGGCGAAGCTGAGCCAGACAAGCCACATGCGTATCGCCCGTTGCCATTAGGCTTCTACATGCGTGGGATGTTGAGAGAGGCTACATTGCGAGACTACGATGATGCTGTCCGCAATTACGAAATCGCATCTAGTCTTCTCCCCGATTGCATCCCGCTTCAATGGGATTTGAACCGAGCGAGAGGGGGAGTTCATTCCCAACCCGGCAATGGGGTTATCTATGTTTTTGCTCTCGTCGGACGGGGGCCTTATAAAGTCGAAGTCACAGAACAACCGACGAGCGATGCGCTGTTGATCGCCGATCGAATCGTTTCCGCTGCAGGCCCCTACAAAGTCCCTCCAACCATTGCTCCCATCAAGATTCCCGATATCGCGGTCCCCCCCTCCGATATCTCTTCTGTCGGAGTCAGCGTGAACGGCGCGAGAATCGGGGAGACTCACATCATTGCCGACGTGGAAGAACTAGCGGTTGAGTCTTATCGGGCAACTCGCAACACGATTGTCGCCAGAGCCGTCGCAAGACGCGTGATCAAAAAGGCAACTGTTGCCGCAGCGAAACAGTCGATGAACACCGAAGGGCTATCGTCTGTTGGTATGGACCTCGCCGGTATCGCTTGGGAAGCGACCGAGGGTGCGGACACGCGCTGCTGGGGTCTGCTGCCAAATGCAATACAAGTTCTTCGAGTCGAAGCCCCCAAAGGACAGGCTTACGTCGAACTAACTCCGCTGTTGCAAGGTCGACCTGTCGGCAGCAGTAAACCGGTTCAAGTTTACATGATCGATGGACGGAATAGCTATGTACTCTGTTGGTTTCCTGACGCGCGAAGCACGTCACAAGTCATTACATGCACGAACGGCCTGAGTTCTAGCGCCGTACCAGTCAGCCCAATCGGTTCAGCTCGCTGATTTCGATCTCGCCGGTCGTACACACCACGAAGCGGTTTATTGATCCCCCTCAGCCTCTAGGTTGATAATTTCTCGTCGTTTCTGCTGCTTGAACTGGTATTCCTTTTCCCCTTCTTGCCCCCGATAAAGGTCGTCACCTTGCCCTGCTTGGTGCTGACGAACCAGCTTCCATTTGTGATCTCTTCTTTCAAGCCAGACCTCGTAGTTTCCCTGACCGCCTTCGACGAAAAAGGCTCTGTTCTCGAAGTAGAATGCAACCGAGGAGATCGCTAGGGTTGCATCGGCTTCGCTCGAACGACATCTTTTGCGAGCCCGACCGCTTCTAGGGTACGAATCACCCACCACGACATATCGAACTCAAACCAACGATGGCCATGATGC
>JALOQZ010000162.1 GCA_025459245.1 Pirellula sp.
GCTTATCTCCGTATGGAACTGCAATTTCCTAGGAGCGCATACCTTGGCGATTCTCCCGTACGATCAGTATTTGAAGCGATTCCCCGCCTATCTTCAGCAGCTCACCATGGAGAGCAACGGTAAACAGGTTACCCTCGATGGCCAACGGGTCAGCTATAGTACGGGCCCCATTTATTGGGGCGAGCCTGGCACCAACGGCCAACATTCCTTCTATCAACTCATTCACCAAGGAACACGTCTGATACCTTGCGACTTTATCGCCTTCCTTGAGTCGCTCAATCCGATCGGTGATCACCACGACAAACTCTTCGCGAATGTACTAGCTCAATCGGAAGCTCTCGCATTCGGAAAGACGGCCGAGCAAGTCGAAGCGGAGGGGACCTCGCAGACATTGGTCCCGCACCGAGTTTTTGAGGGAAACCGCCCTTCCAATACGATCTTGGCACAGAAACTAACGCCGGACATTTTGGGTAAACTCATCGCGCTTTATGAACACGCTGTCTACACCCAAGGAGTCATCTGGAATATCAACTGCTTCGATCAATGGGGAGTCGAGCTTGGAAAGGCTCTGGCGCAGCAAATTGTTCCGGAGTTGACCGCTCCGGCAGAGGCGCCTTTGCATCACGATAGTTCCACGAATGCGCTCATCCGCCGATATCGAAACTCCAACCGATAGCACTTGGCTTTCCACGCATGGCGATTGCAGGTCATAGCCAGTGGGTGGGATAAGCCCGCTGCGGTGTGAGGTTGTTGAAGACGAATGTCCACAGGACGATCAAGATCGAACCGATTGCTACCGGTGCGATCAAGAAATCCCATGAAACATCGGCCATGACACCCACCAAAGCAACAGCGCCCGCGGGTGGGTGTACGGTTCTCGTTATCTTCATAACGACGATCGTGGTGGAAACTGCGATCGCCATCACCCATGGCCCCGTCCCAAACAAAGCCACCAGGATGATAGCGATGGCAGCACCAAGAATATTCCCACCGACGACGTTGCGAGGTTGCGCTAAAGGGCTCTTCGGGACGCCAAAGACCAATACTGAGGTCGCCCCCATGGGTGCAGCGATGAGCGGATACCGACTGTAGTACGAAAGGTACGCCAACAATGCGATGCCGACGAAACTGCCAGCCCACGATAGGGCCATCTGGTCAAAGGAAAAACGAGGCTGAAAAGCCTTACCCCTGCGTCGACTTCGCTTTGCAGAAAGCACCAAACGACGGTGCTCTCGCTTAAGCCGCAAGACGGCAGAACGATAGCGTTTGATTTTTAGAATGATCGGTTGACTCCGGGAGAGGTAGAGTACCTTTCCCAGACTAAAGTGTCGTATTTGTTCCGTCAACCAGCGTTCAACCGCAACGTTCCAGAACTTCTAGGACGAAAACGAGAATTCTAAAACACGCTTGGCCAAAGGAGTGGTCTTTTCACTGTTCCCATGCAGGAGATAGGTACAGCCTGCCAAATACAAATCGCGCCACTCCGGTGCAATAAATTGATAATCCTCCAAACACGCAGAGCTGAACTTGTAATCATGAGAATCGGTTCCTTTGAGGAACACAAATTCTCTCGATTTACGCACCAAGTCCACAGCGGAACCGCCGCCGGAGAGGAACTGAAGCGTCTGCTCGGCAGCTTGCTTTCGGTTCGCTCGGATCGAATCAAAGATCGTAGGGAGATCGACCGAAGTATGACCGCTTTGAAGAGACTCTCGAAAGACCTCAATACGCCCCTCTTGAAGGTCACCTCTGGCCTTGGCCGCATCGCGGAAGTGGGCCAAAAAGGAGGCGTTCTGAAGAAGCAACCATAAACGAATCGATTCGTCTTTGACGTTCTGAAACAAGTAATGCATGGCGTTGCTAGTTGTCACAGCATGCAATGGGACGATCGCTGGCTGACGTGTCACCAGCTCCGAGGAGGCTAGGAAAATAGCGTCATAGATGGAGCTTGGGTGTACTCCATTGTTCAGCATTTCTTTCACCATCAGCGATGCACCGGTCGGGCTAGCCGTACGCAACCCTTCCAGTGCCCTCAAAGTCGCTTGCGGATCTCGCTTTCCGAAGCCCCAGTTTTTCGCGATCGAAGGGACCAATTCCCAGTTGGCCCGACCCGCGCGATCGACCTCAGCATCCCGATTGGCCGGATTGTCTTCGCCGACATGGTTCAGGATTGCATAAGCAAGCGAACGAATTACTGGTTCTGCATGCTCCCACCCAATAACGGAAAGCGTCCTGAAAGCGCCGGCGACATAAATGCTCTTATGGCCAATACTACGGAAATCCCGAGCTGCATGTTTGGCCAAGAGATCGAGCAGAGAGCTGGTACTGAGTACTCGAGCAGCTGCAGCGGCGGCTGCGTCCGCTTTCTCGGCATCCCATTGCGCCATCGCTTCATCTAGCTTCGCATAGGCTTGACTTGATTCGGGGAGCCGAGTCTCGTCCACCGCAGCCATCGTCCAGTCACCCTCCGAGATGTCGGTTGCCTGAGCGCTTTTGAAATAGTCGATCGACCAAAGCAATGGAAGCCATCGCTGTTGATCCGTAGCTGCCATCGACGCTTGATGCGCAGCGTGCACAACCAGCACGGAATGGAACTTGAATCCGACGGCAGGTCTCGGCTGAACATTGCGAATACCTGCCAAAAAGAGGGCTGCCAAAAGCTCGCGATAGCTAACGCCGTCCTTGATCTTTGCAAGAATGGTGTCAACGATACTTTGCCGCGGAGTATCCTCCAGCAATCGAACCAAGGGTTCTATCTCGGGCCGGAACTGGACCATCCCGTTTGGGACTTGCAATTCCGACGCTTGAACATTTGGAAGCCAGGATGTCTGAACACCCAATGTTCCAATAGCGCTAGTCGCTGCCGAGGCCGATAAAAAACTGCGTCTTGTTCGTGACATCATTTTTGTGGACTCCCTTTAGTGGATGTGTTTCGCAAGACGATCTTGCGTATGTCCATCACCGCGATCTTTGTCTTCGTCTTCGGTCGTACTTCTAAGCGTGCTTTTCCAGCAACCAAATTGGCATTTCCTACGACCAAGTAAACCATGTTCTGAAAGTGCCCCGTATCAGGCACGACCCACTCAAACGCTTGATCTCCGATGGACAAGCTGACTTGGGAGCCCCCGTTGCCCGCCCCGCAACCGCATTGCACTTCAATCTCATATGTACCGTTTTCAGGGACGTCCAATTCCCAGTGGGCCCAGTCCTCAACTTCGGTCCAGTAACCCAGCACATTCTTGTGAAGCTCAGGCTCGTATCGCAGCTTCTTGCCATGCGGGACCGCTTGACTCGCCAGCAGCGTGATCGTTCCCTGCGGCGTCTTCAGCTCCGGCTTGCGCCCCTGAGTCGCGTTGTCCATGCGCTCACGCCACTCTTTCCATTCCTCGCCAATCTTTTGAGCTGTATCCGTCGCTCGCAATCGAGAGGAATCGAATTGCTGATAGATGGCGCGATATTGTTCAGGATCGAACTCAGGATTAGGAGCACATCGCTGCCCACCGACAGACCGCAGCCAACGTTCCAATTCACCTCGCAGCTCCTTGGCCTTGTCAGGCATGGAACTAGCAAGATCGGCTTCTTCGCCTGCATCCTTGGCTAGGTCATACAGTTCAAAGGACTCGTCTTCATACTGCAAAATCCCCTTCCAGTTCCCTTTGCGAATGGCAGCTGCAGGTCGGCTGCCTTGATTCGTGTAGTGCGGAAAATTCCAGTAGAGGGGACGATCCATCGAAGGCTCTTTGTCGCCGATCCAATGGTTGCTCAAATCGACTCCGTCCAACGGCCCCAGGGTCTGACCCACGTTGACACCGGCAAGCTTCAAAAAGGTTGGCATCAAATCGAGGAGCGAAACCGGTGCGTCGGAGACACGGTTCGGTGCAACAGATTGTTTAGTCGATGCTACGATGAGAGGTATCCGAATGCCCCCCTCATACAAATAGCCTTTCCCCGCTCGGAAAGGGGTGTTATGGGTCATCGGAACCTCATGTAGTTCCCGCACATGCAAACCGCCATTGTCGCTGGTGAAGAGTATGTATGTCTCGCGCGCCGAAGGTTGCTTTTCGATCGCTTCGAGAAGCATTCCAACGGAGCGGTCCAGGGACTCGATACTGGCTGCATAGAGTGGATTGAACGCATGGGAGTTCTTTTGCTTCGCTTCCTCGGTCGCTTCCAAGCGAATGTGGGGGGAATGGTGTGGGATGTAGCAAAAGTAGGGTTGGTCTGATGGGGTAGAGATGAACTCCGCGGCTCGTCGTGCTATCAGGAATTCATTCTTGTTCCCAGTCTCTTCATTGAGTTCACCTTTGGCCGGTAACTCTGCCACCGTCTCAAAGCCTTGCTCCTTTGGACTGCTTTCTTTCCCGCCAAGATGCCATTTTCCGAACAAACCCGTACGGTAGCCCGCCCGTTTGAGCTCTTCCGCGATGGTTCGCTCCTCGGGTGGAAGCGAAGAATGGATGCGAGCGTTTAGAACCCTTTGGGATGGATTGTCGGCACGGCCCGGCAAGAACGAAGTGAGATGCAATCGCGCCGACGATTTACCAGTCATCAGCGAAGCTCGAGACGCAGAACAAATTGATAGCCCACAATAAGCGCTGGTGTAGCGAATCCCACGCTGCGCCAACGCATCGAGATGCGGAGTGCGATGGTCCTCTCTCCCGTAGCAATGCAAATCGTTAATGCCGAGATCATCCGCAAAAATCAAAATGAAGTTCGGTCGTGTATCTTCCACATCGTTCGCGAACAGCTGAGGAGAAAAGAGCGATACGGTAAGAGCGACACAGGCAATGAGAGTTTTCATAGGTGCTTGGATGGCGGGAGAGGAAATCTGCCTCGGGGAACCCTCCATTGTATCGGTTTTCCACGCGGCCGGCCGCGGCATTTCAACGCGATGAGGATTCCCACCAAGACCATAATTCTCGCAAAGGACCGAGTTCGTTCGCATTCACAGGGCGTTTTGCATATGCGATGCGACCATAGAGATTTCCCAAGTGAACCAAGTTCGATAGTTGCTCCGGATATTTTCGAGCCACACGACGCACAAACTCGTCGGGGGTCTCTTCCTCAGTCCGACTCACCCGATGCTCTCTCCCCCAGGCGATCAAGGCGCGAAAGGTATGCCGAACGATCTGATCCGGTTGGAGTCGTGGGGTCCCAAACGGATTGGCAAACGAATCGAATGTCGAAGTCTGCTCCGCCGAGGAGCTTTCGGATAGTTCGGGACTGCCCTTGGTCGCATCTGGCTTTCGGCCGAATAACTCCGATAGAAATCTTAGAAGTGATTGTCGTTGACTCCATCCAAAAAACAACGCGATCAAAACAAGGATCAACAGCAACAACCAGGAGACGAGCGAACCCCAATCCCATTGCACTTGCCAAGATGTCGATTCGTTGTCGGCAGCAGGAGGAGGCTCTGCTTTCGCACCATTGTCGGGTTCCTTGCGGTTCGCGTTGTCATCGGGTTTGGGGGCATTGCCATCCTCTGGTGCTTTGGGGGCTGCATCGCCACGAGGAGCATTTGGATCATCGCCTTGTTTGTTGGCTTCAGGGGAAGGTTGCTTGTCGTTCTGATTTGATGGACCAGGTTGATCGCGTTGAGGTTGCTCCCCCTGTTGAGGTTGCTCCCCTTGTTGAGGTTGCTCCCCTTGTTGAGGTTGCTCCCCTTGTTGAGGTTGTTGGCCCTGTTGAGGTTGTTGGCCCTGTTGGGGTTGTTGACCCTGTTGGGGTTGTTGACCTTGTTGGGGTTGTTGACCTTGTTGGGGTTGTTGGTTGGAGTCTTCGGGGGGCTGGACTCCATCCTTGCCGAACCCAACGCGATTCGGTTTGAGGTTATCGCGGCGCGCGATTTCGACTGGCAGCTTCCACGTCCAAAGGGGTTGACTGGGTAGCGGTAGGAGTGCGAATAGGGTTACCAAGGCTGCTACCGAAGCGACCCCCACAACGATCCAACGTGTGGCAAACGACAGGTCCATGGGAACCTCTCTCTCCCGTAGATACTTGCGCAGAGATAACAAGGCGATAAGCACAAGCAACGAAAGAGAAGAGAAAAGATAGATAAACACCATGCGCTCGGCGAAGCCCCGGTTGGCATTGGCGCTCAAGAAGAACTGGCCAGCTCCGAATACTGGTATCGCCAAAAGCGAAAAGTACAACACCCAGATCCCGGGATCGTGTTTCCGCTTACGACCGCTCGATATGCCCAATTGCTTTCGGTCTGGATCCGTTCGAAACAAACCGATGGACTGAAGCAGCCCAGCGCCTCGGCTGGATATGTTTTCATGGATCAAAGTGCAGTCAAATGTGATTCGGTCGGCCAAGTAGGCAATTAAAACCAGCAGTAGGACCAGCAGTGGTATTCCCAAATACTCGGATAGCCCTCGCGCGGTGTAGAGGCGAAGGATAACCAAGAGAGTTGCTGCCCCCAGTACTGCCATATAACCCAGACTTTGGGCTCTCGATTGCTCAATCGCGATGCGGGCGATAAGAACAGCGGCAAAGGTATAGAGGCCAAGCACCCACATCAGGCGTCCCGACTCGGGGCCGGGGAAAAACAGAACGATGAGAAAGAAGACGAGCGAGCCGATCATCGAGATGATGAAGGCTGGTGCGATGGCTGCCAAGGTGTAATCGAGGCTTTCGGGTGTCAGTCTTTTCTCTGGTTCCATAAGCCCAGTATAGACACCCTTTGCCCCGAATCTAAACGAGATTACCTAATGGGCTTCGGGATACCCGAGAGGCGAGATGCGTTGCTTGGGAGGGGCAAAAGGGTCGCAAGCCGCGATTGCCACCTTTGAACCGAATCGGCGTTTTCGAGCGAATCGGTTCCCGATGCAAGCCAGCGACTTAGGTCGGATACCGGCGTTACCTTGGTTTCGAGCGAGCGGTCCGTTGCGATGAGTATCCCTTGGACCGCACCTATTTGCGAATGACTGGGAGGGGCACCAGGTGCGGAAAGCGGGGGGCCGTTTCCCCTCCATCGCAATCCATTCCCATCCAAATGGAAAGCCAGCTCCAGCGAGTCGACATTGGCCGTGGCCGCTTGAAGCGGCGCTAAATCATGCGAACACCAACCGAAACGTTCCATGGTTTGCTTCAACCAAGCGACATGAACCGTCTCATCCGCGGATGGTCCAGCCGTCATCGCACCTTGAATGTGATCGATAAGGCCATTTCGTAGCACAGCCTCCTCAATGCGGAGATCTCCAAATCCCTGAAGAGGCCCTCCGAGCGATTTGGATAGCGAACTCCATGATGTATTCAGGAACGAACTTTTCTGGATGGTGCTCTGCCAGCCTCGTGCATCTTGCTCCCAGCGAACTTGACCACGAAACAAGGCCAGAGGTCCGAGTTGCTCCAAGACGGGAAAGTAAGGCTGAAGCGAGCGACAGGGAATGGCTAGACCACGTGTGTCGACGGCCCAATCGGTATGTGGCTGCTTCGGATCATGGTAGCGGCGAATATGAACCAAGGCTGGAGCTTCTGTGCTGTTCGGTTCCAATCCGAAAAGAATCTTGATGTCGGACAGAGATAAGCTCGGCGTGTACTCGATCTGAACTTGGTGTACCGATTCCAGCTTGGGTGTGTTCAGCAAGCTTGGAACGCTCGCGACAGCGGAAGGAAGGATTCTCAGCGAGTCGATAGAAACCTTCAGAATCGGTACCAAGTTGTGAGGTCGGCAAAGAAACGAATCGTGAAGGATTTGTAAAGCGAGATCGGATTGCTCTTGCTTGATTTCCGCGGATTGCAGTTTTAATGCCCAGCCATCCGCCGTCATGACTCCGTCCACTTGCTCCGCTCGCAAGATAGGGATTTGCGTCTCCGGGTGGGCGCAAATCAGGTCGCGAACTCGAAAGGTGTTCGGGGAGGGCTGCTCGATCGATTCAAAAACAACATCGAGCCCCAAATTGCCGCGAATACGCTCACGCCACGCTGCGGCATGCCGCAGCTGATACCAGCTTGTCTTGGAAACGAGGACGAATCCGAAAGTAGCGAGCAACGGGACCACCCCGAGCAATAGCAGAACCAACCGATACAGCGCTCGCTGCGTCGACTCATGAAGCCACAGTTGCTTGCGTCGGCGGTGGGAATGCACGGTGCTCTGGAGACGTGTATCTGGTGACGTTTGCACGCCATGGGAACGGGGGAATCGATGCTTTTCCGCAATCTGTTCGATAGCAAATCCGTTTTTTTGATGCAAGCGAGCTTCCGAAATCCCGCCAAGGTTTCGGTCGGCATGTTTCGATGGTATAAAAGCAGGCATTCCCTGAGTTCGAATTTTCATTCGAATGCCCTCCCCCAATGCTTTCATTATGCCGATTGAACCTGCCTGGCGACGAGAGAACCGCCCACCAAGAGTCCTAATTGTTGACGACGATTTCGAAGTAGCCGAACCGGTCAAGTTCGCTTTGGAAGGACTCGGCTATTCAGTTACACACGTCTCCGATGGGAACAAAGGGGTGGATGCCATTGAAGTGGTCAATCCCGACTTGATGGTTTTGGACATGATGATGCCGGGACGAAGCGGATTCTTGGTGCTAGAGCATCTCCGGCGAATCAAGAGATCGAATGTGCGCGTCATCATGGTGACCGGAAACGAAGGGGAGCGTCACCAAGCGTACGCTCGCATGCTCGGAGCGGACGAGTACATGCATAAACCGTTTGCCATGGATCGACTGCTTCAGCGGGCTCAGGAGCTTCTAGCAACCCCGTTCCCAGACTCGGATGAGTCCTCGGATTCGATGGGACCAAGTAGTGCAGCACCGGGCAGTGAAGGAACGCAGCAATGAGTTTGGATTATGAGTCAGAACCATCCGATGCGCCGATCTCCTTGATAGCTCCTACTTTTGAATACCTTTCGGTAGCTTGGAAGGGGGATATCGACGGTCACTTGGAGCTGCTTGATCAGACCCAGCTCCCGCTCACTTTGGAAGTCAAGCAATACCGAAGCGTCGATAGTTTATTCGAAGCGATCGTTTCTTTGCGTGTTCGAGGAGCTCCTGCGATCGGTATCGCTGCTGCTTACGGGGTCGTGATCGCGGCTCAGAATGTTCACGATCAACCGCTTGAGATGGCAACCAAAGCGATTCTCGAACACTGCGATTACCTGGCAACCAGTAGACCAACAGCTGTCAATTTGTTCTGGGCCCTGGATCGCATGCGTCGAGTCATCGAACGTAACAAGGGAATTGCAGGGACAGACGAGTTGGCTCGAGCGCTTTTGCGGGAAGCTCGGTTGATTCACGATGAAGATCGCAGAATGTGCCATACGATCGGCGCCTACGGTGCGTCGCTCTTGCGAGAATTGCAACACCGGTGGGCTAGCGACATCCGAGTATGGGACGGCGCTGGCAGCGATTTTTACCGCACAGGATCAAGGCCATGTGCTCCGGGTCTATGCGGACGAGACCAGGCCATTGCTGCAAGGAGCTCGATTGACTGCTTGGGAATTGCAGCAACGCGGTATTCCTTGCACGCTGATCTGCGACTCCATGGCGGCGCAAGTCATGCGAGAGGGACGCGTACAAGCAGTCATTGTTGGCGCTGATCG
>JALOQZ010000163.1 GCA_025459245.1 Pirellula sp.
ACAACAACGGAAAGCCCATGCGCTTTTTGAAGCAATAAAAATCTCAGTTTAGCGGGAGTCGCAGACTCAACCTCTTGTCTCAGAAATGCTTCTTGGGAATCCATGGAACGCTCGATCGACCGTGACAACTTGAAAGGGCAGAAGAACCCTTACACTCTGCCCGACGAATCGGCATCCTCTGTACGCCAGCTTGATTCTGCAGTCTCTTTTTTTGAATTGCAGAGGAAGTGAAACGGCACAATCGTTAAAGTCTAACATTCGTGCATCACGAAGCCATGTCGCGGAGGCAATGCTGGTTTGCCATCGAAATGCCGCTGACAATCGCCCCGACGATTCCCACAAAGCCCTGATCGGTCCCGCAGAGAAATAGATTCTTCAATCGGGTTGTCCCGTCCAGTTGTTTAACAGGAGCACCGTAGACAGCTCCGTTATCGTGGGAGGTGAATCTCCGAATGGTCTTGGGAGTGAAAACATCGCTGTCGATCACGTTTCGTCTAAAGTCTGGGATAAATCGGACCGCCGATGCGACTGACTCGTCATACCAGCGATACTTTGCTCGTCGGTATTCATCGTCACTCAACGCGGACCAGCGACCGAAGTCTGCGATGGTGGTCAATCGCATCAATCCAGCCTCAAGCTGCCCGTCGTCGGGAGCATAGTCGTAGTTATTCGGTGAACAGATAACACCTGTCCGCACATCGCAAAGTTCCGAATCCGGCTTCGTCCAATGAAAGGTGTCCGAGTCGTTGTAGAACACAATTGTTTTATCGAATCCGATATCGCGAGGTTGGCGATCCAGAACGGAGATCGATTCGATAAACGTCATTTCTCCTGCGGTTGCTACTTCAACGACCGATCGGTCTTCGCACAGCCGCATTGTCTCGACGATGCCAGCGCTGGAGAGAATGCGTTTGGCACGCAGCTGAGTACCGTCTTCCAGTTCGACTCCGACGGCAGAATCGTTCTCCACGCAGATCTTGGCGATACCGCTGCGCAGCCGGAGTTCTCCGCCCAGTTCGCGATAACGTCGGACGAGATGCTTCAAGATGAGGCGCACGCCTTTGAACGGTCTCGCAAAACCCTCGAGGAAGATGCTGCGAAACATGATACAGAACTGCCCCCAATCCATGTCATGTTCCCGAGCGTTACCGTACCACATCAAAGGGCAAAGCAACATTTCCACAAGCAGTGGATCGCTAAAGATCTCGTTCAAGATCTTTCGAGTCGATAGTTGAAAGTCTTCTTGTCTCAAGTCGTCGTAGTCGACGAGCTGACCAAGCAACTTCTGGAAGGCATCCTTTTGCGCGGGAAACTTGGACTCGATCTCGGTTTGAAGCAACCGTATGTCATTGTCAAAATCGAGATGGACTCCTGGGAATGCGATGCGCGAACCGCACTGTTCGGCCAACTGAAAGTCTTCCCAGCGAAATCGTAATTGCTTCAAAAGCCTCGCCAAGGGACCTTTCTTGGTACCTTTGGCGGTGTAGTTTGTCATCGCATGGAGTCCGACATCGTAGTTGCGACCATTGAGTCGATAAAACGAATTCAGCCCGCCAATAGTCCAGTGCTTTTCGAGGATACAAACCTTTTGATCGTAGTGTGCCAGTCGAATGCCAGCTGCCAAGCCGCTCATCCCAGCACCGATGATGATGGTGTCGTAAGGTTCGCTGGGTTGGGGCAAAGAAGGCGATTGCATAGGCTGAACTGTGTCTGGATTGGTTCTGAACGACCGGGGATGGCTACTATTGACCTGACATCAATCGAAGGTTTTGAACAGCTGCGCCGCTCGCCCCTTTTCCTAAATTATCCAGCTTGGCAACCAAGACCGCTTGTCGAAGACCATCATCGCCGAACACACTAAGTTCCATGCGATTGGTCCCATTGAGCGCTTGCGGTTCGACCCTTCCGTTTTCCGTCGGTGGAACGACGGTGACAAACTCGCAGCCTGCGTAATGCTCCCGCAAACAATCTTCCAATTGCTGGGTTTTGCTCACCCCTCGAAGCAAATCGAAATGGATGGCAATCTCCACGATCATGCCGCTGTGAAACGATCCAACCGATGGCAGGAATATGGGGCGCCTGGTCAATCCCGAGTATTTCTGCAACTCCGGGACGTGCTTGTGCTTTAACTGCAAACCGTAAACATCTAACGGCGGGGCTTTTTTCGATAAATCATCGGTTTCATACGCCTCGATCATTTGGCGACCACCACCCGAGTATCCGCTGAAGCCTTGAACAACGAGTGGGTAATCCGCTGGCATCCAACCCGCCATCACAAGCGGCCTGGTCAATCCAATACCACCCGTCGGATAGCACCCAGGATTGGAAACGCGGTCCGATTGGCGAATGAGTTCGGGTTGCTGGCGATCCAATTCTGGAAACCCATAAGTCCAACCATCTGCGACTCGGTGAGCGGTACTCGCGTCGATGACCCTAGGCTTTGTGGCGGATGAGAGCGAATCGACCAGGGCGACCGTCTCTTTCGCCGCATCGTCGTGCAAGCAAAGAATGACAAAATCGACTTCCGCCAATAGCTGCTTTTTAGCAATCGGATCTTTTCTTGCTGCAGGATCAATGCTCACTAGCTCGAATTGCGGAAGCTCGATCAATCGCTCGCGGATTTGAAGTCCTGTTGTTCCCGCTTCGCCATCGATGAAGATCTTTGCCATGCTCAACCTCTACATTGGACGACAGGTTTATTTGACGACGAAATTGACCATTCGGCCCGGAACGACAATCGCCTTGACGATCTGCTTTCCATCGAGCAATTCATGGATCCGTTCATGTCCCCGTGCAGCCGCTTCTAACTGTTCACCAGTCGCATCAGCCGGAACTACCACCTTCGCTCGTACCTTTCCGTTGATCTGCAACGGGACCTCGACTTCACTGGCTTTCGTCATTGCCTCATCAAACGTCGGCCAAGGCTCATAAGCGAGCGTTTTGGAATGCCCAAGCGCTTCCCAAAGTTCCTCGGCAATATGAGGGGCGTAAGGCGCCAATAGAAGGACAAGCGTTTCCATCGCGCATTTGGGCCTTACCGATTCTTTGGTGAAGAAGTTGACGAACTCCATCATCCTCGCAATCGGTGTGTTCACACCCAACGACTCGATATCGCGAGTGACATTCATAATCGTGCTATGAATGACCCTGTTTTGTTCAGCGGTCGGCGGTACATCTTGAATCGCGTCAACCAACTGATTGGTATCGCTCTGGGTATCGATCATCAAACGCCACACGCGATCGAGGAAATTGCGAACGCCATTTACCCCTTTCGTGCTCCAAGGTTTTGTCGCCTCCAAAGGCCCCATAAACATCTCGTAGAGCCGAAGCGAATCAGCGCCATACTCGGAGACAACCGAGTCCGGATTGATGACGTTTCCACGCGATTTGGACATCTTGTGAGCGCGGCTGTCGACACGAATCGACTCATCCGACAATAGCACGAAGCAATCGCCCACCTTCGTGACGGCCGATTCGTCGACTTTCACCGCCTCGACCGGTTCTTTCGAAACGCGATCGACCAAGCCGTTGTCGCCTTTTTCGAGGGAGGAAGTGCTCACCCAGCTTGAGTCGCTCTTCTGGTAGCCCGTAAATTCCACTTCCCCAAGAATCATTCCTTGATTCACCAGCTTTTGAAAAGGCTCCGGCTGGGAAACATGCCCTCGGTCGTAAAGGACTTTGTGCCAAAAGCGTGCATACAACAAATGCAATACCGCATGCTCTGCACCGCCGACATATAGATCGACGGGCATCCAAGCCTTTTCCTTCGCTCGATCAACCAGTGCGGTACTGTTCTTGGGATCGATGAAACGGAGATAGTACCAGCAGGATCCTGCCCATTGGGGCATCGTGTTCGTTTCCCGACGATAACGCTTGCCATCGATCGTCACATAGAGCCAGTCATCCGCCGCTTTCGCAAGGGGTGGCTCAGGGCGACCATGCGGTTTGAAGTCCTCAAGTTGAGGTAAATCCACCGGGAGATTGTCACGGTCGACAGGTCGCATTCTCCCCGTTGGGTTCCCGTTTGCATCGAGTTCATGCAAGATCGGGAACGGCTCCCCCCAGAATCGCTGGCGGCTGAAGAGCCAATCCCGCAGCTTGTAATTCACAGCCCCCTTCGCGATACCCTCTTCCGAAAGAATCGCGATCATCTTGGCTTTCGCATCCTCGGTTCCAAGTCCATCGAGAGGACCGCTGTTCATAGCTTTGCCTGGACCGGTGTAGCAAGCCTTCCCTTCCAGGATTTGCTGCAACTCCTCCCCGGATGCGTCAGGACTCACGACACACACCACAGGCAAGGAGTAGGCGGTTGCAAACTCAAAGTCTCGATCGTCATGGGCAGGAACCGCCATGATGGCTCCCGTGCCATACCCGATGAGAACATAGTCGGCGATCCAAATCGGAATCGGTGCACCGGTGACTGGATTGATGGCGTAGGCACCCGAGAAAACGCCTGTCTTTTTCTTGTCGCCATCGGTTCGGTCGCGATCGCTCTTAAACGCCGCCGCCTCGCAATACGCCGTCACGGCAGCCTGCTGAGCAGGGGTGACAATCTTCTTAACAAGTGGATGTTCCGGAGCGATAACCATATAGGTCGCACCATGCAACGTGTCCGGTCGCGTCGTATAGACCCGGATCGAGTCCTCTGGCTGGACTTCGGGGAAGGGTTTTGTTGCGCGCGAAGTTTTCCAAGCTTGAAAGGCATCGGGACTGCAAATCGGGAAGTCGACTTCTGCGCCGGTGCTGCGGCCGATCCAATCCGCTTGAAGCTTCTTGATGCTGGGAGACCAATCCAACGAATCGAGATCGCTTAGCAGTCGATCTCCATACGCCGTAATTCGCAACATCCACTGACGCAGCGGAATACGTTGCACGGGATGCCCACCTCGCTCGCTCTTGCCGTCGATGACCTCTTCGTTTGCAAGTACCGTTCCAAGGGCTGGGCACCAATTCACGAGCGCTTCGTCTTGGTATGCCAATCGATGGCGATCGCGGTAAGCTGCGACGGCATTCTCACCCGCCGCTTGAACATCCTCTGGAATGGGAAGCTCCGCGATAGGGCGTCCTTTTTGCCGGACGGGATCGAACCAAGTATCAAATAGCTCGAGGAAGATCCATTGTGTCCATTTGAAATACGCTACATCCGTTGTCGCCAAGCATCGATCCCAGTCGTAAGAGAACCCTAGCATCTTCAGCTGACGAGTGAAGTTGGCGATGTTCTTTTCGGTGCTCACGCGGGGAGGCGTGTTGGTACGGATAGCGTACTCTTCGGCTGGCAGACCAAAGGAATCGTACCCCATCGGATGCAAAACGGTTTTGCCTCGCATACGCGAGTATCTCGAGACGATATCGGTTGCCGTATATCCCTCTGGGTGACCGACGTGAAGGCCTTCACCGCTTGGGTACGGAAACATATCCAAGACATAAACCTTTTCACCGACGGGCATATCGGGGCATCGAAAGGTTTTATTCGACTCCCAATAGGTCTGCCATTTGGGTTCGATAACGGCTGGGTTGTAGCGAGGCATTCTGTCTGTCGTCTGTTGAATTCAAACTGTCAAAGGAGTAATCATGCAGAGTGGATGGCGCGCCCGTCGACGGCGAGAGCCGCTTCGTGAACCACCTCCGCCAACGTCGGGTGAGCGTGGCAACTGCGGGCGATATCCTCGCTGCTCGCACCATACTCCATGGCGATCGACGCTTCTGCGATCAAGTCACCCGCTCTCGCTCCGATGATATGCACTCCGAGAACACGATCGGTTTTCGCATCTGCCAAAATCTTGACCCGCCCCTCGATGTCGCCGAGAGTTCGCGCTCGTCCGTTGGCACCGTAAGGCCCGATACCTTTGCGATATTCGACGCCCGCTTGCTTAAGCTGCTCTTCAGTCTTTCCAACCGTGGCAATTTCCGGGTGGGTGTAGACAATCGCTGGAATGCAATCGTAGTTGAAGTGAGCATGGATCCCGGCAATCCGTTCAATGCAAACCACCGCTTCTTCCATGGCTTTGTGGGCGAGCATGGCTCCACCGATCAAATCTCCGACCGCATAGATGTTCGGAACGGCCGTTCGGTAGGTTGTCAAATCAACCGGCACGAATCCACGTTTGTCGGTTTCGATCCCGACAGTCTCAAGCCCGATGTTATGGGAGTTCGGCACACGGCCCGCAGCCAGGAGAACTCGATCGCAAACGATGGGTTCGGCTCCTTTGCAGCGTACTACGCATTTGCCGTTCTCCACTTTGGCGCTTTCGACCCATGAGTTCAATCGGAACTCGATACCCTGGCGAGTGAATATCCTTTGAGCCATTTGACTCAGTTCATTGTCCATACCAGGCAGGATACGATCCATCGCTTCAAGCACAATCACCTTGCTACCGAGCCGATTCCAGACCGACCCAAGCTCCAGTCCAATATAGCCGCCACCGATGACGACAAAGTTCTCAGGCACGGCGGGATACGAGAGAGCCGCTGTGCTGTTGCCGATGAGATTGCCATCCTCCTCGACCCCTCGCATCGAAGCAGGACGGGATCCGGTGGCCAAGATGATATGCTTGGCTTTGATCAAGACCGATTCGCCATTGAGCAGTCGCACAGATACGGTGTTTGGGTCTACCAGCTGGCCAAGCCCATTGTAGCCGGTGACTTTGTTCTTTTTGAAAAGCAGATCGATGCCGCCGGTAAGCGTCTGAACCACTTGGTCCTTTCGCTTCATCATCGCCGCCAAATCCAATTGCACTTGGCCCACTACGACGCCATGATTTCCAAGCCCTGCTTTGGTGTCGTGATAGATATGACTCGATTCCAACAGAGCCTTGCTCGGGATGCAGCCGATGCGAAGACAGGTGCCACCGAATTTGTTGTTTTCGTCGATGCAAGCCGCATTCATTCCCAATTGGGCTGCTCGGATCGCAGCAACATATCCACCGGGACCACCCCCGAGCACAACCACATCGTGTTCAATTGTCTTCATGGTGCTTTCGTTTTTTCAGAATCAGGCAAGCCGGAACCTTGGAACCGCCACAAAGCTTAGCCTTTGAGCTCTAAATTCCAAGGTCCAACGGGCTGAATCCTCGAATGGGCTTGGAGCCGCAGAAACAATCCTCGGACCGTTTCCCCTGAGCCGGCTGCTCTCGCGATCAAAACCGTTAAACTGGGCGACCTATGGTTTCCAAACGAATTGACCGATGGATCGAAAGCACAAAATGGCCAGCCGCCACACTCGCGCTGCTGACTTTACCTATTACATTGGTTGCCATCGGTAATTGGCTATACGCATCGCTGTCCTCCCCCGTTTACTTGGTTATGTTTCTCGCCGGTTTGGGTCTGATTCTCTTCGCGGCGCGTACTTCTTTTGCTTCCTCGGCAATCATCCGGACCGTGTTTCGGTTGCTCCACGACACAACCCAAGTCGTCGTTGCAACCCTTTCCCTTCACCCGGTCGTCGCCATTCGACGCAAAACTGACGCGCCCGACCTCTCTCGCGTACGATGGCTGGGAAAGGGGAATTGGGTCCTGCTCGCAGCCCCCTATGCGTTTCCCCTATCCACGCTTCTCGTTTGGATTCCCTCGATCATCCTCTTTGCGCCTCTTCGGTCCGCCGTGCTGGGGTTCGGGCTTGGGCTGCATTGGGTGTATTTGGCGCACCACTGGAGAACGGGAACGAGCGAATTGCGACGGTTGGGGGGGCGGTTTTGTTGGATGTTTCTACCGGCGGTGAATCTCATTGTCGCTGGACTGATCTTCGCTTTTGCAATCGGAGGATTTTTAGGTGTCGGCAACTTTATAGTTGATTGGTTCTCGCTCCCCTGGGATACTTGGATCTCGGTTCGAACCTGGCTTGAGCCGCCCCTCCCCTCACCATGACCACCATGAATCATCCCCTCCCGCATTCACCCGATCGCTCCACCAAAATCGCACGTTTTCTAGTCTCAGCCTGCATCGCCGGCACCTTCCTCTTGCCAGCTTGGTATCCTCCGACCGCCCGTGCCGAGGCAATCGCCGCTTCGGCGAACGAGGAAGAGACCCACTCGGCGAAAGGATTCTTGAAGGCAAACGATACGGTGGCTTGGATCGGCTCGGGTTTCACCGAACGGATGCAGCAGTCGAATTGGATCGATCTTGTTTTCACAGCCGCCGACCCGAGTTTGAAGTTTCGCAATATCGGCTGGAGCGGCGATACCGTGTTCGGCGATGCTCGCGGAGTATTCGGCGGTCGGGAGGATGGATTCAAGCGTCTTCTCGGAGACTTGGACAAAGCCAAAGCTTCGGTCGCTTTGGTCTGCTACGGCGAAAACGAATGCCGAGAAGGTGCTGCTGGACTGGCCGCGTTTGAAGCGGGCTATCGCAAACTGCTACAACAGTTGGCGGATCGCAAACTGCGAGTTGCATTGATCCTCCCACGACTCTTCGAGGAGGCGTCGGTACCCAATGCGAGGCTTTGGAACGAACATCTCCGAGCCTATAACGCAACAACTCGCAAAATTGCCTCCGAGCTCAAGCTTCCAGTGCTCGACCTGGAAAAGCTTCATGTCGAAAAGAAATTAACGTCGGACGGTATTTACTGGACTCCGGAAGGCTACCGACTGGCGGGACTCGAATTGGCTCAACAGCTGGGGCTCACAATTCCCGATTCATGGCGCAAGCAATTCGATGAAACGCCCAACGCAGCCACATTAGCGAATTACCGCGATTTGATCCGCCAAAAGAACGAGTGGTTTTTTCATTACCACCGTCCTCAAAATGAGACTTATCTGTTTTTGTTCCGCAAACATGAACAAGGAAACAACGCAGCGGAGTTGGAGCGAATCACGCCCGAAATTCAAGCCTTAGAAGAGCGGATTCGCGAAGCGTTGTCGACTCGATAACAAACCTGGATGTCTCGGGCATCGATGTTACTCGGGTTCTTTCCAGTCAACATCCTTGCCCATAAACAACAAGTGTTGCTGCGGCAGACGATCGTACTGTCGCACCGGTTTGAAGCCATTCGCTTTGAATTCCTTGATGGCCTGTGCTTTGGTCATCTTGTGTTCTGGCTTGATGGGAACCGTCGGATCTTCTGCTCTGAATTCCACCAGCGCGATCACCCCGTCCGGCTTCAACGCTTTTCTTATCGCTGCCAGCATTTGCACCGGATGGGAGAACTCGTGATAGACGTCCACCATCAGCACGAGATCGAGCGATTCAGCCTCTAGTTTCGGATCCCACAGTTC
>JALOQZ010000164.1 GCA_025459245.1 Pirellula sp.
AGTCATAAGAATTGGACGCAACCGAACGCGGCAAGCTTCAATTGCTGCCTCTCGACGACTCGCCCCCTCTTGCTGCAACTGCTTCGCAAACTCCACAATCAGAATCGCGTTTTTGGCTGCGAGGGCGATAAGAACCACAAGCCCGATCTGGGTAAAGATGTTGTTGTCGGAATTCGAAATCCACAGACCTGCCACAGCCGCTAATAAACACATCGGAACGATAAGCAAGATCGCCATCGGCATCGACCAGCTTTCGTATTGAGCCGCCAGGACCATGAACACAAACACAACGGCCAACGGAAACACCAACTTAGTCAATAAATCCTTTCCTACCAAAATCTGCTGATAGGCCATTTCAGTCCACTCGAAACTCATCGTGCTCGGTAACTCCCGAACTGCGATTTCTTCCATCAAGCGGATCGTATCACCACTCCCTTGGCCGGGGGCAGGATTGGAAATGAAGTCCGCTGTCGGATACATGTTAAATCGATAAACGATACCCGGACCGCTCACGCTCTTGATATCGATCAACGTCGCCAAAGGTACCATTTCCCCCGCACCATTTCGGACTTTCAATTGCCCGATGTCTGTTGGCTTCGCCCGAAATGCCGAATCAGCCTGCAAACTCACTTGCCAATTTCTACCAAATCGCGTGATGTCGTTGGCATAGGCGGAGCCGAGGTAAATCTGAAGCGTACTGAAGACATCGTTCAAAGCAACGTTGGCCGCTTTCGCCTTCTCGCGATTGATGTCGATGAAGAGTTGGGGTTCGTTCGCGGTGAAGTTCGAGAAGCTACCGGTAAGCCTTGGCTCAACTTTGGCACTCTCAGTCAAGTTGGCGATTGCTCCCTGCAAGGCTTGTGGCCCCGCTCCAGCACGATCCTGCACTTGCATCTTCATCCCCGCCGTAGATGCTAACCCATCGATCGGTGGCGCACCGATGACAACAATCTCGGCATCTTGGATCGCAGCAAGCTTTTGACGAAGCTCCTTGACGATATCCTCGGAATACAACCCCTTTACCCCACTGCGTTCTTCAAAGGGTTTGAGGATCACAAACATGCCGACCGAATTCGAAGCGTTGGTGCTGGTGAGAATCGAATATCCAGGAACCGTGACGGTGTGACCAATGCCTTCGGTATCGAGCAAGATTTCGCTGATGCGATCAGATACCGCTTTGGTACGTTGCAAGCTGGCCCCATCGGGGAGTTGTGCATTTACTACCAAATAGCCTTTGTCCTGCTGCGGAATAAAACCATTCGGAACAATCTGAAAACCGCGAACAGTGAGCCCAATCAATCCGACGTACACGATCAGCATGATCGCGCTCATGCGAATCGCACCCGCTACCGTCTTGCCGTAGAGGTTGGTTAACCAATCAAATACACCGTTAAAGCCTTTGAAAAGCTGTTGCAGAAATCGGTTTACAAAAGGGAATGCAAACGTTCCTGCGACGTAGCCAATACCTAACAAAAGCAAAAAGATGCCCCATTGCAACCAACTGTAGCTGACAGAGCTATGCTCACCATGAGCTGTATCGGAGACCGGCAAGCCAATCCAAGGCCCAATCAACGGTAAAAGAAACCGATAGACAACGTAAGCTCCGAGCAGACCGACTCCCCAGCGAGGCAACGCTTCGCGATCATGTCCCTCGTGGTGTGGCTTGATCAATGTCACAGCCCGCGCTGGCGCCATGGTCATCGCGTTGATTGCAGATATGATCGTCGATGCCGCAATGGTCAAGGCAAACTGCTGAAAGAATTGCCCCGGGATGCCGGCGACGAAGATGGTTGGGAGAAAGACGGAGCTCAACACCAAGGTGATGGCGATGACAGGCCCAGTGATCTCCTCCATCGCTTTAATGGTGGCTTCACGAGCAGGCAACCCCTTTGCCATCCATCGCTCGATGTTCTCGACCACCACGATTGCGTCGTCAACAACAATACCAATCGCGACCACCAATCCCAACATGGACAAATTGTTAAGGGAAAAGCCGAGGTAGTTCATGACGGCCAGAGTGCCGATGAGAGACACAGGAACATCGATCATCGGCATCAACGTGGCTCGCCAGTCTTGCAGGAATAGAAGCACGACGATAAAGACCAAAACAAACGCCTCGATGAGCGTCTTGTAAACTTCATGCACCGATTCGTCGACGAAAGTCGTGGTGTCGTAAACGATCGCATACTCAACCCCTTCTCGAAAACGGGTTTCCTGCAATCGCTTCATCTCTTCTTTGATTCGATTTGCGGTCGCCAACGCATTGGAACCAGGCAACTGGAATACGGCCATCGTCACGCTGGGTTTTCCGTCGAGCGTGCTGCTAACGTCATAGTTCTTGGCCCCCAACTCGGTGCGAGCGATATCGCCCAACCGGACCAATTCGCCATTGCTTCCTGTTTTGACAATTATCTCGTTGAACTGTTCCGGCTCGATCAATCTACCTTTGGTGTTGATCGCCATCTGAAACTCTTGCCCTTCCTGAGCAGGCTCTTGCCCAATCCGCCCCGCGGCAACCTGAACATTCTGTTCTCGCAACGCCTGAAGAACATCGCCAGCGTTTAGGTTGCGGATCGCAAGCTTCGTAGGATCCAGCCAGACACGCATTGCGTAGTCTCGCGCCCCGAGCATGGCGACATCCCCGATCCCGGGGATGCGCATCAATGCGTCTCTTACCTCTATCGTCGCAAAATTGGAGAGATATAGCTGGTCGTAGCGATCATCAGTCGCTACCAAATTGACAGCCAAGAGGATGCTGGGGGATTTCTTTTTCGTGACGACCCCCTGTCGCTTGGCTTCCTCTGGGAGTTTGGCTTCTGCAATCGCGACTCGGTTCTGAACCAACACCTGAGCTTGGTCGATGTTTGTGCCCAGCTCAAAGGTAATGTCCAAATTCATGATTCCATCGTTAGTGCATCGCGATGCCATGTAGATCATTCGCTCGACACCATTGATTTCTTGTTCAAGCGGCGCTGCCACCGTATCTGCCACAACTTGAGCATTGGCTCCCGGGTAAGTCGCGGTTACTTGAATCGTCGGTGGCGCTACCTCCGGATACTGGGAGATCGGCAGTTGCAATAAAGAGATGCCGCCAAGCAACACAATCACAAGCGAGAGAACGGTAGCGAAGACCGGCCTATCAACGAAGAAACGAGCAAACATCGCCTACTCCTTCTTCTCAGTGGTCGTGGATCCGGTCGCAGATTCGTCAATCGCTTTCACTTTCATGCCGGCACGTGCGCGCTGAAGACCGTTAATGATGACTCGGTCTTCGGCGGTGAGGCCGCTCTTGACGACTCGCATTTTGTCTTCGGTAACTCCCAGTTCCACATCGCGACGGCTGACGGTACCATCCTCAGCAACAACAAGCACATATTGCAGGCTCTGGTCGCTGAGAACAGCACGCTCGGGAATTAAGATTGCGGGCTGCTCGTCACCGAAGGGGATTCGGACTTTGACAAAGAATCCCGGAGCAAAGTATCGGTCTTTATTGGGAACCGCGGCTCTGACCAAAAGTGTTCCTGTAGAAGTACGCACTTGGTTGTCGATGAAATCGAGAATACCAACATGTCGGAAATCATTTTCATTCGAAAGAGCGATAAGGACCTTTTGGTTAAGTTCCTTTACGTTCTTGAAGTCGACGTCCAAGCCTTGTTGTCTGCGATACTCTCGAAACCGAAGAACGGCAAGCTCGTCAGCATCGAAGGAAACATGGATCGGATCCACGCTGGCGATGGTAGCCAATGGCGGTGCATTGACTTGGTTCATCGAGATCAAATTGCCAACGGTGATGTTGGCTTGCCCGATTCGGCCGGAGATTGGGGCTGTAATCGTGCAGAACTCTAAATCAAGTCGAGCTTGTGCAAGCGAGGCTTCCGCAGACTTCACCTCGGCTGTTGCGTTTGCCTCTTGTTGAATCGCTTCGTCAAGATCCTGTTGTGTGATGGCATTGGTGTTCTTAAGAGAATCATTCCTTTGAAAATTAAGGGTGGCGAGCTTGAGCTGCGCGTTGGCCTGCGCTAGCCTTGCCTCGGCACTTTGCAATGCAAACTCGTAAGGGCGGCGATCGATCTCAAAAAGCGGCTGATCTTTGGTTACTTCGTCTCCATCATCAAAAAAGACCTTCTTCAAATAGCCACTGACCCGAGCGCGAATTTCTACGAAGTCGGGTGACTCCGTACGCCCGATATACTCATAGAACTCCGTCACCTTCTTTTCAAGCGGTTTGCTGACTGTGACCTCGGGTGGTGGAGCTTCGACAGGTTTCGGTTGTTCCGGAGCACACCCCAGTACAGAAGTGAATGCGAAACAAAGCAACACATAGATCGCGTTGCAATTGATGCGAGACATGAGAAACCTCGGGATGGAAACGTTTAGGAGAAGCAATTGGCATCGCGTCCAAGGCGATAGCACCTAGTTGTAAGTGGAATCGCGACCGATGCAAGCGAAGCATGGTTTCACACCCAAAGGTTCGCAATAGAAAAAGGGCCCCGAATTCTCGGAGCCCTTTGCTTCGTTTTTGGTTGTACTCTTCTGATAGAAGACTACTTCTTTTCAACCTTAGCGAACTTGGCCTTCGCGTAAGCGTCTTCGCCGAAGAGTTGTGCAACCTTATCGTCGTCCGACATCTTCTCGGCCTTTGCCTTGCAGTTGCCGCAGCAGAAGCTAACGGTCGCACCCTTGAACTCAACCTTTTGGTCAGCGTTCAGTTTGCCACCGGAGAATGGGCAAGCCTGTTGTTCAACTTGCTTGGTAGCGATCAACTGATGATTTGCCTTAGCAGCGAATTTTTTCTTGTCGCCGTCGAAGCTCTTCTTGCAGTTATCGCAGCAGAAGTAAACCTTTCCTTCTTTCCATTCAGAATTCTTGTCTTCCTTAGCGGCACTCTTGCCATTCATCATGCACTTGACGTCTTTCAAGTCTACTTTCTCGAAAGCGTAGCTAGCGCCAGCAAAAGCGATAACAGCCGCGAACAATCCCAACAGTGCGTTCTTCATATTTCCTCACTCCAACGTTATCGGACAGAACAAACTTTCACGTGTGATCACGCAGGCTGATTGTAGTACGGTGTCAAATTTTGTGTCAACCTAATCGCAGTGTTTCGTAAACCACCGCTGGGGGCCGGCATCGAAAGGATTCGGCGGCTATACTGGGAACCAGCGGCGAAATCCTTGGTTTTCCCCTTGGAATGAGGCATTTCGCCTTTTGGAGCCCGCCCATTTCCCTTCCGATCCCCTCTCAAATAAACCGGTGAATTCCAGATGAAGTCCATGTTTCTTTCAGCGGCAGCCCTGTTTTGCGTTGCGTTCCAAGGTGTTGCGGTGGTTCGGGGGGAGGCCCCTGCGGAGCGTTCCGAACCGAAGCCGATTCAAGTTCTCTTGATCACAGGGGGCTGCTGCCACGATTACGACTTCCAGACCAAAGCAATGCAGCTGGCGGCGAAAGACAAGTCCTTACCGGTGAATTGGACGGTGGTCAATCAAGGTGGCAAGGGCACGAAAGCGATGATCGATTTCTACAAGAACCCAACGTGGTACGAAGGGTTTGACGTCGTGATTCACAACGAGTGCTTTGCTGACACAGATGATCCCGAGTACATCCGCGGAATCACGAAGCCGCACCGCGAAGGAGTCAATGCACTGGTGATCCACTGCGCGATGCACACCTATCGTTCAGCCGATATCGACGACTGGCGCGCGTTTCTCGGCGTGACCAGCAGGCGGCATGACCACCAGAGCGAGTACCCCGTTACGGTAACCGCTCCAGACCACCCCGCAATGAAAGATATCCCAAAGGAAGGGTATCGATCTGCAAAGGACGAGTTGTACATCATTGAAAAGGTGTGGCCGACGACCAAGGTGTTAGCGACATCCAAGAGCGAGAAAGACGGAAAGGAGCATCCCGTGTACTGGGCTAATCAATACGGATCAGCACGGGTCTTTGGTACAACGTATGGGCACTCCAACGAGACCTTCTCCGATCCCGTTTTCTTGGCAACGATTGTCAACGGAATCCGCTGGGCAGCGGGCAAGTAGTCTTGCAACGCTGCATCGGTTTGAGTCCTTGGAGACGCAGAGCCTATCCGAAAACCATGAGCCGGTCTGGCGCAAGCCTCGGTTGTCGATGGTTTTCCCTTAGGCTCGAAGCGTGGCAAAGTAGGTTGAGCTCGACTTTCTTTGAAATCGTGGCACGACTCTTTTCATTATCCTTCAATCCGTCGCCGCCACAAAGATGTCTATTCACTGCCCAAACTGCAAGCAAGTCATCGTCGTTACCGATGAACAAACATCGACATGCGTCTCGCCCGGGATGATTCCATGCAACAACTGCGAGCGGCAATCGCCAGATAACAAACCTCCAAGAGTCGCTGGTCGAAAGATCCTAAAGAACTGCTTGATTGTTATTGTTGCAGCCAGCATTACCATTGGAATAGTTTCTCGAGTCTTACGATCGATTCCGGGAGGTCGAGAACTGCGATTAGTGGATTTGGTTTCGCGAGTTTGGTCCTCGAGCCCCGATACGAAAAAAGATGTTGATGCCCCTACCCCAGTATCGATGGAGTTAGAAAGATTTCTCAACGAGGGTAGGTTCAAAGATATTGGCAAGGTTCGAGAGCTTACAAATCGGGTAAGCGATGAAGTCTATTACTTGCGAGGCGGTGAAGCGATCAAGTCGCTAACGTCTGCTTTTGCGATAAGCAAGAAGGTTCTTGCAGAGTCCGATGATCCTGGAATGACGAGAGCCGCGTGGCAGTTGGGGCAAGTTGCATTCGATCGCCACCTTAGGGTTTGCGTCGATCCCCAGTTCTTTCACAACGACGAAAATCTTGTGCTCATGGGCAAAATCCTAGAGAAGTTGCTTAAGCTTGGGGATCGCGATAAGTCTTACGATTCACTTCGAGAGCAAATCGACGAGATCGAAGCTGATTTGAAAGAGCAACGCGACGAGATCACGACGGCTTTTGCGTCATCCGCAGTCGCACGGACGCAACAAAGGCCTGCATATGTGAATATGGAGGATTGGCAGCAGGCAATCTGGGTCACCCAGGAATTGATTGACGTCGCTTGTCGCTCCCCTGAAACAGTCCCGATCGCGACTTCGCTGGTATTCGTGGTCGAAGCGATGAGCAGTTTAGAGAAAGAAATCGAAGAGAAGAAAATCCCGCCAGTAATTTATGGCGGAGTCACGAAGGCCTACCGGATAAGGAAGGACGTACCACCGCCACCGAAGCCGAATCCACCTAAGGTATGGACGTTGGGAGTCGTGAATTTCTTTGCCTCTAAATCAGAAACCGAATCGATCGCGCAAAACCTCTTCCCCGAAAGTCATTGGAACATTCGCCCTGGGGCCAGTATGAGTCGCCCGCGGTCGAAGGCCATCGACTCTGCAACAGCAATCAACGGAGAGTCGATTACTTTGCGATTCGAAGCTCGCGATTATGAATGGGACACCTATTTCCTGCTGGATGTAGAAGATTATCAAGCGTTTGAGGCGAGGTTAGCGAACTATCGGATACGTCAAAGGGATGAGTCGGCGAGAACCGTATTGATTGAAGTAAACTCGCCAAAGAAGCAATGATTTGATGCACGACACATCTTGCTCCCAATGAATCGAATGGTAGGCGTTATTTCCGCAGTCGATCCACGAGTTCAGATGGAATACACGAAGTAGTAAGCGAAGAGCAGATAGATTGGTAAGCTGATTGCACAATAGATAGCCAGTTCGTATTTGGCTCTAATCGTGAACCATGATACCAGGCAAAGCAGGCCGGCGACGACAAAAAACGATGTTGGTATGAGTGCAAACTTGAACGCGCTTTGAGGAAATCCAGAGTTATGGAGACGTCGGACTTCAGGAATACCAACTTGCAACGAATACAGAATTCCGACGGCGAACACCGCGACGCCAACGAACAAAGTAATGGCAAACGGAACTATTCTCCAGCGAAAATTTGAAATCACAAATGTGAGCTTTTGCGAATAGAAACGAGGGGATCACTGAGGACGTTCGAAAACACGCGGCAATCAAGAACATACCAATTGCGTGGCGGAAGATGAAACAATCTCAATCTCGAAAGGCAAGGAATTGATTCCAAGCAGGGGATAGATTTGGAACTAAGCTGATATTGTCGGATTGAGACATGGCGGGTGTGATATCTTGTGCGATTAGTTTGGTGGTAGAAGTCCATCTCGTTGCGCGAGGCGTCTCGCGAGAGATGCCCCCGAGTGCAACGCTCCTTCCATGTAGCCGACGAATTGGTAGCAGCAATGTTCGCCCGCGAAATGTAGACGACCTAGTCCTTGGCGAAGCACAGGCCCGATGGTGGTAACCTGCCCAGGAGCGGGGAACGAGTAGCCCGCTTTGGTCCAAGGGTCCGCCAGCCAATCCATTAATTGCCCCTTCACGAATCTCTCGCCGTATCCGGGGAACAACGCTTCAAGCTCTCGGGAGTAAGCTTGCTGCCGGTCCGCCACGGCCCGTCGATGGATCGCGTGGGCCTCTGGGCCGCCACTGAACGCGACCAAAGCGAAAGGCCCCTCTTCGCTCTGTCCGTCTGTTCCATGCCAAGTCTGAGCAACTTCACCATCGTTTGTCCCGTCCGGCGCCAAGTCGGACTCGCGCCAAAAAGGCGTATCGACCACCGACAGGTACTTCACGTTGGCCCCCATTTGCGGCTTTAGAACATCGGGCAACTCCGGGTAGAATCGAAGGCGTGACCAAGTGCTCGGAGGTGCGGACAATACAATGTCGTCAGCCTCATGTCGAATTCCGGCTGCATCGATTGCCACAATCCCGCGATCGTTCACATGGATCTCCTGCACAGGACAATCCAATTGAATCCTCTGTTGGCCCAATTCCTTGGCTAAGTGATGAGCGATTTGTTGATTACCACCGTCCAACCGAAACAACTCTGTGTCTATCCAGTAGCGGTCCAAGCCGCCACCCTTGACTTGTGCCAAATTACACAAGTAGCTTTGTTGCCGCGTCGCGACCCCATTGTCGGATGTGAACTGAAGCGTTAGCAAACGCTTAGCCAACTCAGACACTTGGATATCTTCAATCCAGTCAGCAGTCGTTCGTTTGTCGAGCGTTTCGGCGTCTGGAGACTTCCAAGGTTCATCGGCATTTATATTGCGAGCTTCGTCGGTCATCTGCGCGTATGCCGACTCGCATTCCAACTCGATCGCCTGGACCTAAAATCATAGGTGCGGATCCGTCCTCCTGGGTGATGTCGAGAAATTCCAAAGCGAATTTTGCGGCATAGGCCAAAACATGCGGGTGGTTCGATCCCAGGAGTTCGCCCCCTCCTTCTACATTCTTTCCCGGAATGAGCTGGTTGAGCGTGAGCACGCGACCGCCCACTCTTTTCCTGGCTTCCAGTACCTTCACATCGTAGCCAGCACTTACCAATTCGAAGGCGCATGCAAGTCCGGCGAACCCGGCCCCGATCACGAGAACTCGTGGTTTCGGCGCGCCGCTGACAGACAGCCCTGCGATAAGGTGCCGCCCCGACAGCAGCTCCGCGCCCGCAAGTAGTCCCGCCTTGAGCAAATCTCGCCGCGACAAACGATGGAGTTCTCGCTCTCTGCCACCTTGGAGTCCTCCTTCTCTGCCACCTCGCCGAGCAGCACCCAAGAATCGATTCATCAACACCTCGTTCTCGCTTTCAACAACTCTTCCATCACCACCGGGGACACACACCTCATTCATCAACGGGGGACACACACCTAATAAACATAATCAACGGGGACATACTCCTTGTGATCGTACTGTAGGAAAATCCCATAATCATAAGGGACACTCACTGCAGACCTGGGGACACTCACTGCAGACCTGGGGACACTCACTGCAGACCTGGGGACACTCACGGTCTGGAGGGGGGAGATTTATTGGGGGGTGAGGAGCTGATTTTGCAGTTGGCCGACGCGGAGACGTGGTGAAAGTGGGAGTTGATACCTCTTTTTGCCGATCCGCGCGCAGCAGCGAACCGAGGGGGGATGCGAGTTTCACCCCCCACGAGGGACAGGAAGACGGCTTACCCGGTTTGGGTGAGAGCGAAAGCTCGCTCTAAGACATGCGATCGAATCTTGGACAGTGAAATCGACGCTGGGTGACGAGGGTTCTCGCATCCGCCATCGACTGGACGTTACCTGCTGCCAGCGAGAACATGCGCCCAAATTGGGTCGCATACTGGAGCCAAAGATCTTTGTTGATGCCTAACCGCTCGAGGATAGGTGGAGTTTCCTCCGGGGTGGAGTTTCCTCCGGGGTGAATCCTTTCTTCCCTTCCCGTACAAGCCTTGCTGTCGCATCCAATAACTGCATGTAGGTCATGGAAGACAAGGATAAGACGCCTTTGTCGCTACACCTCTTTTTGCTCTTGCTGGGCTTAGGACCTTCTTCTCCTTTCGAATCCACCAGCTCAATCGGTGCCAAGTACCCGTCGGGGGATTCCTTTACTTTTGATTGCGAGCTCGATGTATTTTGCTCGCCTCCCACCGCTTCTGGTATGGGCTTGGACTCCTCATTCTCCTTCGCGAAAGCAGCAATCCTCGCTGCTATCGAGGTGTGCTTGGACTCCTCCAACGTTACTGCAGCCTTTGCGCGAATGGGATTCAAATCGACATAACTCATGCACGCTAAGATCGCTTCCTCGTCAAGCAATCGCACCGCCTTAAACCTGCCATTGAAGAATCGCCCCGTTTCGTCACGCTCCCGATTGGCTCGCTTGGCCACACGCTGACAAAGGATCCGCATCCACCACGAGATATCACTTAATCTAGAGCGAATCTCCTTCAGTTTTTCTGGCTTCTTCCGAATGGAATCGAGCTCCTTCTCATTCGGCTCCGCTGGACTGAGGTCTTTGTTCCTGCGCTTCGGACAAAGGAGCATCCAACGCGTGGCCACCTCGCTGTCCGTCCACGCTGTCCGTCCACTCTTGGACCACATCCGGTCTCGACCGGAGAACGGAATGGAAGTGATTGCTCATAATCGCGTGGCTTAAAATATCGATCCCGAAGTACTTCGCTTGCTCCCTTATCTGACTTGTCACCCATTCACACCGATGGCTGTTATCGATGCCAGATAAGAGATCGTCACCTAGCAAGTAATACTTTCGGACAATCGTGGCGATGGTGTGGACAGTAGCAATTTCATCGGGGCGATAGATGTCGGCGCGGGCGATGCGCATGATCTGAGTTCCTTGGGCGAAAGGGAAAACATCGGCGAAAGAAAGGGCGATTCGTTCGGGTTGCCGAGCACGATCCTGTGCGATTCAGAAATTGGAACAGGTTGCGAAACGCGATGCAAGAACCCAAGCGGCGACTCTCAGCAAAAATATCACGCAGGAATAGGAGCGGTCGACGGAGGACGAGGGCAGAAAAATGGAGGGTAGAAAGTTAGAGAACGATACTTTGTACAGGATTTTTGCCTAACATTTCTTACCGAGTTCGATTTTCAGCTCGGCGATTGAACTAAAGCGGAGCACTTAATGCGAAAGTCTTTCGATATGCTGACACTCACGAAAGCCCCACACTCACGAAGGCCACCTGGGGACACTCCCGCATGCACCAGATAGAATGAATCTGCGATCGAACGACAAAGGAAACGAACATGAGAAAAGCGTTTCAATGGATTTACACGATGCGACTTGCACTACTGCTCGGCCTCGGAATGCTTTCACTGCAAGTCTTGCTTGGAATCTATGCCATTCTTACGCAACCACCAACGCCTCCCGGTTTTGCAAGCTTCGGGGCTTCAATCATGCTTGGTTCGCCTATCACCGGAGTTCTATTCGCATTGGTTGGTGCAACGTTTGGCGTAATCATCGATTTCCATCGAAACAACACGGTGAAGTAACCAATCTCCGATTTTTCGGACATACCAAGCGGGATATACCAAGGGACACTCGTGTGGGTGTTTTCATTTCAACTGCAACAATCACTGATCGAGCTTGGGCGTGCCAACCAACGACGACATCGTTTTGTTAGTACACGGGTTCGCTTCTCATAGAGCCGTGATGTGGCCTCTTTCTTTGAGACTTCAAAGCTTCGGTTTCCGTGCCGTTTCCTGGAGCTATGCTTCGCTCTTTTCCCCAATTGACGCCCACGCAACTCGATTGCGAGCCTTTTGCACATCTCAATTCTCCAATGAACCTCGCTTTCACGTTGTCGCACACTCCATGGGCGCAATCGTCACCCGTGTTGCACTGGATAGCGCCCCACTACCGAACCTTGGTCGTATCGTTCTACTGGCGCCACCGAACAAGGGTTCTCCAATCGCGAGAATCGCATCGAGATTCCTTGCTAACATCCTAGTCCCAACCAGGGAGCTGTCGGATCAACCAACGAGCTTTGTGAATCGCCTCTCGAACTCAGGCGATCTGGAGGTCGGTATCATAGCTGCGAAATTCGATCTTTTGGTCCCAGTACAAAACACGCATCTTCCTTCTGAAAGATCGCATAAGACTAGGTTTGCAACACATAACTCCTTGTTGCTCTCAAGGAAAGCAAGTATCGATATAGCGAACTTTCTTCGCACTGGATCTTTTCAGCTCGTTCCTTAGAAAGCCACTCGCAAAGATTCTTCGAAGATTTATTCTTCCCTACGGAGCGTAAGCCCCTTGGGTCCATCCCCCTCTAATGGGTGTGTAAATGATGCAGAAAAAGGGACACTGACGGCGGGTTTACTCTGGGGGACACTCACGGCGCGTTGGGGGACACTCACGGGGGGTTTTGGCAAGAAAAATAAGTACAAAATGGAAGCACGATCTGATTCGTGTTGATAGTCTATGGAAGCAGTCGCGCCCGAGTCTCGAATGGAAGCTGCTCACCGTTTTCGCGTTACCAACTGATTGGATGTGCAAGGAGCAAATTGCTCAGATCTTTATTTCAAAGAGAGTAAAATCCCATGGAGAATTCTACGCCCAATTCTTCCCAAATCTCGATTGATCAGAACACCGTCTCGAAAGTTAGTGCATTCGTCGCTGCTGTGGCGCTGGCCCTGTGCACGATGGCCAGTATTGCATGTGTTTACTCGAACAAGGTCGCCTTTGGTGCTTCGAAGCGACTATCCAACACCCTTTACGAACCGGGAAGTATGGAAGGCTTGCTCGATGGCTTTTCCATGCTCCAATCTGGTGCAATCGCGGCGATGGCTTATGGTCTCGGGGTTTTTGGAGGGGGATCCCTCTCCCTCGTTGGCTTGCTGGTGGGAGTCGCTTCCGTCTTTCGCAAAGAAAACACCGCCGCAGTGTTCGGAATTGTCATGAGCCTTGCCGGACCTGCAGTCCTTGTGATTTGCATACGGTATCTATGAAATCACAATCCGCATCGAACGTGAGGTTCGAGTGACAAAAACGTTTAGCGTTCAGACGCTTATGGCTCTGATGACTTCTGTAGCCCTATTTTTAGTTTGTCTAAAGCGACGGGATACAGGCATCATTCCTATGACTCTTGTCTTACCGATCTTAATTATGCTGATCGGTATGATTCTTTCCAACTACAGATCTTGGAATCGAGCAAGGACGGAGTTGATGTCGGTCATTGCATTGCTGTTGTTTCGGATCTTGCTCAAGGTCTCTTCCAGTTTATAGAACTGGTTGAGAAGCCGTTCTCGTTCGCGGCCTAGACGGGCGTTTTGGGTTTCGATCCGTTTGTTCGTGGATTCGATTTGACGCTGCAAAGACTGATTACGAAGAACGAGCGTCGAGTTGTTGACTCCAACGATTGCATCCAACGCCTTTTTCGCTCTTGCGCCAAACCCTGTGTTCTCTTTGGTCAGAAAGCTGGTGACATCTTCCGGGTTGGCTGCGATGGCTTTCGAAAGCTTCTCTTTATCAAACTCAAGCTTGCCTTTGTCGTTTAAGCTTAGGCCGAGCTGCTCTAGGGATTGAATGCGTCCCGAGCCGAAAGTGCGCTGTGTGATCAATCGTGTTAGGGTCTGCTCAGCTCTTAGGACTTCCGAGCTACCGATCAACATGCCGGTGGTTCCGGTCTCCGTATTAAATTCCGTCTCCTTGTCGATCTTATCTCGAACTTTATTGAATTGATCGACGAACAACTGAAGGTTTCTCTCCAGCGTCGAGTTGTTCTGCGTTACTGAGATATCGACCGGGCTCGTGGAAGTCCCCTTCAGCGTTAGCGAAACGCCTTCGATCGCGTTATTGATGGTGTTGGTGGAGGAGCGAATGAGTGTCCCCCCAGTATCAGCGGCACCGCCTACGGAAATGAGAGCGTCGCGAGCAGCGCCTGAGGCATTGATATTCAATCCGATCGCATCTCCATCTGCGACCATCCGACCAGCTTCACCTGTAGTCCGCGAAGTAAGCAGAACGCGAACGGTAGAAGGTCCAGAGGTGAGCAACGAAGCGGTGACAGGACCTCCCGCATCGTTGATCTTTTTCACTACATCTGAGACTGTATCGCTGGATCCAACTTGCAAACGAAAGGTTTGACTACCATTGATCTCTCGGCGACTAGGCTCCGTTTTGGAGATGCCAGTACCGAGGATTCCCAGATCCTTTGCTGAGTTTCCAGATTGATTCTCCGTGATCGTGAGATTGCCGGAACCGTTGGACGTATCAACGATCACGATCCCGTCACCTTCGTCATTCAACCGAGCTTGGACGCCGATTGTGTTGGCATTGACCAATTCAAGCAGATCGCCAACTGTTTTTGTGTTCGGAGTAACGGTCACCGATTTTTGTCCACCAGCGGCGTTGGTGATGGTGAAGCTACCAAGACGAACTCCTCGCCCTTGATTCAATCGCGATAGTTCGGTCGCCTCACCGATGTACTGCATCTTGAGCGATTGGCTATCGACGCTGCTCTTCGCGACATCGGCTGCGATACCAAGCTTGCTCGCCGTTTCATTCGAATCCGCATTCGCGATGACGAGATTGCTCGCTGAGCCACCCGTAATGTCTTGAAGCACGATGCCTGTTCGCGATCGGTTCAAGGAGGCTGTAACTCCCGAATTGCTGTTGTTGATTTTGTCCATCACGTCCCGCAGCCCTTCGCTGCCCGACAAATCAACTTGGGTGGTAACCCCAACACGGTTGGTGATGGAAATCGAGCCAGCCGTCCCGATCCCTTTGCCCCCGTTTAGCGTACTCAGCAGCGGACCTGAAAGCGTGTTTTGAACCCGTTTTCCAGCGATGGCGCCGTTTACTTCCGCTTTGTTGGACAACCCGAGTTCATCGGCGAGCCGACCGGTGGCCGCGAAGGTATTCGAACCCGAGGTCTTATCGATCAAGTCGAATCCGTCCCCATCTTCGCGAATGCGCATTTCCAGTTTGTCTGGGTTGATTGCGTTGACTTTCGCCAAAAGCTGTCCGACGGTACGAGGTGGATTGGAGCCATCTAAGTCGATGGCTAAAGAGGTACCATCCTTTAGATTCACCGACATCTCGTTTCCGAAACGCATGGTTAGGCCTCGTTGGTCGCGCAGCGTGCTTAAACGAGTCGATGCACCTAAAAATGCAAGATCATCTCCGGTAGCCGTGTTTGCACTCACATTGACGCCGCCGAGGCCAAGATCAGCGGCGGTGCGACCTCCTCCCACTTCTTCAACAATCAGATTTGAAGTTGTCTGGCCGCTTAAGTCACTTAGCGAAAGGCGGTCGCCGACGGTCTTTGCGTTGACCTTCAGGCCCGAGTTGTTGATCGCTTTAACTACATCTTCTGTGGTGGCTGCAAATCGGAGATCGACCTCGCGCGAGGTACCGCTTCGATCTGTGATTCGAATCAACCCGCGTGTAACCCCCGCACCTCCACGGACATCATCCAGGTCCATACTGCTATCGACGAAACCGCCGGTGCGCACGACGAATTCACCCGCCTGAAGTAACTCCGATGTGCTCGAAATAGGCGAGCTGGAAGCGGTTGCGGTCTGAGCTGTCTGCAAAACTTGAACGGAGTAATTCCCCGGAACCGCCTTCCCGGAGATGGCGGCCGTGACAACATCGGTTTTGGCCGAAGTCGCGGTGGTGGTAGAGATACTCGAAGCGACACCGATTCGGTCGGACTGGAGCTGGATTCCGACGACGAGCGCTGTGAGCTCAGTGATAGCAATCTGCTGAGCTTGAAGCCCCTTCACACGTGTCGTGAGCAAATCGACAGGCTTGGATGCGACGGTCATCAACTGGTCGACCGTTCTGGCGATGTCGATCCCGGAGGTTAGGCCGATGTTGGATTGGATGCGTCCCATGATTTACTACTATGCCACTGAAAGGCGTGCGCGGTGGACACCGCCGTATAAGAATCTATTCCTTTTAGGAGTTAGATATCGACAGATCGGGGCGAAAGATCCGGTGAGATCTTTGCTAGCAATGAAAAAAGGCGTGCTTGTGGCACGCCTTTTTGATTATTCGAGGTCGCTTGCAATCAGTTCGATGCTTATCGAAGCAACGACAGGACCGACTGGGAGCTTTGGTTTGCAATTCCGAGAACACTCGTACCGGACTGAACCAAGATCTGAGCTCGGGTCAAGTTTGCCGATTCCTTCGCGAAGTCTGCATCGCGGATCGTGCTTTGAGCTTCGTTCAAATTCGAGAGTGTGTCGTTGAGCGAAACGGTGTTGCTTTCCAAAGCGGTTCGTTGGAATGCACCGAGTCGACCGCGGAGGGTTGTCACCTTGTTGATGACTTGATCAACGATCGCCGATGCTCGTGTAACGTCTTTGGTCAACGAGCTGTTGCCGCTGCTGGCCAATTCGAAAAGCTTACCGGAGACACCACCGAGCTTGGCGGTATTCAAGCTCGAGATACCGAGTCGTGCTTGTTGGTTGCTTACGACATCGGGACCGAGTTGGAACATCGCACCACCACCGGTGATGTTGAAGTTCACCGAGGTATCAGAGCCAGCTTCGACAGTCATGCTGAAGCTCAAGGTCGAGGTGCTGAGGGAGATTTGATTTCCTTTACCCGAAGCGACCGTACCGTTCACGGTAGCTTGGATATCGGTACCCACTGCACGTGGGCCACCTTGCAGACCGCTCTTGAACGTGCCACCTGCACCTTCGCTGAGAACTTCGATCGCAACAACTCCGGCAGATCCAAACTCGGTGCTTCGGAATTCAATGTCTTGGTCGTCGTTCAGAACGGCTTCCACACCGGTCGAATCTTTGAGCAAGTTGATGGATTGGATGATGTTATCAACCGACACACCTTTTTGGAACTTGAAGACTTCCGCACCGTTGCCACCCGTCAA
>JALOQZ010000421.1 GCA_025459245.1 Pirellula sp.
GTTTTTCGAATCAACCCGAGTGTTCCTAAAATCGCGTGCAGGGGTGTTCGGAGCTCATGGCTGACGCGCGCGAGAAAATCGCTCTTTGCCTTGTTCGCTCTGTCCGCTGACTCTTTGGCTGCCATCAGCTCGGAATGCGTTTTCTCGAGTCGATCAAACGATCGATACAGCGAACGTATTGCAGGTGTGAAGATAAAAAGTCCCTCGAAAAGGAGCACACCGAGCGTGATGAAGAGCAGAGCGCTCTCGATGGATTCCAGCCGGCTCACACGATCGCGTGCCTCTGTCTCGTAGAGCCCAACGATGCGATCCATCCCCAGCAAGAACCGGTCGCTCGCTTGTATGAGCTCCGGCATCGATACCTTATCCAGAGTTCCGTTTAGCCGGGATTGGCCTGCGGAGTGGATGAGCTCAAAATCAGTCTCGATCTTGGCGAACGCCTCTTCGATACGATCGGTCTCCAAAATGCGATACGTTTTATCGCCAGAACGACCTCGCAGCAGATTATGACTTTCGACCCACTGCCCCAAGTCCTCGCGCAACGATTGCAGCTTGACCGACGTTGTATCTCCCTCGGTTCGCGAGGCCGGCATTGTTGATAGTTCTAGCAATGTTCGTGAGATCCGTTGGGAAAGCATGCGTTGCCTGCCGGCGACGTTGACAATCCTCGCATCCTGTTCAATAGACACCAATGTGCGTTGGATAAGCAATTGCCCTGCAACGGCGAGACAGGCGATGATCGAAAGAGCGATGATGTACAACACGCGTAACCGAGCAACAGGCGCTTTCGATAAAAGCGAGTTCGGCTCCATTACAAACCAGCTCCGCTTTCGCTTTTTGTTTCCGGTCCTGATTCCGAATCATCATTGGCATCGTCGGTCATCAAGCCGAGTGCAAGCATCTTCTTTCGCAGGCTCGTGCGGGTCATGCCAAGAATACGAGCTGCTGCAGCTCTGTTTCCAGAGGTATGGTGCAATACCAAAGGCAGCAGTGTTGACTCTAATTTTTCGATGCACATGTCATACAGCGAGGAAACCTGTCGATCCTGCAGCTGCTCTTTCGCATAAGCGAGCAGATCAAAGGACTTGAACGATGCGCTGTTCGTGTTCGCGGCTGGATCGGCGATGGCGTGCGCAATACCTTGGCTATTGTTTGAGTGCGGGAACGAGGCGTCCGTTCGGAGATCGCTGAGCAGTCCGCGGAGGGTGTCGTTTGCTTGAATGACACCTCTCGACTCGAGTAAAACACGATCCAAGACACTCTTTAGTTCTGCGACATTACCAGGCCACGAGTATTCACGAAGCAGCTGCATCGCGTCGGGGCTAACCCTGGGGGTGTGTCCATCCTGCGTTGATCGTATTTGAGACGCCCTCTGTAGGAAATGGGCAACCAGCAATTCAAGATCGCCATCTCTCTTCCTGAGTGGTGGTAAAGCGATTAGCGTCGAACTTAAAAGATAGAAAAAGTCGCTTCGGAGCACCCCTTTGTCAAGCAAGCTTCGAGTTGACGCGGAGGTTGTAAAGAACCATTTGGTTCGATTTTGAGATGTCTCCGCTTTGTCGCGAAGTAATAGCAGGATGCGAGATTGGTTCGCGAGTGACAAGTGTTCGATGTCTTCGATGAGGATGGTCCGATTCTCTCCACACTCGCGATCGTTCGGCTTGGAATATGAGAGTTCGTCGATCAGCGAATCGACATCGTTTGCCATGAATTTCTCAATAGCAAATGCTCGAAACTCGCCGTACTGATGAATGGTTCGTGCGACGAGCTCTTTGCCTGTCCCGGGTTCTCCTTCGATCAATACCGCGTTTCGAATCGCCGCGAACCGACCGATGGACTTGTAGACTTCCTGCATCAGGCGGCATCTCCCCACCAATATCTCTTGGGAGGGATTCCTAGGGTCATCGAGCACGACCGGGGTTCGCGTCAACTCTCGATACTCGAGCGCTTCCAAGAGTCTCTGCCGGAGAAACGAGAAATCGAGGGGCTTCGGCAAATAGTCGAATGCTCCCTTTCGCGTGGCTTCAATAGCGGTACTCGCATCGGATTGAGCCGTTACGAACAGGATGGGCCTAAGCCGGTCGGTCGATAGCAGCGTTTCAATACAGTCCAATCCGGCGCCGTCCGGAAGCAATTGGTCGAGGAGAATGACGTCGAACCGATGGTCCGCAGCGAGGGTTATCCCCTTTTGAAGCGTGCGTGCACCGGTGATGCTAACCCCCTTGGGCAAAAGACCTTCGACCAAGGGAACCATGCTGGGGTCATCATCAATGACTAAAACTCTGGCTTCTCCCACCAAAATCAAAATCGCTCGCTTAGTTGAGTTGAAACGATGCTATTGCAGAGGCAGCAGCATCTCGGCCGGTGATTCGGCCGGTGATACAAAACGGGAGAGGCATTTTGCATTGGGAATTGACGCAACGGAATCAGTATACCTTTCGCAAGCCAAAACTTCCTCTGTGAACCGACACAAATCTTGGAGTGCCTAAACGAACTTGGCGCTGTGATTCTTTGGAAAGCATCGGTCGCTTTTCAAGGTCCTAGAAATTGTAATGCCATTGCGTGTAAAAGAAGTTTGCATCTTGGCTGAACAATGCAGAGCCGTCAGACCGAGTGCTTGTCTCGTAGTACTTTCCCGCGAAGAAATGCGAAAAGCCCCCCCAACGGTTCCACCTGGGTTGAAGGAAGCCATGTTGAGACCATAGGGGCCTTGGTTACCGTTTTCCAAGAAGAGATAGTGATACCAAATGAGCGCGGTGAACTTCTCTGTCGGATTGAAGGTGAGTAAAGAGTTGACGTCATGGAGATTGCGCCGGCCAAACAAATCCATGAAACCGTTGTATCGGTGCCCCAACGGAAACAGATGGTTCCAGCCTTGATTGATATCGTCGTCTCCGCTCGCCCAATCGTAGTAGAGCCAAAGCGTCGGCGTCATTTTCGCCGCCGACTTGCCGCCGATTCCGAGGGTGATCGAGAACTCTGAAATGCTGGAGCCATCGGGATTTTGCCCGAGTTGGTACCCCAGTTCATGATCCCAAAGAAGCCCGTTCGATTCCCCTTTAATCAAAGTGCCGAGGGTGTGAACATGCAAATCGGTCGCGTTGTTTTCAAACCCAAGATAATACGTGTCGACCGTCCCCTTCTCGGATACCTTGCTCGAATTGTAAACACCCCATAGCGCTTGGTCTTGATTGGAAGTATCGTGATCCTCGGGGCGAAGCGTAGCGGGTCTCACCAAAAGCAGATCTGTCGTGCGATGATCATCGGACCAAGTCAACCTTCCTCCCTCAAACGTGCGGCGTGTGTTCGCCCAATCGAGCGGGGAGAGTAATCGTTGCGCTCCAAAAAGCAATTCTTGACGACCATATCGCCCTGAAAGCTTTCCGAATTCTGAATCGAGGAGAACCGCGTCGGCAAATAGATTTTGGATGTCAAAATCATTCTCTTCGATGATTCGAGGTGCGAAATCTTCGAAGTGGCTTTTGGCATGGAGGAACTCAGCGTAGACGCGAAGTCGCTGATTGATTTTATAGTCCGAATAAAGCCTGGTGCGATCCAACAAAAAGTCGTCGTCCCGTCCAGTCAATCCACCGATCGCAGTCCCAGGACTGGTATTCACATTTCTCATGTTCCGTTCTGAGTGATGTCGGAGCCGGTACTGCCCACCGACATCGAGGCGACCTCGGTCCCCCAGTTCAAGTCCTTTAAGTCCCTCGCCAAGCTGAAACCCGTTGTAGTTCGGGTCGTTTAGATAGCTGAAATCGTTGAGATAAAACGGATCCTTGTAAGCAGTCCCTATTTTCTTTTTAAGAGCCTCTTTCTTCTTCTTGTCCGCGTCCGCATTACTTGGTTTTTCACTCGCGGGGGGTAGGACTGGCTCGATCGACTCGGACGGAACAGAGGGTCCTGGATTGCTGGCGAGATCGCGAACGCTGTCGCCAGTGTCGGCCGTGTTGAGCGCCATTTCCTGAGGCGCCCCCTCGGCGACGGAAATAGGGAAAAGCGTAGAGGCAGCGCAAAGGCCTGCGGCCGGCAAATAGAAATACCATTGCATTTCTCGAAATCCTTTTCGATTCGATCGTCAATCTTCCGTTCGAACTCGTTACCCAGGCAATCCCGGATTCCAAGGTCGTTTTCTTTCTGTGGACCTTCAATTTGCCGCCGAGGGTCGGTTGCAGCCATCGGCACCTGAACCTTACCAGCTAAAGAAGAAATCGGTGGTCGGTACAGATTGCCAAGACTCCCTTGCTCAGCGGTGTCGGTGCTATGGCCCAACGAAGCGAATCGATCATTCTCTGGCCACCGATGGCTTCGTCGTGACCACTCGCGGTATCGGAAATCCGTTTCATTTCTTTGCAACACGATTGATTTCGTGCTCATTAAGAGAGCACGAGCTTTCCTCGCGAGAATCTTTTAAATTCCCAATTCACTTCAATGGCGATCAGCCAGCCATACTCGCGCCCTCAATGGCCAGCGTTCGATTGCTAACCAAGCACGAGAAGACTGCCTGCAACAAAGCAATAACGGACTGGCACTGCAACTGCGTACATAGGTCATTGTGAAGTGGTGAGCTCTCCCGATCCACGTGAACCCAAGTATGTTCCCGTTCCCAAAGAGACATCACCTTGCCGTCGCCAGCTTCTCAAAGGAGCGATTGTCGCAACGGCCTCGGCCACCATCACTTCCTTTCCTTCTTTCACACCGGCGATCTACGCCAGCGAGTCTCCTGAGAAATCGAAGATCAAATTTGGTTTTATTGCACTAACCGACTGTTCTCCTTTTGCGATCGCGCACGAAAAAGGACTCTTCAAAAAGTACGGTCTCGCCTCGGAGCCAGTGAGACCTGCGAATTGGGCAGCCGTCCGTGACTCGTTGATCAAAGGTGATATCGATTGCACTCACATGCTTTTGGGAATGCCTATCGCCAGCACGATCGGTGGTGCCGGATCAAAGGCCGTTCCGATGGTTGCACCTTGGATACTCAATCGAAACGGGCAAGCCATCACATTGAAGCAAAGCTGGAAAGGGAAGGTCGGCGGCGACCCCCAAGCGTTGAAGCTCTTGGTAGATGAAGCGAAGAAGAGGGGTAAAAAACCAACGTTTGCCATGACCTTTCCGACGGGGACCCATGCGATGTGGTTAAGGTACTATCTCGCAGCGGGAGGAATTCACCCGGATAAGGATGTCGAGATGATCGTCATTCCCCCACCACAGATGGTTCAAAACATGAAGATTGGAACCATGGATGGTTTCTGTGTTGGCGAACCATGGAACGCTCGCGCCATCGCCGAAAAAGTGGGATTCACATCGGTGGCCACTCAAGAAATCTGGAAGGATCATCCCGAGAAAGTCTGCGCGTTCACAGAAGAGTTCGCCATGAAGAATCCAAAAACCGTGAAGGCGGTATTGAAGGCGCTTCATGAAGCGAGCATCTGGTTGGATGACCTAGCGAATCGCCCGGAGCAGTGCGAGATTGTCTCGAAGGATTCCTACATCAAATGCAGTAAAGAGCAGATTCTAGGGCGTCTGACCGGGAAGATGGATTATGGCGATGGCCGGGTTCAAAACGATCCCAACTACATGATCTTTAGCGCTCGCAACTGCAACTACCCACAAACCTCTTATGCGAAGTGGTGGCTTACGCAACTGAGACGTTGGGGGATGATTGAAGCTCAGCCGGACTACGATGCGATCGCCGAGCGTGTCATGTTGCCAGGTTTATACGAAGAGGCAATGCAGGAGATTGGATACAAGCACCTCGGCAAAGACGATCGCCCATGGAGCATGATGGACTCCATCGCGTTCGATCCAAAGGGTGATATGGAGGCTTACGCAACGGCCTTCTCGATCAACAACATGAAGGGATAGTCTCTTACAGGCTAAAACGAATCGATGAATACATCCAAGATTCAAAAGTTTATCGCGGACAATCTCTTCCTACCCTCGGTAGGGATAGGTATCTGTTTGTTGTTTTGGTGTTTCCTCTCCTGGGTCACATGGGATGAATCGGCGGGTCAAAGCGACTTTCCGTCTCCCATGACGACCTGGGAGGAGAGTGCGAAATATTGGCTCGCCCCCCAAGCGACTTACTCGGAGGAGATGGGGATTGGAGCTCGCATGGCGCATTTCGTTACCTATCCATTCTCCCGCAATGAAGATGAGGGGTTTGATGGAATGGGGCTGGAAGTTTGGCGGTCGCTCACGTTAGTCGGGATGGGATACTGCGTT
>JALOQZ010000165.1 GCA_025459245.1 Pirellula sp.
GATGGGACACGCCATGGATCGTCATTGCATCGATGAAGTCGAGTGCTATATAGCGCCGCTGGTCATCGGGGGAGATTCCCTTCGCCCTGTACGCGGGATGGGGATTGAAAAACTGAGCCAAGCTACTCGCTGGCACTTGAGCTCGATCAAATCCTTCGGTGAAGACACCCTTCTAACCTATCGACGCCCAAACTTCCTTGCGACGTCGTAGCGCCTATCCGAAAACCGCGGCTAGCGCCAGGGCGGCTAATGGTTTTCGGATAGGCTCTTCAATGCAAAAGCCCTGTTCGAGAGCAGGGCTTTCTGTGCGTCACCGCAGTAGGAGATCGACCATTACTCAGGTACATCGATCTTTGCTTGGTTGGCCGCTTGCCGAAGCTTCGTCAAAGCTCGAGCTTCCAACTGCCGAACGCGTTCTTTGGTCACCCCCATCGCTTCTCCAACTTCTTTTAGCGTGAGGGGCTCGAAGCGATGGTCCAAACCGAAGCGGCGAACGATGATTTGTTGCTCTCGTTGATCGAGGGTATGAAGGATCTTTTGGATCTGATCCGTTCGAACCGCTTGGTCAATCTCCAACGCAAAGTTATCCGCTCGTTGATCTTGTTGGAAATCAAACACCTCTTCCGAGCTTGTTCGGAACCGGTCCTGGTGCTTGAATTCATCGGGAATCGTCCGAGCAAAATTCTTCATGATGGCCCACGAAGCGTATGTGCTGAACTTGTTCCCTCGCGAGTAATCAAATTTCTCCGCGGCTCGGATCAGCGATATGTTGCCATCGCTGATCAAACCAAAGAAATCGTCGTTTGGTGCCAAATGCCGCTTGGCGATCGACACGACCAATCGCAGATTTGATTGCACAATCTTGTTCTTGACGTCGACAGATCTCTCGTAAAGCGACTCGATTTTTTCCATATCCGAAACGGACGGGGATTTAGGATCGAGAGTCTCACGAAGCTTGCTCGCGGCATGTTTCAAGTAGTTCATCTTGCGGAAGAGATGGTATTCTTGTTCGCGCGTTAGCAAGGGGACTTCGTAGAGGGAAGCAAGGTATGCGGGCAACCCGGAAGGTGCCTTCACTCTGCGAGGCGATTCCGATGCAACCGGCAGATCGGCGACCATTTCATCGACCATCGAGGCGTCATCGAAAACCGGATTCGGAATGTAATCCAGAGGTAGCTCCATGATCTTCGCGGCTCGTTGCTCGTTCAGAATTCGGACAATGCTACCACGCGTTCGTCGGTATCGCTTTGCAAGGATCACAGTCGAAACACCTCGGTGATGCTGTTGGTAAATAGCGCGTTTGTCTTCTTCGGACAAAACTTCTCGTTGTTCGGGGAAGACAGCCATTGATGGAAATTGTTGATCGAATTTTTTGATCGTATACCGAATCGTTTCGGTCGACCGATTGATTTCACGTCCGACCGTCCTCGCAACTTCGGAGAGGTTCGCTCCGGTAGCTGCAATTCGTCGAGCTCGATCGATGATGTCATCTCGCTCGGCATCGGTGAGCTGGCTGAATCGCTCTCCGCGTTTGACTCGCGTCTTGTTCTGCGATACGAAACGCTCCACGCTCGAGTGGAGAAAACCAACTCGCTTCCTTCCATCCGCGAGGAATCGACGAGACACCAATCCTTGATCGCGCCATCGCGAGATGGTTTTCGTCGAGACATTAAACATCTTGCTTAAATCCTCCACGGTGTGAACCGGCTCTGAGGCTTCTTCCACACGTAGATTCATCGAATCGGTAATGTCCTCCACAAACAATCGGAGGTCATGCAAAGCGTCGTTCCCTTTGATCAGACGGTAACCAGTGCTATCGGGACGAAGCTCCGTGACGCGATAGAAGAGGAAATCGAACGGATACTCTCGCTGCGGATCCAGTTCCGTAAGCAGTTTTTCTGCGCGGTCCGCTTGCTCGATTCGCTTTCCACGGGGGGCGAATTTGATCTGCTGGTCGCGAAGTTCTCGAAGTTGTGCGATCCGATAATCACTGTTCATGTTCATGCTCCCTGCTGCGAAGTCGAATTCTTTCGATCCCTGCGGCTCCCAACCGCCTCGCTCGACGTCGCTGTATAGGGTCCAAGCTCAGTCGTTGAGCTTATTGTACCCATTGCCAATGAATCTATGGCTCGTTGACCGTTGCCCAGCCAATCAAGCCTCCATTCCTAACTGTCGTTGCGAGTAAGTCGTTTGCCTTACAACCCTTTATTCGCCTCGACCTGTGACACCCCTGGTCACCGCTCGCTCGCATGTGAAAGATTTAGTCGAAATCTTTCTGACGCATCGTGCAGACCGAAGGTTCACTCATGTTGTTAACGAGTCGCAGTCGACCGACAACCTTGGAAGAGATACGCAATTCGCGGACCATTTCTAGCTGAAATCGATTCGATGGATCGATTCGCGCTCGGACGAACGAAATTTGTCCAAACATTGCCCACATCCCAGGCTTTCCGACAACTCAAGTTGGCAGTTCGACGTGGATGGCCACATGCCATGCCGTTTTGAACCAGGCATACTAAAGTGCCAAATGTGCAAAGAATTGCAAAATGAGATAGCAAATCTGGCTGGATTCGATCGATTGTCGACCAAGGCAGATTCCCGCTCGGTTGCACACCTTGTAAAATAGGAAACGCTCTGACTTCAGAGCCCCCACCGTATGATTTGGCAGCTGAGGGTCCCAGTCCCTGCTTGCCACCCACCCATTCCGACTACAACGTCTTCTTGCTCGGTATCCTTATGCGTCGCAAATTGAGATTGCCTCCACGTCTTCCGATCGGTCCAAGACTCAGGCTGCCGCTGGGAGTATGGATCCCTCTGGCATTTTTCGGCTGGCTTGCCACCTCACAGACGGCTCGCTCGGTCGACGGGGAAGGAGCGCTCTTCGAAAAAGGGAAAGCAATTTACGCATCCCAGTGTGCAAGCTGCCACGGCGAACGCGGCGAAGGAGTCTCCGGGGCCTACCCAAACGCCCTAACCGGCGACTCGACGATTAGCGAAATCGCCAAGGTCGTCGACGAGACCATGCCAGAAGGAGAGCCCGAAAAGTGCAAAGGGGAGGACGCACAGGCCGTCGCGGCCTACATGCACTCTGCTTTCTATAGCTTGGAAGCTCAGGCGAAAATAAATCCCCCGCGCATCGCCTTCGCGCGACTTACCGCGAACCAACTTCGCAACAGCCTATCCGATTTGTACGGCCGCTTCTCCGGCTTCTCCGAGGTAAAAGCCGAGCGGGGAGTTCGGGCTCAGTACTTCGAGGGTGATCGATACAAAAAAGAAAATGAAAAGATCGCAAGAGTCGATCCGGTAATCGAGTTCGATTTCGGGAAGGAAAGTCCAGGCGAAGGAATCTCCGCGGACTCATTCTACATCTACTGGGAGGGGAGCTTGCTACCCGAGAGAACCGGTCGGTACGAGATTGTCGTGAACAGTTCTTGCTCGTTCAAAATGAGCTTTGGGAAACTGGATCGAATCTTCATCGACAACCACGTTCAATCGGGTGACAAGACGGAATTCCGACAGTCGATTTATTTGACTGCAGGTCGGCTCTATCCATTCAAAATCGACTTCATTCAACGCAAACGCAAAACAGAACTACCACCAGCCCGAATACGGTTATCCTGGGTCCCACCTGGAGGCGTGGAACAAACGATCCCCGAGAACCATTTGATTCCTTCGGCAGGCCCTGCCACTTTTTCGCTCCAAGCTGCGTTGCCACCCGATGATCGGAGCTATGGCTTCGAGCGCGGATTAGCCGTGAACAAGCAGTGGGACGAATCGACGACCGCTTCTGCGGTCGAGTTTGCCCAGATTGCCACCTCCGAGCTTTACCCGAGATACCTTCGAAGCCAGAAGGACAAACCGAACGATCAGAGGCAGATCCTCAAAGGTTTTCTCGAACAGCTCTTATCGGTCGCGTTTCGGGGCGGGTTGGATCCAGAACTGGCGAAACTCTATGTCCATGAACAAGTCGACCAAACGGAAGATGACGCCGAGGCCATTCGGCGAGTACTTTTGCTCGGCTTGAAATCACCTCGATTTCTTTACCCTCTGGTCGATGCGGACAAGACGATCTCACGCCGAACCGCGAATCGGTTGGCCCTGACCCTTTTTGATTCCCTTCCAGCGGATGAATGGCTTCTGAAAAAGATTGAAAAGAACGAACTGGAATCCGAATCACAGGTTCGGGAAGCAGCGAAACGCATGCTGGGGGATTACCGAGCTAGAGCAAAATTGCTCGATGGGTTTCACGAATGGCTCAACCTATCGCAGCCGGCAGAACTCACCAAGAATCAAGAGCTTTACCCCGGCTTCGATAGCCAACTCGCGATGGAATTGCGTCAGTCGCTTCGGGCAATGATCGAAGAAGTAGTCTGGAGCGATACGAGCGACTACCGGGAGTTGTTTCGATCCAAATCGGCCTACACGACAAGCAAGATCGCATCGTTCTACGGCGACGAGTGGTCTCCCGCGGATCCAAACAAAAAAGGACTTCAAAAAACCGCAGCAGAATCAGACCGTCGCTATGGTGTCTTGACCCACCCCCTGCTGATGAGTCAGTTGGCTTATCACGACACGACTTCTCCTATCCATCGAGGGGTGTTTTTGATTCGATTCATGCTGGGGAGAACGCTCCGTCCACCCAATGAAGCATTCTCGCCCTTAAGTCCGGACCTCCACCCCAACCTGACCACGCGGGAGCGTGTAACACTACAAACCAGTCCACAAAACTGCCAGGCTTGCCATAGCAAGATCAACGCACTTGGGTTCGCTCTCGAAAACTATGACGCGGTGGGTCGTTACCGAGCTGTAGAGGGAGAAAAAACGATTGACGCGACAGGATCCTATCGCAGCCGAGACGATTTGCCGATAACCTTCGAGGGGGCTTCCGACTTGGCGAATTACCTCGCCGATTCGCCCGACGCGCAGCGAGCCTTCGTCAACAAACTGTTCCAGCACTTAGCCAAACAACCCCCGGACGCGTACGGTCTGGATACGTTGAAAAACTTAACGGACCAGTTCCGGCGAAATGGCTACAATATTCGAGATTTGATCGTCGAAATTGCGGTGATCACCTCACGCGTTCACGCCACACCCCTCCCACCCAATCCCACCTCAGTAGCTTTGAAAGGTCAACCATGAAACGCTTCACCAGCCGACGAGAGTTCCTCGTTAACACCGGCGTTAGCGCTGCAGCCGCCAACTTCCTTTTCAGCTTGCCGAGCCTCGGGTGGGCTGCATCTTCGGGAACACCAAAAAAGAAGAGAATGGTCTTCATTTTCAGTCCCAACGGTGTGATTCCAGATCACTTCTGGCCCAGCCAAACCGGCAAGGACTTTGACCTCAAGCGAATCCTTCAACCTTTGGCGGATTTCAAGAGTCGCATGCTGACTCTGCACGGTGTCTGCAATCGCATCAAAGGGGATGGCGATGGCCACATGCGAGGAATCGGCTGCTTGCTAACCGGGATCGAGCTCTTTCCGGGGGATGTGCAAGGTGGATCGGATACGCCAGCGGGATGGTCCAAGGGGATATCGATCGACCAGCACATCAAAAATCACTTTCAATCCAATCCGGATACTCAAACTCGTTTCGGATCGTTGGAATTCGGCGTGATGGTTCCAGAGCGAGCTGATACTTGGACACGAATGTCCTATGCAGGCCCAAACCAACCGGTTGCACCGATCGACAATCCCTACTTGATGTTCGACAAACTTTACGGCCAAACCAAGAACCGGGAACTATTGGCCAGCGTGCTAGATGAATTGACAGCGGACTTCCAAAAGGTGCAACAGCTTGTTAGCAACGAAGACCGCCGTCTTCTCAACGACCATTTGGACATGGTTCGCGAGTTGGAGGTCGAACTGAAAACCGAATTGGCTCAGGCGACCAAGGTTGACAAGGTGGGCCACGCTGTCCCCCATCTACCGGCTAACGTGGAAGAAGTGAACAACAACATTCCACAGATCTGCAAAATGCAAATGGATATGCTTGTTAGCAGCTTCGTGGCCGACTTTGCACGCGTCGCAACCTTCCAAATCACCAACTCGGTAGGCGAACCAAAAATGCGATGGCTCGATATCGAAGAGGGCCACCACCACTTGTCCCACGAACCCGATAGCAACGAGGAAGCGTACGAGAAACTTATCAAGATCAATACTTGGTACTGCGAGCAAGTCGCCTACTTGGCGAAGAAACTTGCCGAGACCCCCGAGCCGGACGGACAAGGAAGCTTGCTGGATAACACGACTCTTGTTTGGACCAATGAATTAGGCAAAGGGAACTCCCATACACGAAACAACATTCCTTTCGTGCTCGTCGGCGAAGGATGCGGCTTCTCGATGGGCCGTGCTGTCGACTACAAGGGTGGGGTAGCTCACAACCGCCTTCTGATGAGCTTCAGCGAATCGATGGGAATCCCTGTCAAGAGTTTCGGCAATCCCGATTATTGCGGTGACGGACCTCTCGGCGATTTGATCGTTTAGGATCCACCCGAATCGGGACCCGTTAACTTTTCGCCGATTCGTAGGTTTGTTATGTTGCCATCATGCAAACCTACGTGGAGCTACACGCCAAATCCAATTTCTCCTTCCTCGAAGGAGCATCGCATCCCCATGAACTAGTTGAGCAAGCTCAGCTTCTAGGGTACGGCGGTATTGCCATCACCGACCGAAACTCTTTGGCGGGCGTCGTACGCGGGTTCACCGCCGCTCGAGATGCAGGCATCCCTTTTTACGTTGGGTGCGAACTCCATCTGATGGACGCTCCCCCAATGCTGATCTGGCCGCAGAATCGAGCCGGTTATGGCGCCCTCTGCCGTCTCATTACGGTAGGTCGCGGCCGAGCAGTCAAAGGGGATTGTCAGCTCCATTTTGATGACTTGAGTTTGGTCTCGAAAGACAATCTTGTTGCCCTGCTGCCGTCATCGTCGCCTCAGAAAAGCGATTGGACAAACTCACTTCGGTCGGCAAAGGATTTATTCCAAGATCGACTCTATCTCGCTTGCCCTCTCCATCGAGGGGTGGACGACTTTGCTTTACTGCAGAGCCTCCAGCAAGTCGCATCCGAGTATTCGGTTCCCTTGCTAGCGACGGGCGACGTTCTCTATCACATTCCCGAGCGTATGGTTCTTCAAGATTGCCTCAGCGCCATCGCGACAGGGACAACAATCGATGCCATCGCATCCAGCAGGCCAAACAATGCGCAGCGAACCCTTCGAACCCAAAAGGAACTGCAGCACCTTTATGGGCGTTTTCCGCACGCCTTAGAAAATACGGCGCAACTCGCCTCGCGCATCGACTTTCGCCTGGATCAGCTGAAATACGAGTACCCGCGTGAGCTTGCGCCCGAAGGAATGACGCCCATCGAGTATCTCAAGCGATTGGCATGGCAAGGCGCGAAACAGCGATATCCCGACGGCGTCCCGGAGAAGGTCATCGAGATGTTGCGATATGAGTTTTCTATCATCGAGGACTTGAAATACGAACCTTACTTCTTAACTGTCTGGGACCTTGTTCGCTTCGCGCGATCGAGAAACATTCTTTGCCAAGGGCGTGGGTCGGCAGCGAACAGCGCAGTCTGCTTTTGCATCGGCGTCACCAGTGTCGATCCGTCCAAATACGACCTGCTCTTTGAAAGATTCATCAGCCGCGAACGAAACGAAGCCCCGGATATCGATATTGATTTTGAGCATCAACGTCGCGAGGAAGTGATCCAATACGTTTACCAGAAGTACGGTCGTGATCGAGCCGGAATGACTGCAGCAGTCACAACTTACCGAACCCGTTCAGCGATCCGCGATTGCGGCAAGGCGATCGGTCTATCTCTCGACTGCATCGATCGTCTCGCCAAGATCGTTGAGGGCCGAGGAGCTGAAACGAGCTTCGCAGAACGATGTAAGACTGCGGGGATCGATCCCGAATCGGCTATCGGCAAGCGGTTTGAATATCTAGTCCAATCCATCCTTGGGTTCCCTCGCCACCTGTCGCAACACACCGGTGGAATGGTGATGACTTCCGGAGTCCTTTGCGAATTGTGCCCCATCGAAAACGCGTCGATGCCGGATCGTACTATCATCCAATGGGACAAGGATGATTTGGATGAGTTGGGAATTTTGAAAGTGGACTGCTTAGCGTTGGGGATGCTCTCCGCGATCCATCGGAGTCTCGACCTGATTCAAAACCATTACCATCGACGCTTGAGCTTGGCCACAATTCCCCCCGAGGATTCATCGGTTTACGATATGATTTGCCAAGCCGATACCCTCGGCGTTTTTCAGATCGAGAGCCGTGCTCAGATGAGCATGCTGCCTCGTCTACAACCACGATGCTTTTACGATTTGGTCATCGAGGTCGCTATTGTCCGACCTGGTCCCATTCAAGGCCAGATGGTTCATCCCTATCTCACAGCCAGACGCACAGGAGTGCAGCCTGATTATCCGACCGAGGACATCGCAGCCGTGCTTCGAAAGACGATGGGAGTTCCCATCTTTCAAGAACAAGCCATGCGATTGGCGGTTGTTGCGGCTGGATTCACACCGGGTGAAGCGGATCAACTGCGCCGAGCCATGGCCGCTTGGCGTCGCCCCGGGGTGATCGATAACTTTCGAAAAAAACTCATCGATGGCATGCGGATCAACGGGCTGGATGAAGTCTTTGCGGAACGGGTTTTCAATCAACTAAGAGGCTTCGGAGAATACGGATTCCCCGAATCTCACGCAGCGAGCTTCGCACTCCTGGTCTATGCGTCATGCTGGATCAAGCATCATTATCCGGAAGTCTTTTGCTGCGCCATGCTCAATAGCCAACCCCTTGGCTTTTACGCACCCGCCCAGCTGGTCCAGGACGCCATTCGACACGGTGTCTGTGTCTTGCCTGCCGACATAAACCATAGCGACTGGGATTGCTCGCTCGAAGACTCTAACGGGCCAGCCGCCAAGCCATCCGACAAACCAAATCCAAAATCGCTGCGACTGGGGCTTCGAACCATAAGGTCCTTAAAACAGTCCGATGCCGAAATGATTGTCAACGAGCGATTAAGGTGCGGACGATATGTTGACCAAGCTCGATTGATACGCCGGACCAAACTCTCAGAACCTACCCTCAGCCTCCTCGCAGCTCTTTCCGGCGATCGTCGCGCCGCCTATTGGCAAGCGTTATCGCGAGAGAAATCCGATCGAGACATGCCTTTGTTTGCCAACTCCGACGTCGATTCCGATGAAGAAGTCCCAGCAGCACTCCGTCCTATGAGTCATCAAGAGGAGGTTTACGCAGATTACTTGCGAACAGGGCTCTCTCTCAAGGGGCATCCGATCGAGTTCTATCGGCCGCTTCTACAAGCGAAACGAGTCACAACGGCGATTGAACTGCAATCCACTCGAAATGGTCGCTTTATCCGAGTGGCCGGATTGATCCTGCTCCGACAACGCCCTGGTACGGCAAAGGGAATCACCTTCGTAACCATGGAAGACGAAACGGGTTCCATCAATCTTGTGCTCAAGCCCGAAGTTTGGCAGGAGCACTATTTGCTTTGCAAACAATCCAACGCATGGCTTGTCCACGGGGTACTGGAGAACCGAGAAGGCGTCATTCACGTATTGGTTGCCAGGATCGAAGATCTGCAGTCGATCCTCGGTGAAATCGACACGCGCTCTCGAGACTTTCGATAAAAAAAGGTCAGCTCGAGAGCTGACCTTCGGTGAGACATTGTGTTTCGAAGTATCCAAAAAATAATGAATTATGGCTGCTGGAAACAATCTTGATGTCTAATCAATCGATCCCTAAGTTGAACAAGTCGACTGGATTTTCAGCTATTTTTCCAACTTGATCTGCACTGCGACGAGTGCCGTAGCTGGGCCAACCACCAATCGATTCCAACTCGGGCATCATTTCTACCAGTTGCTCGCGAAGCATCATCACCATTCGAGCAACGCGGGGCGAGGAAGAGACTTCGGATAACGCGACCACCGTTTTCATCAACTTGACCATCGATGCCCGAGTTTGAGTTTCGTTCGACAACTCATCATCGTGATCTTGGAGCAAGTTTTGAATTGGCACATCGAGCGCTTGTTGCCAGAGATATAGATCGCTCAGCTTCAAGTCACTACTGGGAATCTCGTGCTGTTTGAGAACAGACACATCCACTCCCGTACGCCTTGAAACCGTTCTTAGCGATACACCCTGTTGTTGGCGAACCTCGGCGATTCGATGTAGGGGCATCCCCTTGCGTACCCGTCGGACCCTCCGCTCCTCGAATTCAAAGTCCTCGTCGGACTCCGAACTCTTCGTCACGGATGCCATCTGCGAAAATCCTCCTTTCAAATGAAATCAGACCTGCAGTTGAATTAGGCAACATTACCTTCCTCTTATCAAACTACTCCGAAAACCAAAAAACAAGTACCCTTAGGGGAAAATCAAGATTTCGCGAGAAGAATTGCGGATCGCTGAGCATACCTATCCCCTATTCGGCAACCTCTACTTTCTCATTAGGGGCGATCGAATCCCCATTGAAGGCAAGCGGACAACCCTTCCAACAATCCGTTCTGTTAGCTTCGCCCCTCTTCCAGCGTAGGGACCGCGATCTCCGACACAAGCTGGTCGAGAATGACATCGCTCGTACGGCGTCGAAGCCTGGATTCAGGCTTCAAGATAAGTCGATGGGATAGAACAGGAGCAATCACTTTCTTGACATCATCCGGCTGTACATAGTTGCGTCCGCGGATGGCTGCCATCGCTTGTGAAGCCCGAAAAAGAGCGATGCTCGCTCTCGGACCACCACCGAGAGCAAGCTCTGCGTGGGAGCGCGTTTCATGCACGATTTGGAGCAAGTACTGTCGCACCTTGGGATCGACATAGACTTGCTTTACTTCCTCTTGGGCTCGCACGACTTCCTCCGCAGAAACAACCGGGCTCAACGTCTGGATAGGAGCTGCGCGTTCCAGCAGTTGCAGCATGCGCATCTCTTCTTCCATGGATGGATAGCCCAGCGAGAACTTCATAAAGAAGCGATCGAGCTGGGCTTCCGGCAGGGGAAAGGTCCCTTCGTGATCAATCGGATTCTGGGTTGCGATGACTAGAAAGGGTTGCGGCAACGCATAGGTCACTCCATCGACAGACACGCTCGATTCCGCCATAGCCTCCAGCAGGCTGGATTGAAAATGGATGAACCCGTGATGTCGCTGGGCAGCAAGTCTGGGGTGCACTGAATCCGCTTGAAATCGCCGCCGACGCTCGCGGCCAGTGCCCGGGCGAGCATTGTCTTCGCTACCCCCGGGACATCTTCGAGGAGGATATGCCCGCCAGAAAACCAAGAGACGAGAGAAAGGACCAGTTGTTTGCGTTTGCCGACAATCGCC
>JALOQZ010000166.1 GCA_025459245.1 Pirellula sp.
CGTCACCTTGCCAAACGCAGGTAGCATTCCGGCCGTTGTCTCCGAGCATAGTCGATTGGCCGTAGCGACCGGCCGTCGTGCTGTGGAGTTGGCTTCGTTAAACCTCAAACCGCTAGATTTTTTGACCAAAGAAAGCTTCATTAATTCCATGATCACTCAGCTGACGCTGAGCGGATCGACCAACGCGATTGTCCACATGATCGCAATGGCTGGACGAGCAGGCATTGAGATTACACTCGATGACTACGACTCCATTTCAAGGCGCATTCCCGTGCTTGCCGATCTCCGCCCCAGCGGACGATTTCTCATGGAGGACTTCTACAACGCTGGTGGACTGGCAGCGTTGCTCAATCAATTGCGAGATTTGCTCCATTTGGACGCCAAGACGATCAATGGCACAACGCTGGGGGAGCAGATCGCCCCCGCCAAAATAATCGATCGCGAAGTGATCCGCGATCGAGATCGCGCGATTTGGCCTACGGGCGGAACCTACGTACTTCGAGGCAATTTGGCCCCCGACGGATGTGTTATCAAGACGGTAGCAGCAGACCCCAAGCTTCATCGCCACACCGGTCCTGCGCTGGTATTCAAGTCCTATGCCGACATGAAACAACGCATCAACGCCCCCGATCTTCCCGTGACCCCAGACACAGTTTTGGTGCTCCAAACCGGCGGGCCCATCGGGGCGCCAGGCTTTCCGGAATGGGGAATGCTTCCGATTCCAGACAAGATCTTGAAGATGGGCGTTCGAGACATGGTTCGCATCTCGGACGCACGCATGAGTGGAACAAGCTACGGGACCTGTGTCTTGCACGTCGCTCCCGAATCTTATATCGGCGGTCCGCTCGGACTGGTGGAAGACGGCGACCTCATCTCCCTCGATGTCGAAGCGAGAACGCTCCAGTTGCTCGTCGACGACGCAACCCTAGCCAAGCGCAAGGCACTCTGGAAGAAGCCCGAGTCGCGATGGACTCGCGGTTATTTGAAACTATTCGCCGAACATACAACTCAAGCGAACTTGGGTTGCGATTTTGATTTCCTCCACGGAAACACACCCGATCTCGAGCCAGAAATCTAAGATCTGGAGCTCAAGAGACCGAGGCCGGTGTTCGTTCATACGCACCGTGTTTGCGTAAAACTTGCTGCACCTCCGTCACCCGATCGGAATGAACCGTGACGACGACACGCCCTTGGTGAAACTCGTTTTCGTAGTGCTCGACATCTTCGACGGATAGACCAAAGCCCGCCAGAGCCCCAGCAATCCCCCCCGCGGTAGCTCCAGTCGCAGCGCTCGCGAGCAGCGCAAAGAATGTCCCTCCCGCGATCACCGGTCCGATGGCAGGCAATACCCCAGCGGCGACAGCCAGCCCCCAGAGTGCCCCCGCCCCTAAACCAATGGCTGCACCTGTGGTGGCCCCCTTCGCAGCCCCTTCAGAGCAGTCATCTGGGGAGATGCCCGCGATTGCTCGTTGTCCGTTTGGATCGGGTCGTCGTGCAATCATCCCGATTTGTGTTTCATCTAGGCCGATCGCAATGAGCTCATTGACAGCGTCCTGCGCCTCAGCATGAGTATGGAATGCGCCGATGATCGTATTCATGATCTACCCTTTCTCGATGAGGAGATGGAGACTTCACGACGGAGTCTCCCCGAGTGCCTGCAAAAGCACAACTCGCCATGGGGTGCAGTTGGCATGCCAAATAACGATTGGAGCCGAAGCAGCTTCCATTGGGGCTTTAAAAGCCAACAAGTTGGAGTCGCACCGATCAGGTCGATCGATGATCGATCAAGGGAGCCCGCGAACCCCTTTGGGTAACGCATGCAGATACGCTACTTCTTCGCTCGTTAATGCGCGATCAAAGATAGCTAGGTCATCCATCAATCCCATGTAGCTTAAGCCTATCATGATAGCGGATTGATCCTCCCGCCACGTGAACGTCTGTTCGCGAGGAGAGAGTTCGGCTGCCAGCTTGCCATTGAGATACAGCTTCGACTCACCGTTCGCTTTGCCGGTGTTGAAGCCTTTCAAGGTGAATAGCACGTGAGTCCATTCACCGGAAAAAAATGGGGATCGATCGACGGACGCCAACGGACGCTCTGCAGCCGGAATAGTCTCGAAAGCTCGGCCCGTTGGATTCCAAACGTTCTTGTCTGCATAGACACCCAATCGAAAGGGGACGCGTTCCCCTCGCTTTTCGAATTCGACAAAGACCGCCGCATCATCCCACTGCTTCGAAGTGATTTGAATAGGGTCGCAAAATCCCTCGCGCAGATCCTTGAGCGGATCGGTTCGAAGCCAGAACGATACGGTGCACTCCCAATCGGGTCGAAGCGACGGGAGATTCTTTGCTCCTTGATAAAACACGATGGGCTGAATCGATTTTTGGAACCGAATTGCACCACCATACTTTCCCAGTTCCGGTGCCAGTTGAACGTTGCCTTCTTTCGGAAGCCCCTCGATCGCATTGGTTCGTTTGTCCGAACCAGGTGCGGTTCGCAGCCGACGGTCACCCTTTGCAAAATCCGCATCCACCGATCCGTCAAACGACGCGTGGAAAGTCATTGACGAACGAATGCTTGCACCGAAGCCGTCTTGCGAGTGGGCCTGACATTCAGTCAAAACCCCAGCTGCAGCGAGAGCGACAACCGAGCAGGCAAAACGGTAGTCTATTCGAGATATCATCTTAAGCGACCTTTACATCAATTCCGCGATCGGTGTTGCATCGCTCACCAAGTGGGTTGGGCGCCCAGCTGGCGTGTAATAGATCTTGCCAGGATCGATTCCCAGCTTTCGATAGACAGTCGATACGTAGTTCTCTGGTGAAAGGACTCGTTCGATCGGCGCATACCCTTGACGATCCGTTGCCCCGATGACTTGCCCACCGCGAGCACCGCCACCCGCGAACAGGATCGACATTGCGTTGGCCCAGTGATCTCGGCCTGGTTTGGTTTGCCCTGCCAGAGTACTAATCTTAGGGGTGCGTCCGAATTCACCCAAGGCGATCACCATGGTGTTCTCGAGCATGCCACGCTGATCGAGATCGTTGATCAAGGTTGCGACGGTTTGATCCCAGGACGGGAGACGCTTTTCAAGTGCTCCAAACAAATCGGAATGGTGGTCCCACCCGCCATCATAGATCGTGACAAACGGTACCCCTGACTCCACCAAGCGCCGCGCGAGGAGGGCCCGCTGACCGAAGGCATTTCGACCGTAGGCATCACGGATCACATCGGGCTCCGATTCGATATCGAACGCTTTCTGAGCCTCCGGTGTTTGTACTAGCTCATACCCTTGCTCGTAATTGTCATCGTAAGCGGACACAGGATCGATCTCAGAGCCTACTTCAAAGCGTGGCATCCGATCAACCAGCTTGCGAAGATCCTTTCGGGCTGCGAATCGATCTTCCGCAAGCCCGCTCGGCAATTCGACATCGCGTACTCGAAAGTTCTTGCTGTTCGGATCGTTGCCCACGATGAAAGGAGCATACTTCGCACCTAGGAAGTTGGGGCCTCCCGAACGGGACATGGAGGGCATAGTGAAATAGGCCGGCAGTCCATGTGGAGCGTTTCGCTCGTAGGCTGCGACGGAACCGAGACTGGGGTGGAAACTAACGAAGGCACCGCAGCCGACCGGAATGCGAGGCGGAGCCCCGGTCATCATGTAGTGATTACCAGCACCGTGATTCCCTTGGTTGTGGCAAACCGATCGAATGATGGCGTACTTGTCCGCAATCGACGCCAGCTTGGGCATATGTTCACAGATCTGTATCCCTGGAACATTTGTCGCGATCGGCCGGAAATCGCCTCGAATCTCCGAGGGGGCATCGGGCTTAGGGTCAAAGGTTTCAAAATGAGTAGGGCCGCCATCCATCCAGATCAAAATGCAATTGCACTGCTTGGTCGGTCCACTCGCTTTCGAGCCGTCCGACGCAGTCGCGTTGCGGAGCGCTAAAAGATCGAGGAAGCTTCCGCCAGCCAACCCCGCCAATCCCAATTTCAAATAGGTTCGCCGTTTCATGGCATCCATCCTCCTAATCGATAAATAAAAATTCCGGGGAGTTGATCATCGACCAAACAATATCTTCCACCCATCTCTTCTCATTGGGCTGATCTTTGCGAATCTGAAGCAACGCTTCCACTTCTTCCGACCTCGGCAATCGTGAGTAGAGTTGCAAATAGATTTTGCGAATCGCGACTTCAGGTGATGATTCCTTCGCCCAAGCGGCGCAGTTCCCTTCTTCCGAAGTCAATCGTTCTTGAATCTGACTGGAATTCATTAAATGGAGGGACTGCGACATGGTGGTATCGCCAATTCTCTCGCACGGTGGGTCTTGATTGGCATCCGGACGGCTAAACGCATCCAAAAAGTCCGACGAGATTCGGAATGTCCAAAGCTGAACAGCGCGGGTGCCGTGTGGCATCCCGGAGAAATTCGTCGGCACTCCCGTCGCATCGGATACGGCATCTGCCAAAACTTCGGCCCGCATTCGACGTCGGAGATGTTTGGAAAAGTTCCGTTGGTCGAATGCGTTGCTCTCATTGGGCAAGGAGGATAGTGCATACACATGACTTGAGAAAATTGCCTTGAGCAGTTTCTTCGTGTCGAACCCAACCGCTTTGTAATGCTCAGCCAACGCCTCCAGCAAAGGAGCATTGCTCGGCGGATTCGTTGCGCGAAAGTCATCGACTGGATCCACGATCCCCATCCCGAGCACTTCCCCCCAAACCCGATTCGCAGCCGCCTTCGCAAAGTAAGGATTCTCGGGCGAAACAAGCCAATCCGCTAATGCGATGCGGGGATCTTCGTCTTCGGACAGAGTCACAGGTTCTTTGAGCAACGGCTTCGGCGCAAGCACTTGTTGCGTGAGCGGGTGACGCACTTCCCCTTTCGACTTCACAAAGAAGATCTCTTCACCGCCAGAGATCGGTGGCGAAAGCCCGACCCCCTTGTGCCCAATCTTGGAGAAGAAGGAAGCGAGGCCGTAGAAATCGGATTGACCATAAACCTCGAAGGGATGTTGATGGCACTTGGCACACTCAAGTCGCACACCGATGAAGAGCTGACTAACCACGCTGGTGATTTCATCCGGTTCACGACGATCGCGAAAAAACGTGGTGGCACCATTCTTCCAAGTGCTACCTTGGGCCGTGAGCAGCTCTCGGACGAAACGATCATGGGGCCAATTCTGACGAAACGCTTCACGAAGCCACAGGTCCAACGAGTAGGTCGCTTTGATCCCCACTCGGTAAGGATTGGGGCGGAGCAAGTCAGCCCACTTATTGGCCCAAAAATCGGCATACTCAGGCTGGTCGAGAACACGATCGATCCACCGCGATCGTTTGTCGGCGTTTGTGTCGGCAAGAAACTCCTCGACTTCCAAAGGAGTAGGAACGCGACCGATCGCGTCCAAGTAGAGCCTTCTCAACCATGTCGTATCCGAAGCAGACTCACTGGGCAGCATATCGAGGACTTGCAGTTTTTGATAAACCAAGTCGTCGATGAAGTTATTTCTGGGCAAGCTGGCGAATGCAGAGTCCGGTATCGACTTGGCCTTGAGCACAGCGGTGTTCCAAGTCGTTATCTGTCCCATGAATCGGGCCATGATTGTGGCTTCGCCGACATGCTCACCCGCCTTCAGCTTCCCTTCCTTGACTTGGATGATCCCCGAATCGCTGGACTGAAACGCCGATACATGCGTTACATCCTTGATCGTGCCATCGGAATAAGTTGCCTCGACTCGAATGTCGATCTCTTGCTTTGGCGCAAGCGTAGTCGGATCCGGCTTGATCCGCAGCACTGTAAGTGTGGGATCGTCGGAGGTAACCCTTTTCATACCGGTTTGGATCCAAGCGACGATGGTTTGGAAATCGTCGTCGTTGGGTTGAATCCGAATACCGCCGCCATGGGGCTCTTTTCCCGTCGCTTTAGTCAGAAGCAGGCTCTCAGCTGGGACGGCCGCATGGATCCGCCGACCGCGGGCGTTCTTCACGACCGAATCGAAATCCATGTTGGAATCGAAGCCGAACAAAGAGAGGGCGAAACCATTTTGACCACGCGACTTCCCGTGGCACGGGCCTGAATTACAACCTCGCGCGGTTAAGATCGGCTGGATATCGAGTTCGAATTTAGGGACATAACCAGAACTGGGATCCGCTGCGATCAACGCAGACGGGAGGCAATGAATCGACAAAAGCATGGCCAACCAAGCCACGGTGGAGGCGAGCAGCTTTCGCGCGAGAATGGTCACAATCATAGTGGCTTTGTCAGAAAGACAGGGTGGGTGGGGGTGGGCGAATCCCGGGGTAGGCGACTTCCAGTATACACCGCCGGGCATTTGCGTGCCCAGACGGTTCGTGAAGGATGCAAATAAGATGCCCGGAACGCCCTACGGCGTCTCGCCGTTGTAAACGCCAATTTCCGCTGCAGGTGGCAAGTGTTCCGCTAACTTGAATCGGGGACGTTGGTGACTATTCACAAAAACCGCGATATCGATCGCCTCTTGCTCTGTCAGATTGGCATCGTCCAACGGCATGGCAACCTTCAACCAAGCCCCCAAATTTTCGGCATTTGCCAGTCCAGCTCCATCGTTGTAGGAACGATTTCCCCAAACCGGCGGGTTTTCCGTGTCGCCTTGCCCGTCCAAGCCATGGCAATCAACGCATTTTTTCGCGTACAGAAGGCGCCCTCGCTCAGCGCTCGCAGAATCTGGCTTTGCGGACAGCAGAACAATAGCCCGGGGGCCTATGGATTTTTTGGGATTCATCCGCATCGCTTCCCCCTGAGATAGGGAGGTGATGTACGCTTGGATCGCAACCGAAACCTTGCTCCCCAAAGGCGGTCGAATTCCATTGCAGCTACGCATGAAGCAATTGAGGATCCGATCTTCCAAAGTTAGAACGGTCTTTTCGCGGGGGGCCCAAGCGGGATAGGCCGTGGCCGTCCCAAGAAAGCTACCTGCCGTGGGGTGCCTCCCATTTTGGAGGTGGCAGCTGGTGCAATTCAAACCGTTCCCAACAAATGGCTTGGACAAAGGATGCTCGGTCGTCTTGGCAACTATCTCCTCACCCAACTTGATCCATTCGCCCAGCTCGCCCATCGAAGGAAGCGTCTTCGCCGCCACAGGGTCGGAGGCAGCTATTTCGGCTGGTGTTGGCTGTTTCGAGTCCTGAGCAGAAGAAGCTCCCCACGGAAAAACGATCAACGAAAGACTACAGAGGTAGCTCGCATAACCCAACAATCGACAGACTCGCTTCATTCCAATACTCCTGATGCGATTGAATTCGGTGCAGAGTCTGGTCGCGAAACCGGGCCTAGCGATGCCCAAACGTTTCTAGCCATTTCGACTGAAGCGAGGCCTGTAAACGACTCTCAAACGCGGCGGGCATTTCGTAGGGAACGCCCGCTTTGTAAAGTGCAATCGTCTGGCGAATGTTATCCACGACGACCTGACACGGATTGCACCCAGCAAGGTGCGCGCCGAACTCTTCGCAGATCTCGGTAAGCTCTGCGCCATCGACATAGTCATTCAATGCTTTAAGCAGTTCTTCGCACGTCATAGTTTTGTCCTCGCAAACCGACTCCCATACAAGATGGATCTGCGAGAGGGAAAAAGGTTACAAGAAATGAAAAACTAGCCGTGTTGGTGATCCGGGATCATCACTTGGCTTTCGTCGCCGAATCGGCGGGTCAATATCTCGCGCAGTGCTAATCTAGCCCGGAGCAAACGCACTTTGACAGCTGATTCGGTCAACCCCAGTGCCTCAGCAGTGTCTCGCACCGAAAAGCCCTCGATATCGCGCATCACAAAAACAGTCCGATACTTGTCGTCCAAATGCTCGAGGGCAGACCGGATCTCTCGCTGAACCTCAGCATCGGCAGCAATATCGTCGGGCGGACGCCTCCAGGGGGCTATATATTCAGGGTGCGGCATGTCCGCATATCCGTCCTCTCGCCCGTCGTCGAGAGACAAAGCCGCATGACCTTTCCGCCTGCGAAGGATTTTGAGGGCAAAGTTGCTGGCTATTTTCAAAGCCCAAGTCGCCACGGAGGATTCCTCTCGAAAGTCCTTCAAGTGTTCGATCATAGAGACAAACGTTTGTTGCGTAACATCCTCCGCGTCTTGCGATTGATGCAACATTCGGTAGGCCAACCCGTAAACACGGGGTTGCAACTCACTAACCAACGTCTGAAAGGCTTGAAAGTCACCTTGCTTTGCGAGCCGCAAAAGCTCGGAGGCTTCTGGTTTTTCGCTCAATTCGTACTCCCGAATGAATGATTCCTGGTCAATTCGCCAATCGCGTTCGCATTGTTGAAAAATGATTGTAACCAATTCAAGCCAGCTGGCTCTACCCTCTTCGTAAACCAAACGACACGGCACGTTCGAACGGATTCCGTTCGGTTTGGTTAGCAAACTCAGAAAACGAAAGGCAAACTCCAATGTCCAAAACCATTCAAGCCAACGAACTTCTTCAACTCATCCAATCGGGCGAAACAATCGATTTGATCGACGTTCGAACCCCTGTGGAGTTCCGCGAAGTCCACGTATCAGTCGCTAAGAATCTGCCTCTCGACCAGCTCAAGGCAGCGGATGTTACCAGTACTCGCAAGTCCTCTGCGGACAAACCCGTATATGTGATCTGTCGCTCTGGCTCACGCGGCCAACAAGCTTGCGCAAAACTGGAGCAAGCTGGGCTGAACGTGATCAATGTCGAAGGCGGAACCAACGCCTGTGTTTCCGCAGGTGTTCCTGTTGTTCGAGGTAAGAAAGCAATGTCGCTGGAGAGACAAGTGCGAATCGCTGCCGGAACACTGGTGACAACAGGGGTTCTGTTAAGCATCTTTGTTCATCCCTACTGGATTGGCCTGTCGGGCTTTGTCGGCGCGGGGCTGATCTTTGCTGGTGTTACCGACAGCTGTGCGATGGGAATGCTGATCGCCAAGATGCCTTGGAACCGCGTTGGATCGACCGGAGGCGGTGCACCGAGCTGTTCGGTGAATATCCCTGCAGCTCCACCATCCGCCGCCAGCCGATAGCCCCGTGAACGGCACGTGCGCGAGCACTCCGGTGTCATCCGCCGCCAGCCGATAGCCCCGTGAACGGCACGTGCGCGAGCACTCCGGTGTCACTGACCGCGCATCGCTCATCTCCCAGGATTCAAACAACCGGACGCTAGCGCGTTCCGGCTAATGGATTCTCCGTGTGCGCATGCGCGTCTATCAATAAACCATACATCGTCCAAATCCATCCCCCAGCAACGAGTCTCGCTATGTTACTCAAATACTTCTATGACAAATCACTCGCTCATGCTTCCTACATGATCGGTTGCCAACGTTCCGGCGAAGCCATCGTGATCGATCCGGGCA
>JALOQZ010000014.1 GCA_025459245.1 Pirellula sp.
TCCATCTTGACTGGTGTAGCGGATCAAGCCCGTTGGCAAACCGACTTTGGTCATCACCGCATCGCAAGCGTCAATGCACTGGGTGCAGTGGATGCACTCCAGTTGAAGACCATTGCGTATATCAATTCCTGTAGGACAGACTGCCGTGCATCGTCCGCAATCGATGCAATCCCCTGCCACGGGTTTGTTCTCTTGAAGAACTTGCAGCGGCTGCCGCTTTCCCTTCTTTCTCGGTTCGCCCCGTTTGAGATCGTATGCGACAATTAGAGACTGGCGATCCAGCATGACCGACTGAAACCTGCCGTAGGGACAGGCGATCAAGCAGAGTTGTTCTCGGAAGTAAAGAAAATGGAACATCATTGCCAAAGTCGTCCCGGCCATAACAACGAACGCAATTGGATGCTCGGTCGGGGGGGTCACGATCCAGCGACGCAGTTCATCGGTGCTAACGAAATAGCTCAGAAACGTATGAGCTAGGAACATGCAGCACACGAGATAGACCAAGACACGGAGGACTTGCGCGACACCGCTCATCGGTTTACGAGCCTTGCCCCCCTTTCCGATCGTCCCGTCGAACAATCGATCGATGGGACGAAAAAGATACTCGAGATAGACCGTTTGGGGACATCCCCATCCGCACCAAACGCGTCCGGCCAAGCTTGTTACCAGCATGATCGAGAAGAACGATCCGAGCATGATACAAGCCAAGAGAGGCGTATCGGTGGGATAGAACGTATGCCCTAAGAATGTGAACTGCCGCGATGCGATATCGAGGAGAACGTAGGGCTTTCCGTTGATTCTCAAATGAGGAAGGGTGACAAAAAAAGCGATCAGTGCGTAAGCCACCCAGCGGCGGTAATGCCACTTGTTCCCCATTGCAAGGCTGGGAGTGATCCAACGCCGTTTTCCATCCCTTGAAAGGGTCGGAAGGACTTGCTCATCCGGCTGAAGAATGGACCCATTGTTGCCAGCCATCTGCATGGCCGGAGGATGCTCATCGGTGCAGCGTGCTGTTCCGCCACAGTTACCGCACCCCTTAGAGCAAGCGGCAATGTTGGCGTCGCGCTGCTCTTTGGTAAGAATCGGGAGCGATAGGTCATTCGTAGTCATGATATGATATTGATGAGAGGGATCGAAAAATCGCCTCGCGAAACCGGTTCGGCTTCGTGTGTTTTATTGGCTGCATTTCGCTCGCGCGAAATTCGCATGTGTTGATCTCATCAGCCGCAGGGCGCTAGCCCCCGGTTGCTTCCGCGACTGCCAATTCGTTCATTGTTTTGGAATGGTGGTAACCGCCCCCTACCCCCAGCCCCTCTCCCCGAAGCGGGGCGAGGGGAGCCAGAGTGAAATGCGACTCTGGGGCTCGTTAATCCTTTGGCCATGCGGGAATGGGGCTGCCGTCGGGTGCTTTCGCCGTTGCTGGGCTGGAGCCTCGCAAGCTAGCGACATAAATCGAAACCAAAATAGCGTCGTTCTTATGTGAAAAGCGATTTCCCCAAGCAGGCATGGCACCACCCGCCACCCCTTCGTTGATGACCTTCACAATATCTGGGAGTGTCTTGATGTGTTTGAACGATTCATCGCATAAGTTGGGTCCGACGTTACCGCCCCCATCCGCACCGTGACAGGAAACACAGTTCGCCTTGAAAATCGCTTGCCCCACACCGACCCACTTCGGTTCTTTGAGGTACTTCACCATCGTCGCCTCATCCCCTTGCAAGTCACCGATTTCGGCGTACTGCTTTCGGGTGTTTTCGTTCACACCCTCGGTGTATTGATCTGCGATGGACCGCCCCGGGGTACCGTTGTGGTAATACATCAGGTAGAGAGGGGAAAACGCAATGGTCCCCCAAAACAACCATTTCCACCAACCGGGCAACGGATTGTCGTACTCTTGAATTCCGTCGTAACTGTGGCCGAGCGAGACTTCTTTCGTGTTGGATGTATTCATTATTCTTGATCGCCTTTCCTTGGATCAACGACGTGGTCATGGATGGGAATGCTGCTAAACCGTTCAACGGCTTCGGGACGCAACCGTAGCGCACCCCAGATAATGGCCAGAAAACTGATCGCAAACATCACAACGGCGATCTGGTCAAAGTGGGAGTAATCCAGCTGGGAGATAACATCTTTCAGCATTGCACTACTCCTTCTTCTCGTCTGAATTGCCGCTCTCGCCTGAATTGCCATCCAGATCAGCTGCAGGTGCGCCGGAAACCGGTGTGACCGCTGTCGCCTCTGCCGGTGCTGCTGCAGGGGTTGCTGGTGCAAACAAATCCTTGCCGACTCGCTGCAGGTAAGCGATCAGAGCGATGGCGGTGGAGTCCTTGATCAACTCCCCTTCAAACGTTACCGGTCCACCTTGAGCGATGATATCGGCGGCGATAGCCTCAGCTTGGCGCTGCGCAATCCCCTCTACCTCCGAGAGCTCGAATTCGTATTCCGCTCCGAGGAATCGAGCTGCTTCCACTCGTTTGGGAATCTCCTTGAGGTTCAAACGTTCGGTGAGCAAGTGCTTGTAGGATGGCATGACCGAACCGGGAGACGTTTTGTACGGATCTTCGAAGTGGGTCCAGTGCCAGAAGCTGCTTTGCTTTCCACCTTCCCGAGCCAAATCGGGACCGATGCGTCGCGATCCCCATTGGAACGGACGGTCATAGATAAACTCACCAGCCTTGCTGTATTCACCATACCGCTGAGTTTCTGCCACCATCGGGCGGATCATCTGCGAATGGCAGTTGTAACATCCCTCGGAAACGTAGATATCGCGCCCCGCCAACTCGAGCGGCGTATAAGGCTTGACCGTCGAGATCGTCGGCACGTTGCTGCGGATGAGGAACATCGGTACCGCTTCGAACAAACTCGCGATGATGACTGCGAGCGTTGTAAGAATGGTGAACCGAATCGGGAGCCGTTCCCAACGTCGATGCCAATCCATCGCGGCGACTTTGTCCAAGGCGACAGCGGCATCGATAACGGGGACACCTTGCAATTTGCTCTTTCCGATCGGTTGATCGTGATAGCCCTTAGTCAAACGAGGTGCCGAGTAAACGGGAACTTCGTATTTAGCTGGTCTGGTTGTCCAAGTCATAAAGGCGTTGAAGGCCAGCATGACAACTCCCACGATGTAAAGGGAACCGCCGATGAGACGGGTCCACCAATAAGGAACAATTGACTGCACCGTTTCGACGAAGTCTGGGTACTGCAGACGGCCGAGATCGTCCATCGCTCGCCACATCAAGCCTTGAGTAATTCCCGCCATGTAAATCGGAATGATGTACAGAAGGATACCGATCGTGCCGAGCCAGAAATGCCATTCCGCCATGCTCTTGCTCCAAAGCTTGGTCTGGAACAGCCGAGGGAGCATCCAATAGATCATCCCAAAGGTCATAAAGCCGTTCCAACCTAGAGCACCGGCGTGCACGTGAGCGATCGTCCAATCGGTGTAGTGGGACAGCGCATTGACGCTCTTCACCGACAACAAAGGCCCTTCGAAGGTCGACATCCCATAGAACGTGATACCGACGACGAAGAACTTCAAAATCGGATCCGAAGTCACCTTGTTCCAAGCCCCTCGCAAGGTGAGCAATCCGTTGATCATCCCGCCCCACGAAGGCATCCAAAGCATCACAGAAAAGAGCATCCCAAACGTGCTCGCCCATTCGGGGAGCGCGGTGTAGTGCAAGTGGTGCGGGCCAGCCCAAATGTAGATAAAGACCAGCGACCAAAAGTGGATAATACTGAGCTTATAACTGAACACAGGGCGCTCAGCCGCCTTGGGAAGGAAGTAGTACATCAAGCCGAGAAACGGGGTCGTCAAAAAGAATGCCACGGCATTGTGACCATACCACCATTGCATCAAGGCGTCTTGCACACCTGCGTAGACGGAATAACTCTTGCCCCACGAAATCGGCACGACCAAGTTATTGAAAACGTGCAATACGGTCACGGTAACGATCGTCGCGATGTAGAACCAGAGTGCAACGTACATGTGACGTTCACGGCGGTTCCAAAGGGTCATCAAAAAGTTTCCGCCGAAGAAAACCAGCCAAACGACGGCGATGGCCAAGTCGATGGGCCATTCCAATTCGGCATACTCTTTACTCTGAGTGATTCCGAGCGGGAGAGTCACAGCGGCTGCAACGATGATGAATTGCCAGCCCCAGAAATGGAGACGACTTAGCGTGTCACTCCACATGCGGCATTTGCAAAGCCGTTGTGTGCTGTAGTAGACGGCGGCGAATATCGCATTTCCAGCGAACGCGAAGATAGCAGCGTTCGTATGAAGTGGACGCAGGCGACTAAAGGATAGGAGAGAACTGTATTTTGGATCCATCCCTTGCCAAAGATTCGGTAGAACCAGTAGCAATCCAACGAGTAGACCAGCGACGGTCGCGATCAAGCCCCAGAAAATGGTGGCCACCATAAACATTCGGACAATTCCGTCGTCGTAGCTGAATGTCTCCAAGCCCTGTGCCTCGCGGCCGCTAGAGGAGTTTCGAGCCATTTCGTCCGTGGATACCGCTTGGGGACTCAGCGGTTGTTCTGCAAAAGACATGATTCAATTCGTGTCGGGGGAGAAGTGGAAAAACGATGCGTCGTCACTGATCGCAACCGTCAACGCAACCGTTGTGCCATTTATAAATGATTTTTGGGATCCCCAAACCGCTTCAGGATCCAATCAACTTCATTTTCTAGTGCCAAACTGTCACAACTTCCAGATTCCAACAAAAACCAACCGATCCGCATCAAATCCTCCTCACAATTTGATGGGTTTGGTACGAAGTGTCGCAACCCCGTATTCGCCCCGCTCAAGTCCCAACAAGATCTAGTGACAACCCGCGAGCGCGCAACCGCCTGCACTAAAGTGTGCAATTTTTGCACACTTTATCAGAGACTTCGCAATCACTTCTAACATTTCTATAAAAGCAGCCAGCCTAATCCTGCTTGAGCAGCATTCTCTTTTCCCCGAGGTCTCCACTATCCCTAGCCGCACCCGTTCCTGGAACATAGTAAGCGGCCCCATTCTGTAGTAACCGGTCTCCGACCGGTGTTCTCTGTTGCAACCGGTCTCCGACCGGTCCTCCCCCCAACCCGTGGATCCTCCCTCCTACTCCCCCTTCGCCCGCTACCGGCCGCGTAGTCGGACGCTAAGGATTTCCTCGTCTCCCAGATTGGTATCGGATTTGCTCAATGGGTTGCGATCGCATGGTCGCTGGCGTGAACACACCAGAGGGCTCGCGCCCGTTCCGCTCACCGGAGGGCTCGCGCCAATGCCGTTCACCGGGGCTAATCTGCGTTTTCTGGAACCTTACTTCACTTTATCACCGAAGCCTAATCATGGTGTTAGCCGCACTCAGTGACCCGATCGATCTGCTGCTGGTCGATGACGAGCCTGACTTTCTCGAGCCGGCTTGTCGCTTTTTTCAGCGGCAAGGCTACCGCGTGGTGGCAGCAGCGAATGCGGAGCAAGCGATCGCGGTTCAAGCCAGCCAGCATTTCCACGTCGCGATCATCGACCAAAACATGCCCGGCATGAATGGTCTGGAGTTGCTAACCCGCCTCTGCAAAGAGGATCCAGAACTCAAAGTGATTATGCTGACCGGAGGGGGAAGCATCGGCTCCGCCGTCGAGGCGATGAAGCGAGGGGCCGTCGATTATCTTTCGAAGCCATTCGGATTGGATGAGCTCGATAACTTGGTCAGGCGGGTTTCCAAAACGGTGACTTTGGAACGTGAGAACATCCACCTCAAGCGTCAGCTTGCTGATCAGAATCGCCCGAAACCACTCATCGGTAATTCGCAGGGAATTCAGGAGGTGAAGCGACTGATCGGGCGCATTGCGCCAAGCGACAAACCAGTCCTGATTTTGGGGGAAAGCGGGACGGGCAAGGAGTTAGTGGCGCGTGCAATTCATGCGCAGAGCACACTGGCGGACAAACCGCTGGTCGTGATCAACTGCGCCGCTCTGCCCGAGTCACTTCTGGAGAGCGAGTTGTTCGGCTACGAGAAGGGTGCCTTTACCGGCGCGGTCGATGCCAAGCCCGGACTCTTTGAGATCGCCGACGGCGGTACATTGTTCATCGATGAGTTTGGAGAGTTGGCTGGTGGTCTTCAAGCCAAGTTGCTGCGGGTGCTTGAAGACGGATCGATGCGTCGTATCGGTTCGACAAAAGAGCGGAAGGTAAAAGTTCGTTTGATCGCCGCGACCAATCGAGACCTGAACCAAGAGGTTGCGGCAGGTCGTTTCCGCGAGGATTTGTACTATCGCGTCAACGTCCTGTCGATTTCGATTCCGCCGCTGCGAGAGCGACTCGACGATATTCCTCTCTTGGTCCATCACTGGTTGGGTGAAGATTGGCGGCTTGGTCCAGGCGTGGAGGAATTGTTCCGAACAGCGCGATGGCCTGGGAATGTGCGGCAGCTTATTAACGCGTTGGAGCGGGCGAAGATACTTGCAGACAACAATGTCATCGATATTGAAAACTTGCCATCCGAGCTTCGGCGCAGCGGCGGTCAGGATTCCTATGGCGATGGGGATCATGAACCGCGGGTTGGGGATGCTGTGCCACTGGAGCTTCTATCGCATCGACACGTGCTGGAAGTATTGAAGCGCAATAAAGGGAACAAGACCAAGGCAGCCAAAGAGCTTGGTATCGCTCGCCGCAGTCTCTATCGCATACTGGATCATCTCGCTGCCAAAGAGGATGACAACTCGTTGGTAAAAGAAGCTTCCTCGAATTAGCCAAGTGGCGTAGTGGAGGTTGTTAAACCTCCGGGCGCGTGCTGGATCTTTAACAAGATCCACTACCTCAGGCGCGGACACCCGGTCGGAGAACGGTTACTACGGGGGGATTATTCGAAGCGGAGGAGAGCGTATTTCTTCTTGCCGCTTCGAAGAACAATCACGGATTCGCTGGCTAAATCGTCCGCGCCAAGCACTTTATCGATTCCTGGGCAACGGCGATTGTTGATGTAGACTCCGCCCGCTTCGGTGCTTCGCCGCGCCTCGCTTTTGCTCGATGCCAAACCGGCGGAAACCAATGCGTCGATGATTCCGATCCCCGCTGCTAAAGCCGATTTCGGCATCGTACAGCTAGGAACGTCTTGGAAGATGGAGACCAACTCGCGATCGGATAGCCGATCGATTTCACCGCCAAAGAGTATCTGCGATGCTCGCTCGGCGGAAGCGAGCCCCTCCGATCCGTGCACGATATGCGTTACCGATTGCGCAAGCCGGCGCTGCGCCTCACCTGGCTTGGCCGAGAGCTCGGCTTCGATTTGCAAGTACTCCTCGTGCGGAATGTCCGACAAGAACCGCATCACAGTCAAAACATCGGCGTCCGCGACGTTAATGAAATACTGATAGAACTCATAAGGACTGGTGCGATCCGGTGAAAGCCATACGGCTCCTCGTTCCGTCTTTCCCATCTTGCGGCCATCGGAGGTTGTTAGAAGCGGGTTCGTGAGCCCAAACAACTGCTTGCTCAACATGCGTCGACCGAGATCGATTCCGGCGGTGATGTTTCCCCATTGGTCACTGCCACCCAGCTGCAACCTGCAATCCATGTTTTTTGCCAAGTAGACGAAGTCGTATGCCTGAAGAAGCATGTAACTAAATTCTGTGTAGCTCAACCCACTATCGGATCGCTCCAGCCGGCTTTTCACACTGTCCTTGCTCAGCATCACGTTGACAGGGAAGTTCTTTCCGACATCTCGCAAAAAGTCGAGGTAGGAAAACGAATGCATCCAATCGAAATTGTTGACGAGCCGAGCTCCCGAGTCGCCTGCGAAGTCCACGAACTGAGCGACCTGCGAGCGAATTGCCTCCACGTTGCTGGCGAGCTGCTCCTTCGAAAGAAGATTCCGCTCGTCGCTTTTGCCACTTGGGTCGCCGATCATCCCGGTCGCACCTCCGACCAAGGCGATCGGCTTGTGTCCAGCGCGTTGGAATCGGCGAAGCAGCGTCAGCGGTAGCAAATGCCCAAGGTGCAAAGAATCGGCTGTCGGGTCAAAGCCTGCATAGACAACGGTCGGACTTTCAAGCTGCTTGGTGACGGCGTCGATGTCCGTGCATTGATGGATGAGGCCACGCCACTGAAGTTCTTGAATGATCGACATAATTTTTAAAAGGATGCCACCGAAGCCGGTGTTAGTCGCAGGATCGAAACGGAACGTCCGAAGGGTCGCTATTGTGGTAAACAAAGTCCTTTTGGCAATGGCGGTGTTGCGCCGCTTTGGGAGGCCACATGCCCGGCCACGTCGGTTGCCCAAGCTTGGATGGTCTCCCAGGGCTGGTTTGTTAACACTCCCAAAACCAACGCGGCCGTAAACGCATCCCCCGCCCCGACAGTGTCCTGAATGACGATGGAATTGGAGGGACGCTCGATCCATCGATCCGCCAAAATCACGGACCCTTTCTCCCCCTTTGTCAGTGCAATAAATTGAAATCCGTATCGCTCCTGCAATTTTTGCAGCAATTCCCTCTCGGTCCCCGATTCCCCGAGCATCTCTGCCACGATTGGAAGCTCCTCGTCATTTAATTTCAGGGCATTGGCCCAGCCCATCGAATTGAGAATGCAATCGCGTGTGAAGTAAGGAGCTCGCAAATTCAAATCGAGCACTCTCAAAGCCCCGCTTGGGCAGCCATCTAAGAAACGCTTGATGGCGTTTTGCGAAACGAGAGAACGCTGCGCTAATGTCCCAAAGCAGACGGCATCCGTTCGATTTGCCCGCTCGAGCAAAGCCTCTGACCAGTGGATCTCATCCCAAGCTGGGTGCTCAATGAACCGGTACGAAGCTCGACCTTGCGTATCCAACTCCACGAAAACTTGCCCCGTCTCTCGATCGTTTCGTTGAACCAGCTCCGTTCGGACGGCCAACTTGGACAGTTCCTGCAATGCTGCGTCCCCTAGAGAGTCCGAACCGACGGCGCTCAAGACATGAACGTCGGCTTTGTCGCGTGCAAGCTGCTTGCAGGTGGAAGCGAAGTTGGCGGGCGCACCTCCGAACCGGGGCCCATCCGGGAATACATCCCATAAAACCTCACCCAAACCAACAATTTGAAACGGGGCTTCTCGCATAACATCCGGCTCGAAAGGGGAGAACGTGTAGGGAGGGAAGCAAAGACACTTTCGGGGGCGGCCCAAATCATATCCGTTATAACCGCTACGTTGTTCGTGGCTTTCCAAATTACTTTTGGGCAATATTTGCCATTTAGGTTGCGTTTCCTGATCCTTGGGGAATCTCTTAGGAGTTCGCGTCATTGACCATCAAGACGATGGCGACTGGATGAAGGCCAGGACGGCAGGCAACCAGAATGTTACGGACGCGGTAAATGAAACCCTCGTTTGTGTTTGGAGATACATCCATGCGTCGTTTGATCGCTTCTTTGGCAGTGGCTGCTGTTGCAATTAGCTTCTCGTCCACCGCTTCCGCTGGTCTTTTCTGCAAGAAGAATGCTTGTTGCGAACCAGCACCTGTTTGTTGTGAGCCAGCTCCTGTCGCTTGCTGCGAACCAGCTCCCACCTGCTGCGACGTTGATCCATGCTGCAAGCCAGCTCGCAAGCACCACCTCCGAGGCTTGCTCTCGAAACTGAGCTGCAAGAAGTCCAGCTGCTGCGAACCAGCTCCTGCACCTTGCTGCGAAGCACCTGCTCCTGCTCCAGCACCATGCTGTGCAGCTCCTGCTCCTGCACCAGCTCCTTGCTGCGATGCAGCTCCAAGCTGCTGCGATGTTGATCCATGCTGCAAGCCAGCTCGCAAGCACCACCTCAAGGCTTTGCTCTCGAAACTGAGCTGCAAGAAGTCCAGCTGCTGCGAACCAGCTCCTGTTTGCTGCGAAGCACCAGCACCAAGCTGCGGTTGCAACTAATTGCACCTAGCTTCGGCTAGCCATACAACAGTCGGCAACGACTCATAAAAAGACTTAGACGCTTGGTCTAACGCAGGAGCTTCAGCAATCGCTGAAGCTCTTTGCGTTTCAGAATCACCATCAGCCTCCACGTCCGCCTCCACGTTCACGTTCACGTCCATTCGCTCCACCGAAACACGACCGCGCGGCCACTCCACAACCCTTTGAAAAAACCAAACTCTTAGTAAACAAGAATTAGTTTTTCTGCATGCACTGATCGCACTAGAATCGCAAGGCTCGCGTGTAGCGGCAGGCATCGGCTCAAAATGGAATGGAGCGATGTCGAGCAAGCCCAACCGCCAGCACGTTGGACATTCGCGGTAACTTTTCACGGTATAGGAGTGGTGTGATGTCGTTGGAAGCGAAAAAGAGAAGTCGTGGCGAAGCCTTGGCCGAGGCATTCTTCTACAAAATGGATCGCGAGTTGCTGGAAAGCCTGCGCATGCGTATCGATCGAGCGGAGAGGGTCAAATCCTTCGAGGCTTGCACCGGTATTCGCGATCCGCGGATTATCGAGGGGTTGGTGGACGCTGGTTTGGACCTCTCCACGATCACTGCCTTTTTATACGCGCCCGCCGTTTTCGTAGCTTGGGCAGATGGGCAAGCGGATGAACGCGAGCAAGAGGCGATCAGACTAGCATTACCCCAAAAAGGGGTATCGCAAGATGCGGTCGCGTGCTTCATATCGCACAGCCTGTTTCGAGATCCCCCGTCCAAAGACTTGTGGAATCTATGGGAATCGTTCTCCGTTTCGTTCCTCGATAGCTTCCCACCGCAAGATCGCGACTCGTTAATCCGAGAGATTGTGGAGCTCTGCTATCTGGTGGCCCGGAGCTCAGGGGGCGTTTGGGGCATGGGAAGCATCTCGCCGCGCGAGACCAAGGTTATTCAGCAAGTATTAGAAGCCTTGCACCGCCGTCCGAAACAAGAGTCGAACGTCGCTTAATCGAAATCGAAAAGCTCTCCCCAAAAAGATTTCCTCTTCTTCGGATAAGGATATCGCCGCCGATCGTAATCATCGTCGTCGTCCTCGTATCGACGACGATGATCCGATGGATGGTCCGGATATCGCGATAAATCGCGTTCAGGGCCCAATTGCTTACTCAATCGAGGCTCCTCATCGCGAACACTTGCCTCCGATTGCAAAATAAATTTGTCGAGTTCTCCGCGATCTAGCCAAACCCCTCGGCAATTTGGACAGTAATCAATCTCGATCCCCTTCCGCTCTGCGATCAACAGCTGCGAATCACTACAACTGGGACACTTCATTACTTGCGCTTTCGCCAAGAGAGGAGAAACAAAACGGTGAGAACGGCTACAAGGTCCATCGAACGTTAAGGATTATCTACTCGGTTTTGGTTAAAAACCATTGAATCATCGACGTAATCCGTATGAAAAAATCAAATCGAAAGCGATGCGAATGAATTGGCTCAACTATCACCATCTTCAGTATTTTTGGATCGTGTCACGCGAAGGTTCTGTCGCTCGCGCGAGTGAGATTCTCCACGTCACTCCCGCCACGATTAGCATCCAGCTAAAAGAACTGGAGTCCTCCCTCGGAGTCGAGCTCTTCAAAAAGGCTGGTCGCGGTCTTGCGTTGACGGAGATGGGAGAAGCAGTACAAGCCTACGCGCAGGATATCTTCTCAACAGGCCAAGAACTGCTGGATATGGTTCATGGTCGACCAGTAGGAGGCCCCACGGTCCTGCGGGTGGGGATCAAAGATGTTATGCCCAAAGTGGTGGCGTACCAGTTGCTAGAGCCGACCTTTGAAGTCACCGACAACTTGCGACTATGTTGCTATGAAGGTGACATCGGTAAACTGCTAGCAGATCTCGCCATTCACAAACTGGACGTCGTTCTTTCGGATACTCCCATCGATCCCAGTCTGAAGGTTCGTGCCTATTCCCACCTGTTAGGTGAATCCGAAGTTTCTTTTGTCGCCGCGCGGTCCATTGCGAAAAAATACAAGAAAGGATTTCCTGAATGCTTGAATGGCGCCCCGATGCTCCTCCCCATGAGCAACACCTACCTGCGTCGATCACTCGAATACTGGTTCGAGGAGAACGGAATTCGCCCTCGCATCGTCGGGGAATTCGATGACAGCGCGATGCTAAAGATCATGGGCCGAGCCGGTCACGGAATCTTCCCAATCGTCAACGTCATACGAAAGGAAGTGGAGTCGATGTACGGAGTTGAGTGGATCGCGGATATTCCGCATCTTACCGAAAAGTTCTACGCGATCTCGGTAGAACGCAAGGTAAAGCATCCCGCCGTATTGAGAATTACCGAACAAGCGAGACGACGTTTTGCTATTTCACCTTGAGGAAACGGATGCCCCTACCAGAGAGGGCTCGATGATGGTGTGTTTTTGCCTCGGAGCCAACGATTCGATTCGCTGCCGCTCCCCATCGGGCCAAGTGATTTCACAAGCTTCCAACTTCTCTCCCTTGGGAACTCCAAAGTGAACGCTATAGGGCCCTTGGCTTAGATAGCTGCCACCGCCGCAAATCAAACGCAACCGCTTTCCTTTATCCGTGCTCAACACGACTTGGCTCCCGATGGCGTCGCGATTGGAACGTGTCCCTTTCAATTCCAGCTGATACCAATCCGAATCGGTCGTGCGATTGTTTTCCAGAATCGCCGATGGTTGATTCACATGCGATACGACCAGATCTAGATCGCCATCGCAGTCTATGTCGACGGCGATCATGCCTCGGCCTCGCCATTTCTTTCCAAAGTAAGACTCGGGCGAAAACTCCTGCCGAATCAGCTTCCCTTTTCCATTGTTCGAAAGAAACAGAGGCAGCTGCTCGACCGAGTTTCCAGGCGGTTGTCTGAGCACATGCCCGTTGGTCACTGCGATGTCTTCGTCCCCATCCGAGTCAAAGTCCCCCGTCGCCGTTCCAAACGCAACAAACATGGTCCCGAGCGCCGTAAGACCTGACGAAGAACTCACCCCGCGATATATGCTGTTCCCTTCATTCTTGTAGAGGGCAAACGACTCGTGTTCGTAGTTACAGACCCAGATATCAGGCTTCAAATCGCGATCGTAATCGAGCGTTGAAACCCCCATGCTACCGGTCGGCAATCCCCGTTCATCAAGTGCCGAACCGCTCGAGACACCGACCTCTTCGAACCTCTCGTCACCTAGATTGTGATAGTAGAGATTGTTTGTCGTATCGTTCGCAACATAGATGTCCACCCACGAATCTTGATCAAAATCGCCAGCTAGGACGCCCAATCCTTTCCCGAAGGCCTTTGTATCGAGTCGATCACTTGCATCGCGAAAGGTCCCATCCCCATTTCCAAAGTAAAGACGGTCCGGTTGTCCTTTGAAGGCCGCGGGTGGACAGATATCGCGAACTCCAGCGGTGGATTTGCAATCCGGGTTATTCTCCCATGACCAGTCGATGTATTGGGCTATGAACAGATCGAGGATCCCATCGCGGTTGAAATCTGCAAACGCGGCACTGGTGCACCACAGCGAGGCATCGAGTCCCGAATCGGACGTGCTATCAGCAAAGGTTCCATCCCCTTGATTCATCATCAGCAGCACTCCCCCGTACCCGGTGACGAGCAGATCGGGGAATCCATCGTTATTTACATCCGCGGCTTGCGACCCCATGGTGTAGTGCTTGATAATGCCCAGCTTCGCTTCTTCGGTGACGTTGATAAAGCGTTTTCCGAGCTGATTTCTCCACGCTGATCCCGGCAAGCCTTGGATTTGCCCCAAAGCCGGAAGCTTGCCGCCACCGGGAAAGAACAGATCAGGCCAACCATCTAAATCCATGTCGAGTGTCGCCACGCCGCTTCCAACAGACTCTAGGTAGGCGTAGAGATTGGACTGCTCTCCATTGTCGTAAACGTGATTCACCCCCAGCTTCGCTGTGACATCTTCAAAGGAGATATCGCTCGATGGTGCTGTGTTTGGTGAAGCCGATTGTTTCTCGGGTGCACCAGATTTGTTTTGAGCAGGATCGCCGGGTCTGCATCCCAACAAAGCAAATGCCGAGCCTGCGAAAAGCAGAAGAACGCCCCCAACATACTTACTTCGATGTCGTAGAAGCCGATTTAACGAATTGGAGATGGTACTCATAGAGTTGCTTGTATGCTGGGTCGCTTGCCAATTTGGATTGGTAGTAGTCTGCCAGAGCTGAATGGGCAGATTCATTTCTTGGATCATACGAAAAAACACTCTTGATCCAGTACACGCCCGTTCTTTCCGATTCATTTTCAAGTACGATCTTCCCGATTTGAATGCGAGCATCCGTATCCTTGGAATTCATACCAATACGTTCTTGCAGCTGCGTGACTTGATCGAGAGCGGCTCTCGACGCCTTGACCTTCTCAAAGTTTTCTTCGGCCTTTTCTCGTTCACCTAGCCCTCGCAGGGCCACTGCATAGGAATAGCGACCGATGGAATCGAGCGGAAAGTAACGAAGTGCCATCTCCAAATGCTCGCGAGCCGCAGCGTATTCACCAAGCTCTGTTTCGATCCCCCCCAATTCAGAGGCGGCGACAAATCGCTCGGGAATGTCATCGACAGCACGATAAGATTCTCGAATCTCCTCCTCCGAGTGCTGCATCACTTCGAGCAGAATCGCTTTGGCTTGCTCGACATTCCCCAACGCTTTCTCACACAGCGCGATGTTGGTTTGAGCCGCAAGCTTCGATTCACCACGATCGCATTTTTGGAGAGCTTTCAATGCCTCGTCAGGCTTTCGAACATGGAGGAGCAATCGCCCCAAACTGAACCATCCCTTTAGGAATGCAGGATCCTTAGCAACCGCCTTGCGATATTCTTCCTCGGCCGGTTCGTTTTGAAATAGATGCTCGTGGATTCTCCCGAGTTTGTGATGAACCAGCGGCTCCCATGGGCATTCTTCTTCCCACACCTCCAGCAATTCGACCGCTTCAGGAAATCGAGAAAGCACGGTTAAGCCTGTCGTATAGGCATCAAGCACTTCACTCAAATCCGCGTCTCGATCTTTGAGCCAATTCTTCAAAGTGGATTCGGTCGAGCTATCCAGACGCCCCAAACTGGCTAGCGCCAGCATCTGCTCCCGGTTCAGTCGCTTGGGATCAAACTTGCGATCAAAAGACACCTTGAGATGAGCGGCCATCGCATCGAGATCGCCCCGCTTCCGAGCTAAACGCGCTTGCAGAAAGGATGTCTCGCCGCTGGCGAGATGTACTCGATCCAATGCTGCCAGCCACCGCTCGGCTTGATCAAACTCCCCCTTTTGCAAAGCGAGGTTTGCGGAAGAGTGAACAATCCTCGATAGTCCTCCCCAAGCGAAAAACAGGATCGTCAAGGCAACGAGGATCCCTAGAAGCACCCACTGCCGCGTTCGCTTGGAGGAGGTCGGGTTCGCGGGCAAATCGCCGGCGTTCGACTTCTTCAAAGATTGCTTCGTCGGCGGCTTGGACGATCTCGTTTTTGACTTTCCCATAAAACCGTTTCGATCCCCAACGGATGCTCAAGCTTCGCTTGGATGGTAACCGGACGCTCGCGTGATTCCGGCTGATACATCAGTCCTTGGACGCTAGCCCCGAGCTTACTACCTGGAACTCCAAGACGCTCTTTGCGATGGATCGTTGGCAACCGGACGCTAGCGCGATTTCGGCTGATACATCAGCCCTTGGACGCTAGCGCACCTAAATCGAGCTGTTCAAAAAACCGCTTACAGTTTCGAAAGAAACTCTTTCGCCTTCGCCTTGATCTTCGCAGGGTCTGTTAGCCCCATCAATTCGTCCATATAAGGCTGCAGAGCTTTTGCCTTCTCCATGTCGGTTGTACTCAACATGTTCAATTGACGCTGATAAACAACAGCACCGCTCCCAAGTGGTTTACCGCTATTGGCCGTTTCCTCCAACATGACTCGGAGTTGATCGATGCCCTCGGTTGGAACACCCTCGATCTTTTGGGAAACCTCGACATCGCCGCCACCACCACAGCCAGCGACAGTACCAAGGACCAACGTTCCCAGCAGCAAGTTACGCAACACGATTGAATTCCTAATTCTAAAAACTCGATTCCGAAATTAAAAACCCCCTGGGCTCAAACAATCAAGCCCAGAGGGATGCAACTACAATCTATCAGCAGATCTTAGTATTCGCCAGCAACATCACCACCGATCGCTGTTCCCAACGCTTGGTAGGTGATCAAATCAACGCTGTTGCTGATGAAGGTGACCGAACCGTCACCGAGAGCGTGCATAACACCTCCAGTGTGCCGGCTTCGTGCAGGGAAGACCCCTTGCGAGTCCCCTTGACCGCAACCATCGCAGGCCATACCAGCTGGGAATCTCCAGTTCGGTGGAGCAACGGTATTGATAGCGGTGTTGTAGAATCCAGGAGCGGTCCAACGGAACCCTGCGTCAGCGCGGTGGTTCGCACCCGCAGCTGCAGTCAATGCACCGTAGGCATCCAACTGAGCCTGTGTAGGACGAATAGCGAAAGGCAAGGCGATGTTTCGAGCAAAGTCACCCATGTTGGTGAGGATTGCCGTGGTCGCGTCACCCTTCACAAATTCCGCCATCATAATGGTGTTGGACAAACCGTCTGTGATGTCGCCGAACTTGGTATCGATATTCCGTTTGTAGAAACCGTTTTGGTTCCCGGCAGCGGTGTTCCAACCTACGTTCGTGCCTTCGCTCCAACCGTAGTTGTTTTGCCCAAGTTCAGCAGCCGACGGATAAGGACGATCCGATGGACAAAGGAAGGCTGGAATCGGGGTTCGTCCCAAGATCAACGGGGTGACGCTCACGCCGACCGGCAACGGACTCGGATTGTCGTAGTGATAAAGGGTGAACGTAAACTGCTGGAACAAATTGTTTTGCTCGATGAACGGGAGAATACCCACGTGAGCCGAGTATCCATTCCAGTTCGATTGCTGCATTCCGAGGCCCTTGTCGACCCAAGTCGCCAAACGAGAAACCTTCTTGAACGAGCTTTCGTAGTTGTGCATCGAAAGTGCCAACTGCTTCATATTGTTGCTGCAGCTCATGCGGCGAGCCGCTTCCCGTGCAGCTTGGACTGCTGGCAACAGCAAACCAACCAAGATGCCGATGATCGCAATCACGACCAACAGCTCAACGAGCGTGAAGCCTCTACGCTTCTGTGACATACGTTTCCCTTTACCCAAAAATGAAGAATCCGAAAAGATTGCCGCCCACAACCAGCTGAAGGTGCGGACAGCCGCCGTTACACGACAACTTGACTAAGTTTATCGACCGCTATTTTTCTAGTCATATTTTTTGATCGATTTCTTCGCGATTTGTTAGTTGTTTTTTTAAATACGCAACTTGACAATTAACGGAACTTATAAAGAAGCCGCAAATCCTTTGCAATGGCAACGAAAACCACGCGAAAGCATCGCCAAAGGCCCTCGATGGCACCTCTAGCACTTTACCCCGGGATCGGACCAAGAGGAGGCCGCAAGTTGGACAGTTGGGGGAAAAAAGAAACCGGAAGAGGGGACGGAACCTAGTTCGACGTACCGCTAAACCAAAACTTCCCTCACGACCCTTGCCGGCAGCACTCCGGTCAACCGGAAATCGAGACCTTGGGATCGTACGGATAACCGCTCGTGATTTAGGCCCAAAAGATGCAGAACGGTGGCATGAATGTCGCGCACATGAACCGATTGGTCAATTGGCCCAAACCCAAACTCGTCGGTCTCTCCATAACTTACGCCGGGCTTGAACCCGCCTCCCGCAAACCACATGGTGAAGGCATCGATGTGGTGATTGCGACCAGTGGATTCGCGCACCTCACCCATCGGTGTACGACCAAACTCACCTCCCCAAATCACAATCGTATCCTCGAGCAATCCACGTCGCTGCAGATCCTTTACCAGTCCCGCGCAAGGCTGATCGATCTCCTTGCTGATCTCTGGTAAATGCTTTTCCAAGTTCTCCGTCGGACCGCCATGGTGATCCCAATTGGTGTGATAAAGCTGGATGAACCGAACTCCGCGCTCAGCCAAGCGACGCGCGAGCAAACAGTTCCTCGCAAACGTTGACTCCTTCGGATCCTTGATCCCATACAAATCGAGCGTCTCCTGCGTCTCATCCGAAGTGTCCATCAAATCGGGTGCGCTCGACTGCATCCGATAAGCCATCTCGTAGGCATTGATCCGAGTCGATATCTCGTCGTCCCCGGTCTGCTCAAGGCGCATGGAATTGAGCTGTCTTACAGCCCTTATCACTTCAATCTGCTTTTCCTCGGTGACTTGCTCCGGCGTCGTCAGATTCAAGATCGGTTCCCCCTTGTTCCGAAGCGGGACTCCTTGATACGTCGATGGTAGCATCCCGCTCCCCCAAAGAATGGCGCCGCCGCGCGGCCCCCGTGGACCGCTTTGAAGCACGACAAACCCAGGCAGATCATTGCACTCGCTTCCCAAACCATAGGTGAGCCAAGCTCCCATGCTGGGACGCCCGAATTGACCGGTCCCCGCATTCATGAACAGTTTGGCGGGTGCATGGTTGAACAAGTCTGTTTTGCAAGTCCTGATGAAAGTCAAGTCATCGACAATCTTCGCGGTATGGGGCAACAAGTCACTGACCCAAGATCCAGTCTCGCCGTATTGCGCAAATGTTCGCCGCGTCCCCAGCAAATTGATCCTGTGACTGCTATCCATGAACGCGAATCGCTTCCCCTCCACATAACTTTGTGGAATGGGCTGCCCATTCAATTTGTTGAGCGCCGGCTTATAGTCCAGCATGTCCAGCTGCGACGGCCCGCCCGCCATGAACAAAAAAATGACCCGCTTCGCCTTCGGGGGAAAGTGCGGTTGCTTGGGAGCAAGCGGATTGGTTTCCGAAAAAGCACCTAGCCCCGACTGTGCCAGTAGCTGCTGTAGCGCCACCGCGCCCACCCCGATGCCACATCTCTCGAAGAAGTGCCGACGAGTCTGCTGCTGAAGCTGCTGATCAAGAATCGATCGAAGGTCGTTGTTCATTGGGCTATGGAATTGGTATGGGATTGGTTCGTGATGGGGAATCAATAATTATTCGCGTGTGAGTGTTTCGTCCAAGTTGAGCAAAACCCGCGCGGCGCTGAACGGATCCAACTGGCTCAGCACTGCCAGTTCCGGTTCCGTAGGCTTACGAGAAGTGCAACGTTGGAATGCGACCTCAAGACCATCCCTTTCGATGATCTTTGATAGTGCCCCGGCAAACTCCACGAAGGCTGCATCATTTAGTAGCGTCAACGCTTGTAAAGGCGTATTGCTCCGGTTCCGCCGAGTACAACTGCTGTTTCCCTCCGGTGCATCAAAAACATTTAGCGATGGTGGAGGGGTCGCTCGGTAAATGAATGTGTAAACACCCCGTCGGTAACGGTCTTCGCCCTGACTAACTTTCCACTCTCTTTTGACTTGCCCCTGCGTCATCACCCCATCTGGAATGGGCGGAAACACCGGTGCACCTCCTAGTTTAGGACTCAGAAGCCCGCTCGCGGCCAGACCAACGTCTCGCACCAATTCAGCATCCAATCGCAATCTCTGCTGACGAGCGAGAAGATAGTTGTCGCGGTCAACATCGAGTAGATCGTCCCTAACTAAGGAGCTGCGGGTATAGGTATCCGAGCAAACGATCTGGCGATGCAGATCTTTCAAGCTCCAACCGTCCTTCATGAACTGGACCGCAAGCCAATCCAAAAGCTCTGGGTGAGTCGGTACAGCGCTCTGCAGGCCGAAATCATTTTCCGTTTCGACAATTCCCTTCCCAAAGTAAACCTGCCACACGCGATTGACAATGACGCGCGCTGTAAGAGGGTTGTCTGGGGAGACGATCCACTTGGCCAAATCCAGTCGATCGTACTTCTCCTTACCTTCTACAGACATCGCATGCAGAACGCCCGGAACCCCTGGTTGCACCGGCTCGTCGGGGCGAGTGAAGTCTCCTTGAATGAAGACCGTCGATTTCCTGCCTTCGGGTTTCTCACGCAAAACCAAGGTATTGACACCCTTGGATAACTCTCGATCTATTTCACGAACTTTGTTCTGCAATTCCGCGATCGACGATTCCGTTTTCTCTGACTGGGCGTTTTTCGAAATGCCGGCAGCGAACAGAGTCGCGCGTTGCAGAGCGCTCCTCTTTCTGGAATCTACTTTCAACGCATCCTTCACCGGCTTTGGAAGCTTCTCTTGCTCTTCCTTCGCCAGCCCCATTTCCCATTCCTCAAGCTTGCTCTCGTAGGGGCGAATTGCATCATCCAGTAACCTTAACGTTTGCTCCCGCTCCTTCTTCAAACTGGCAGCATCGATTCCGTCTGGGAACAAAGTGTGTTCCGGTTCGTCTTGGTTGTTAAAGAATGCGAAGAGCTGGTAATACTCCTTCTGCGTGATCGGATCGAATTTATGGTTATGGCACTGGGCGCATCCGATCGTAAGTCCAAGAAAGACGGTACCTGTCGTCGCTACCCGATCGAAAACGCTTTCGATTCGAAATTGCTCTGGATCGACTCCCCCTTCTTGGTTGATCTGAGTGTTTCGATGAAAACCAGTAGCAACAATCTGCGAGGAGGTTGGCTTGGGAAGAAGATCCCCCGCCAATTGCTCGACGGTGAACTGGTCAAAGGGCATGTTCCGATTCAAAGCTTGTATGACCCAATCTCGATAAGGCCAGATCGAACGAGGTGCGTCGATGCTGTAACCGTGACTGTCGGCGTATCGAGCTTGATCCAACCACCAACGCCCCCATTTCTCGCCATAATGCGGGCTCTGCAGAAGTTTGTCGACGCGTTCACGGTAGGCCGTCAATCCTCTCGATGCGTAGTCATCGCAGAACTCGCGTACCTCGGCTGGAGTTGGAGGCAATCCAACCAAATCGAGGTGGACGCGCCGAATCAAGGTCTCTGCGGCAGCACGCGAAGAGGGCTTCAGTCCACGTTGCTCCAGTTTCTGATGGATGAAGGCATCGATCGGATTTCCAAAATCACCGGCGAACCGAGGATCAGCAGGTGGTGTTTGCGGTTGTGGTTTCGCGAAAGCCCAATGCGGTTCGTACTTCGCTCCCTCGCGAACCCATCGCAACAGGGTTTCTTTTTGGGCCTGAGTCAGTTTTTTTCCCGTCTCTGGGGGAGGCATCACCGATCCTTCGTCATGGGAGAGGATTCGCTTGATCAGCTCGCTCTCCTCAGGTTTTCCTGGCCGGATCGCAACTTCACCCGAGTCCAACTCCTCGATCGCTCCCTCTCGAACATCCAGCCGCAATCCCGCCTCCCGTTTTGTCGCGTCGAATCCGTGACAAGCGAGGCAATACTCGGAAAGAAGGGGACGAACGTCTCGGTTAAATCGGAGCTCGTCGTCCGCAGAGAGCGACGCTCCACCTGCGAATGCCCAAAGTCCAACGAGGGCATAAATCAATGATCTTCTTGGTAGCGGCGGCATGTCTTTCATTCTGTCAGGGTTTGGCGCGTGACAAAGGACCTTAGTCAGTGTACACAATACATGGAGTCTAGTCCGTCTCTCCTGCTTCTTTTTTCGACGTCAACACGGCGTAGGCCAATCTCTGCAATTCCACTGCGAGGTCGACATTGACAATGGTCACGGAACTTTGAGGAGGTGTCACGGTAATCGGAGCGAAGTTTAAAATCCCGGTGATACCCACCAATTCCAGCCGTTGCGCAACGGAGGGGGCCGCCGCCGCAGGCACGGAAAGGATGGCTAACTCCACTTCTTCGCTTTGGATGAAGTCCTCCAAGTGGTCGAGCGGCTGAATCTCCAGCGTTCCAAGCCTTTTCCCAACCTTGCGGGGGTCGGTATCAAATGCCCCTACCAACCGAAAACCTTGCTGCTCGAATCCTCGGTATCCCGACAGAGCAGTTCCCAGGTTTCCAACCCCGACCAAAATGACGTTCCAGGACCGATTGCCCCCCAACGTGTTTTGGATGGTTTCGATCAAGGCGCGGATTTCGTAGCCAACGCCTCGCTGCCCGAGAGGACCAAATCCAGACAAATCCCGTCGTACTTGTGAATCGTTCAGTCCCAAGCGTCTCGCAAGCACGCCACTCTGGACCCGGGAGCTTCCCGCGCGTTGTAACTGTTGCAGTTCTCGCAGATAAAGGGGTAATCGACTGATCGTTGCGTCCGAAAACATCAATGCAACCTGCTTCGCGTAAGATAACGTACTCGTCGGGCAACGGCCCCCTCGGAAACCAAAAAACAATCCATGATACCGATCCGAAAAGCAGCTATGAACGAGTCAAGATGCGAACCAACACGGCGATGCTGGATGAAATGCGCACTCGGCACTTCCGTAGCAAGCTTCTTGAGCCCGCTCCTTTCAGGCTGCATTTCAGTTCGCAATGACGGCCCCTCCCTCCTGCCCGATCTCGTCATTGGGCAACGAGGAATGGCCGACGGTCGCTTCCAAAAACCGCGTGCGATCGCCGTGGATGACGCGAACCGCTGCTTCGTCGTCGATAAAACAGGGCGCGTACAAGTCTTTGATGAAGAAGGTGTATTCATTCGCGGTTGGAGGACGCCTGAAATAGAACAAGGAAAGCCGACAGGCCTTAGCATAGACCAAGACGGCACACTTATCGTCGCCGACACCCACTACTTTCGATTCTTGTTCTACACCGTCGAAGGGGAACTCCTAGAAGATCGAACGATCGGGGGAGTCAACGGGAGCGGCCCCGGCAAATTTGCTTTTGTGACCGACGCAGTCCGCCTTCCCTCCGGTGAGTTTCTCCTCGGCGAATACGGCGAGTTTGACCGGATTCACAAATACAGTCCTCAAGGAAAGTACATCGCCAGCTTGGGTGAACATGGCCGCGAACCGCTTCAATTCAGCAGGCCACAAAGCCTCGCCGTCGATAACGATGGCCTTCTATGGGTCGCGGACGCTTGCAACCACCGCATCCAAGTCATCGATTGGAGCAGCGACACACCTCGGTGCATCCGTCTGTTCGGCCATGAGGGCGATTCTCTGGGGCTTTTCAAATACCCATACAGTTTGGCGTTGCATGGAAAAGAAGTCCTCGTCAGCGAATACGGAAACCATCGGGTGCAACGGTTGGACCGGGAGGGGAACGGTCTGTCGAGTTGGGGGCAAGCGGGCAGCCAACCGGGCGAACTCAATCAACCTTGGGCGATCGCCGTCGACACCAAGAATCGCATCTACGTCGTCGATTCCGGAAACAATCGCGTCCAACGATTTCAACTATGAGCCGGAACGCGCTAGCGTCCGGTTATCAGCGAGACTATCAGCCGGAACGCGCTAGCGTCCGGTTTCTTGCGCTCCACTGCAACAGGCTTTTTGATGTTGGGCGAAACAACCCTGGGCTAGCGCCCAAGGGCTGATCCATCAATCGAAACGCTATCACCCCTACGCAGCCGCTCGAAAAGAAGAGAGCTCCCGATGAGCGGCTTCAATCGTGGGAGGATCAATCTGCCCTAAGTCTTGTGCAAAACCGATCATGAGACCTAAATCACACAAGCGATTGATGCGACGAGGTACCCCCATCGAAAGGAGCTGCACGGTTTCGATCGCCGCCGGGGAGAAAACATCCTCCCTATCGGTGCCGGCCTGACGCATCCGATGCTGGATGTACGCTGTGGTGTCATCGATGGAAAAACGCTCCAAAACACATCGCACTGCGACTCGATCTTCCAAAGAAGAACTTTTTGCCAATTGCGATATGATGGACGTCGATCCACAAAGCACCAAAGTGAGTGGCGATTCGTGAGGACAAGATTCCGAAGCGAGATTGAGGAGCAACCGAAGCCCTTCTAACGATCCGAACTGAGAAAGCAAGTGAGCTTCATCGATAGCCACAACCGCATGCAAGTTTTGAGCAACGTTGTGCCGCAAAACTCGATCGAGAAACTCAATGGAACGGGCCAAGTCAGAAAGAGATCCCTTTTCGTGAGGGCCTATCTGACGGGCAATGTGCTGCACCAATTGCTCCGATGGCATCGCCGGATAAACGACGCGCGCGATCGGAGCAAACTCGTCCGACAACTGCTCGAGACAAGACTCCAGTATCATTGATTTACCAAGCCCAGACTCACCGCACAACACCGCAATCGAGCGGCGTTGCTCGATCGCGTAGCTAAGCTTGAGAGCCGCGGCCTGATGGCTCTCCGATGGATAATACGAGTTCTCGTTCGCTTTTGCATCAAACGGACGTTGAGCTAGATTCCAATGCGCCTCGTACATACGGCTTAGCCTTATCCATTAAGCGTGAAAGTTCTCGACCATGCCGACAGATGCAATCCCCATCCCATGCAGAATGCTGTTTGCCGTGTCGACTTTCTCTTTGATGCTGAGCTCAGAATCGATAACGATCACCGCAGCATCGACCACACACTCTTGAGACACACCGACCAAATCTCGTTGTTCCAGATTGAGCCGGTTCGAATCCAAGAAAACAATATCATGCACCGAAGCGATCCGCTTGACAATGCGAGCAATGCGGCTCAGGTTGGCATGCAGCTGCTGCGCCGGTATGACCGACGTCAACGGATAGACGGTAATGTTGTCATCGATCGACCGGACGGCCACTTCCTCGAGAGGAACATTCTCGAACAAGCAGTCCTGCCAGCCGTGATCAAGGTCCAATCGCAGTTGATCAATCAGACTTGGGTAATACGTATCGGCATCCATCAACCCAACTTGCAAACCAGCCGCAGCAGCACATCGAGCTAGGTGCATGGCTACGGTGCTGCGTCCTACACCTCGTTCTCCGCTCGAGATAGCCATTACTCGCAAGCCGTCTTGATTGGCCATTCGTAGGTGATGACCGATCTGTTCAAACGCCGAAGTGCTTGATTTCTCCAGTTGCATCAACACTTCGGGCCAGAAAAATTGATCGACTTCCCAAGAAGGCCGGAAAGCCACAGGAAGTGGCACTTCATTCGTCGCTTTGGTGGTCGCTTTCCGGTCGATATTCGACATGGTCGGAACGGCTTGCCGCTGTGCCACGGGCGCGGCACCACGCGGCTCAAGACTCGGAGCTGGTGTCTGCTCGGGAGCGACGGGTGCCTTTGCAACAGGAGCGGATGAAAACGGTGCGGTAGGCAATGGTGCCGAAGGTTGGACCGGTACCGAAGGTAAAACGGGTGCCGAAGGTGGAGCAGCTAAGTGAGAAACAACCTTGGAATGTCCGGAATCAATTCGAATCGATGGAAACGGATGCGCCGGGCTCGTCACGCTTCGGGGTATCGGCTTGTTCGGGGCAACCGCAGGGATCGGTTCTGCAGCCGGTCGAGCTGTTTGTACGGGATGATTGATAGTCGTCGGAGTACCATTCACCACGACTGCTGGCTGAGCACGATAAGCGCCCGCCCCTTTCATTCCACGTTCCACTCCGAGCGGAGACCATACGCCGCGCACGTCTTCCTGCGATACGCGATTGAGCTCTGCAGGCTGCTTCGCGGAGACAGGAGCGGGCCCAGCGATCGGCTTCGCCGATTCCGCAACCTGCCTTGGTACAGGAGCGACTGGGCGTCCGAGATCTGCACGACGAAAGGTTGTTTCGGCTTCGCCGTTCGGGCTGAGCGTGTTCTTCGATGGCAAGGGAGCCGAAACATCCTGGTTATTCCGGTTTGCCACGCGGTTCTTGATATAGGCTCGCAAGTAGGCTTGATTGACTTCGTTGCTCATGTTCGATCGACCTGTGTGTTGGTAGTAGTCATTGCCTATTGAATCGCTGGATAGCCGAACGAGGTGCCATTGGAGGATGTTGCACCACTCGCGCTCGGCGACATCCCTTGTGTGCCCATCGGGACATAAGGGGCCCTTGGCTGTCCGGTCGGAGAAGACGTTGTCGTCGTCGGAGTTGCACCAGGTTGGCGGATGGGTTGGTAGCGATTGACGGTTCCCGAGACCGATGTCGGTGCAGCAACTTGTTCGTTTGGTTGAACCGTCAAGGGGCGATACTCTTGAGCCTTGGGCGGATAAGGCTGGCCGGATAAGGTCGTGTTGCTCGCGGCCTGCCCCGCGGGAGTCAGGCTGTTCCAAGACGGAGTTGCGCTACCGGCAGCCGCAGGCGAAGTCGATCCTGTGACAGGAACTGTCGGAGGTACAAAGTCCCAGCCCGTCGAAATGGGTTGGTACGAACCACTTGTTGAGGATGCAGCGGAGGTGTTGGAGACAGGAGTGTACGGCACAGGCTGCTTCGCCGTCGCCAGTTGACTCCCGGTCGGATTGCCGTTGGCTCGATTCCATAACTCGATGACCGATTCGGTCGGGAGATCGGGAGTCGACGTGGAATGCACGCTGATGTTCAAGCCGGAGCCAGCGGACTGCACTGTCGGACTTGGGATTGCCGGACTTGGGTTCGCTACCGCACCGCGATCCGAAGTTCCAGGAGACGCAGGCTCTCGTGGCTGCTGGATTGGGAAGGTTGGTGCAGTTGCGTTCGTTTCGCTTGCAATCCCTTCGTCAGAACTTGGAATCACGATCCCCGTTCCCGTCAGGGCCGGCGCCGGAGCGGGCGGGTTCGGATTGGAAGCGGTGAGCAGAAGAGGGGGATTCACATTTGGCACCGCTGGAGCAGCGGCCAGCTCTGGAGCTGCCGTCTCATTCGAAGTTTCCGAAACCACCGATTTCGTCGATTCCGTCGGGGCCGGAGCAGCAACGAGAGTGGGGCTTGCGGGTGTCGGCAGGGTAGCAGGAGTCGCCGCAAGCGTCGGGATCGCTGGGGTTACCGCGGGTGTCGAGTTTGGGATGGTCGCACCCAAGAGTGCTTCCGGTGCCGGTGAGACCTGTGCAGAGGACTTTTCGATAGGCGAATCATTTACCGAAATCTTGATGACCAGCAGAACCAAGAGAATAAGCAGCGTGACAGCGATACTATTCTTAAGCATTCCTGCAAGCTTGGATGCGGGCTTGGGTTTCACTCGAGGGCCTTCGGGCTCGAGCGAAAATGGGGCAGCCTGCACGACTGGCGCAGGAGCATCGTTAACCGAAACCGAAGAAGGAGCCGCGACATTCCCCTCAGGACGAGGTGGAGCGGCGACGAGCAGAGGCTGTACGTTTTTCAACGAGAACAGAATGGGTGTATTTCCCCAATCGCGAGCGCGATGGGTCGGGCTTTTTCTCGCTGTCATATCATTCGTCATGGGTCGATTCCTTTCGATCCAAATAGTCAAAGCCGAACAATGGCAATGCTATGGAACCGTCTCTCCATCATCGAAACGGTTGTGACGGTTTCTTTAACTTTTCCGTGTACAACGACTTTTCCGGTCAGGCAAAACTTACGGTCCGTTTGGGAGAGTAGGCTTGCTCGTTCGCCGCGTGAAGAGCACTTTGGAGCAACCTGTCCATTCATCGCCCGTTTTTCGCGGGTAGCCGCAAGGCGTTTTCGGGACTTCCCCGCTCGCAAAATCGAAAAAAGCGTTAGATTGCGGAGAGTTTACCCGGGGAGAAAAGTCGTTCTTCTTCGATACAGTTGGGGGAATCTTTTCGGCAAACTAACATCCAATAGATGGCGTTTGTTCCCTAGTAAACGAAGCAGCATATGGCAAAAGCGAGCAAAAAACAGTTTCGGCGGCTCCACGTCGAGATCCTGGAGTCTCGTCGTGTCATGGCCTCTCTCCCGTTTGGAGCCGAGCCAGAGGATACCGGCGAGTTCATGCTGGGGCGAATTGCTGTCACTCCTGTGTTCCTCGAAAGCGATGGGAGTATCGATCCAAGCACCGAGGATTGGACACCTGCACAAGTAAACCAAGTCTTTTCGAATATCCAAACCGGCTTGAACTGGTGGACTCAGCTGCTCGCGACCAAGTCGTCGGTCCACACGCTCGAATGGGTTATCGACAGAACCTACGTCGACAACCAGCCCCCCATCTCCTACGAGCCCATCAATCGAAACTCAAACGCTTACTCGCTTTGGGTTTCCGAGTTCCTGACCGATATTGGATATGCTAGCAGTCCAAACCTCGAAACCAATATTCGCGCCTTCAACCATGCGCAGCGGGTGAAGCTGGACACCGACTGGTCGTTCACCATCTTCGTTGTCAATTCGCGCAACGACGCGGACGACTCGTTCGCTATCGGCGGATCGTTTTCCCGCGCATTCGCATTTGCGGGTGGGCTCTTTCAAGTCGTTCCTTCGGATCGTCCTGCATCTACCTTCACGCACGAAACCGGCCATATGTTCTGGGCTCGCGACGAGTATCCAGGCAGCGGCAATTTCTACCAACGACGCGGCTATTACAACGCTCAAAACACCAACGCTGTCGACCTCAATCCGCAAATCGGATTTGTCCAGCAGCCCAGCATTATGTCGAGCGACACGTCGCTCAATACGGCGTACAACAATCTGGTTTCGCCCGATTCCACATTGGCTCAGATCGGTTGGCAAGACTCCGACGGCGACGGGATATTCGACGTTCTCGATGTCCCCCTCCTGCTGGAAGGCACAGGTCGCATGGCCGCCGATGGGACTTCCTACCGGTTCGTAGGGCGTGCTGCCGCGCAAGCCTTGCCAAACCGCAACTCGTCGGGACCACAGAACAACATCACTCTGAACACGGTCGATCGAATCGAGTATCGCATCAACGGTGGAGCTTGGACGACCATCGCGACACCTCGCGTTTACGAAACCAATGTCGACATCACTATCCCGCTGACGTCGGCCACCGGATCGATCGAGATCCGCGCAATTGACGCCGATCTCGGTATCACCAGCAATCTGTTTCAAGGTGTGCTCGGCACCAAGCCGGACGTCACGATCGTCTCAGGCATCAATGGATTCGTGTGGGACGATACGGATCGAAGCGGTTCTTGGAATGCCAACGAAAACGGGCTAGCCGGTGCGACAATCACATTGGTTAACGGTGCAGGGCAGGCTCTCCAGTTGCAACGATCGCTGGAGCCGGACGATTTTGCGAATGGACAAATCAATTCAGTGCAGAATGGTGTTCGGATCGATACGATTGGAAACAACACCAACGGCCGCATAGCGGTATTGACCGACTCGGCGGCGTCGACAGGCACTAAGGTCTTCAAACCTGTCGCCATAAGTGGAACAACGCTCGATGCTTTCTCCGGTGATGACCAACAGCTTCGAGCTCGATTCGATACCAACACGACGTTTGCTTCGATCGACGTGTTCGCTGTGGTCGACGACACGGACGCTCGCTTGGATGCGTATGATGCGATCGGCAATTTGGTCGCCAGATCGGAACGAAAGGGGATGCTCGGTGGTCAACGAGTAACACTGGAGGTCGGCTCAGCAACCGCGAATATTTCCTATGTCATTGCCAGAGGCTTCGACAACTCTTTCGTGAAGCTCGATAACTTGCGATTTGGACCGCGATCATCGACGACAACGCGCAGCGACGGCAGCTATGCCTTCCCGCATCTTCCTGCAGGAACTTACAACCTGAGGGTCAACGGTCCGACCTCCGGATACGAAGCCAGTTCACCAGTCACGGGCCTTCAAACAGTTGTTCTCGGTGCCGCAACGCTCCAACATATCGACTTTGGAATCTATCTCCCCCCAAGCCCTTGGAAGAACCCTACTCTTCCGGAGAACATCAACAATCAAGGTGGCGTTGACCCTCTGGATGTTTTGTTGCTGATCAATGAAATCAATCGCGGAGGTAGCCGCGCGTTGGAAGGGTCGGGATTAACAGCACCTCCCTACTGGGACCCGACAGGCGATCGGGTACTGGACCCGCTCGATGTCTTGATGGTGATCAATTACATCAATCGCAATGGAGTGGGGCCAAACTCGTTTGGAAGCTCGGGCAATGGCGGAAACACAGGAAGCACGGGCGGAACCGGAGGGACCGGTGGCGGTGGAGGCAGTGGCTCTGGAGAAGGCGAAGCACCCAATGGCGGTATGGTTCTCCCATTCCCAACCTTCGTGAACGATCTCCGCGCTTCCGATCGCGAGACTCGTATCGAGCGAAGTACCAACACGCTCGCACGCCGTGCCGCCGATGGAATGGAGACTTGCGGCTGCCCCGCTTGCTCGGCGTTCAGCTGCGTCTCGGGAGAAGCCACCCC
>JALOQZ010000015.1 GCA_025459245.1 Pirellula sp.
CACCCACCTTGATCGATCGCCACATCGATAATGACACTTCCGGGCTTCATCAGTCGCAAGTCTTCTTTGCGAACAAGGTGCGGCGCTTTAGCGCCAGGTATCAGAACCGAGCCGATGACCAAATCAGCAAGCTTTAACTCTTCGCGAATCGTATGGCGATCACTGAAGAGCGCGTTCACGTTGGGTGGCATTACGTCGTCGAGATAGCGAAGGCGATCCAAGTTTACGTCGAGAATGGCGACGTCCGCTTGAAATCCTGCTGCGATGCGAGCAGCATTGGCGCCGACGACGCCACCGCCGAGGATTGTGATGTGCGCCGGAGCGACTCCTGGAACGCCGCCCAACAAGATCCCCCTTCCCATTTGAGGACGCTCGAGATATTTCGCCCCCTCCTGGATGCTCATCCGACCAGCGACTTCACTCATCGGCGTCAATAGCGGCAGTCTCCCTTGCGTATCTCGCAACGTTTCGTAAGCGAAACAAATCGATTTCGTTTGTAACATCGCTTCGGTCAGCTTCTTGTCCGCTGCGAAGTGAAAGTAAGTAAACAACGCTTGGCCTTCGCGGATGTAATCCCACTCCGACTGCATCGGTTCCTTTACTTTGACAATTAAATCCGCTTGTTGATAAACATCGCTCCCCGCGGCGACCAACTCGGCGCCGGCTTGCAAGTACGCATGGTCGGCTAATCCCGACCCGAGCCCCGCCCCTGCTTGCACAACCACTTTGTGCCCTCGCGATACGAGCTCCTCCACCCCGACTGGGAGCATAGCAACTCGATACTCATCCGCCTTCACTTCTTTGGGAACGCCAACGATCATGGAATGGAAAATCCTAAGGGTAGAGAATGTCGTCGAAACGACTTCGTGAGAGAGAGGACAAGCCGATCAGGTCAACCAGTTTACGGAAGAGTTGCCTGAATGCCTATCCAACGGAGACGCGGAACCATAAAAAAAGCCCGCGGCAAATCGACTTGCCACGGGCTTTACGCTGAACAGGCAGAAACCCTTCTCGACCTAAAATCAAGGACCGCACGCGACTACTTGATTTCCACTTTCCTAGGCTGCACTTCCGGTCGTTTCGCGATTTGGATGTGGAGGACGCCATCGACGAAGGTGGCCTCGATGGTCTCTGGCGCGTAAGAGTCGCCAACTGCAATCTTTTGTTTGTACAAGCCATAGTGAAGACTGTTGTGCCACGTTTTGTGATCGCCTAAGTCAGGTGCTTTTCTCTCCGCTTCGACGACAAGGGTACCGTTTTCAAACGTCAATGAGATCGCCTCTTTGGTCACACCGGGCATGTCGACGGAGACGTGAAGACGATCGTCCTTCTCCCATACATGGGTCGGAACTCGCAGCGCGCGGACCGATCCATCCGCTCTCGTGGTGTCTCCATCGCGACCTCGCGGGCTCCCAAAGAATTGATCGAATAAGCCATCGAAATCGCGACCGACGACAGCCAATGTCTCAGGCGAAAACGAACGAGCCAAACCACCATTTAAGAAATTCGACATGACCTGTTCTCCTCGATTGACTGAAGGACGACACTCGAAAACTCTTGACGACTCCGCATGTCAAGGAGTGGCAGTCAAGACCAACGGATCGTTTTACGATGCAACGAGCGTGCCAATTCCTAAGAGCGTCGAACACAGACAACGCTCAAGTCATCCGGCTTGGATGGCTCATCGGAATCGGTCCGCATCCGAGTTCTCGCGGCGGAGATCAAAGAATGAAGCGAACGAGCTAATCTCCCTTTTCGCATGAACTCGACTACCTCATCGGCAGTCAAGTTATCAAAGAGGCCGTCGCTTGCGATCACGAGAGTATCTTTTGCCCCCATTTCGATCCGAGGACCAATCTCAATACGCATTCTGGGATCGCCAACTACATTGGAAACGATGTGACGATCTTCATGGTGCATCGCTTGGTTCGGCTCCAAGAATCCAGCCTCGACTGCGAATCCGATCGGTGAATGGCAAATCGACTGGTATCGAACGCGACCACGATTTGTGGAAAGCAATATCGTTGAGTCACCGACGTGATAGGTTCGGATCCAACCTTGGTGATACTCGACCACCGCGATGGTGCAGGCAGCTCCGATTTTCAAATCCTGCACGGTGTGATTGGCAAGCTCGATGCCGTCAAGAATGGCGGTTCGCAAGTGCTTTGGGTTCTCTCCGCACAAAGCGACCGAGTCCGCCAAGCACCGCAATGTGAGCGAGGCAGCAACCTCGCCTCCGCGCATTCCTCCACAACCGTCGGCGATCGCGAACACGGCCGCCTCGTCGTTGATAGGCAAAATCGCGACTGCATCTTCGTTCGGAGTCAATTTGGTCGGACAACGCTCGGAAAATGCGGACGCGACCCAACACGAGCGCGACAGCGAAGTGACTTCGCCGCTCTCTTGCTCGAATAGGAAATGGGACTCGCGTGCGATCATGGTTTCACGGGGGTTCAGGTTGGCGTTCGGCCTCAAATGTACCGGGGAGAAGCTGTCAGACGACCCATTCTTGAGCTTTTCCGCCCAAACGCCCCCGATTTCGTTCCAATCTTCGCCGATCCTGTCGATTATACAGCCCCAGGAACCACCCAGCATGCGGCCAACCACATCACCAACCTCGAACCGAGGCCATCTGAATCGTTTTGGGGGCTCTAAGCGGATTCCTTCGGAACTTACCAGGAGTAGTGCCGGTGGCAGAAAAATGGCGGGCAGAAAGATGACGCTCGCAGCAATGCGTTACTTAGCGCGATCAGTGGACGAGAGACTTATGTAGGGACGGATTTGCTCGAGGCGAGTTTTCTTGATGCCGGGCACCTCGAGCAAATCTTCGATGCGCTCGAACCCGCCACGCTCATCGCGCAGCTTCAGAATCTGCTGGGCTAGTTTCGGCCCGACTCCTGGGAGCAAATGAAGTTCAGATTCCGTGGCGAGATTGAGATCAACGACGAAAGGTGCCCCTGTTAAACCGTTCGCTTCTTGAGCCCGCTCTTGCCACTCAGTAAACGCCATCCAACCGACGGCCAAAATCGTGATCGCGGCCAAGGAATAGGTGGCATGCGTAAGCCTACCGTGCGTAATCCGACCGGGCGTAAGCCGACCGGGCGGACCGATTTGCATCGGTGTGTCGGAAGGCTTTTCCACAGACTCAGATTCGGCGATGTGAGGATCGCTCATTTGGTTTGGGAGGGAGAACAAGGGCGCATATTGGACGATTTTTAGAGTGAAGGTGCCGCGATCAGCGTTATTGTAACGCGCCAAAGCCGCGATAGCCGTAGTACCCCGGGTTGGAAACGCAGGACGGATTCGCTCATTTCGCGAGGCGAAAGGCGACTCTCTTCTCGGCATCACCGCATGCGTTCGGCGTCGCCGCATACGTAAGGTTGGCCACTCTTGGGCGACGGGCTAAGCAGACGGGCAAGAGTGCCCAGCCAACGATGAGATATCCAAGCTATTTGCAATCGATTGGTGCAGCAGGCTAGCGGCAGTGGTTACCGGATGGCTCGCGCAAGTCCGCTCATGGCTCACCGGAGGGCTTGCGCCCTTCCGCTCATGGCTCACCGGAGGGCTCGCGCCCTTCCGTTCACGGTTTACCGGAGGGCTTGCGCCCTTCCGTTCACGGCGGACGCCTGTGCTGAGCATGGGCTAGGGGGTTAGCTGCTGAAGGACTTCCTGTACGATTCGCGAGATCACTTTGTCGTCGATCATCGGCTCGGTCGCCTGTCGATCGGACTTCATAAACTCGAACCCTGATAGCAACTGCTGAATCTTCGCTTGCGCTCGATCGGCGGCCGTTGATTGCTGCGGAGTAAGAGGCGTACGGGACTCACCCAAATTCCAGCCCCGGATCTTGGCGCCTCTTCGGAAGCCTTCGGGGAACTCAGCCGTCGTGAGCATCGCGTCAAACAACGGGAGCAACTGGTACTGAAGCTTCATCGCATGTTCCCACTGCTTTGCCTGGCAAGCGTCGTAAATGGCGCGAGTCAGTTCGGGAACGACACCGCTGGTCGCATTGGTGCCACCATCGGCTCCAATCATGAGCATGGGAACCAACGAAGCATCCCATCCGGTCATGAAAAAGAAATCGCTTCGAATGGGGCGAACTTCTGCGATCATCCGCATCATATGGGGAATATCGCCGGAACTGTCTTTGATACCAACAACCCGTGGGCACTCTTCGGCAAGTCGCTTGACCGTCGCTACATCGATCGGCGAAGCGAAAAGCGGGATGTTGTAAAGAGTGACGTCGACGCTCACTCGATCAGCGATCTCTTTAAAGTACGCATAAACACCATCCGGTGCTAACCGATAGTAAAACGGTGCCACGATCGCGACGGCGCGACAGCCTAGATCGCCGTAGGTATCGCAAGCTCGAATGGTTTCTTCAACGTTGGCTTCTGCGGCGCCAGCTAGAATGGGGACGCGACCACGGGTTTGATCGGCGACGACCTGAATCACTCTCTTGCGTTCGTCGGGAGTGAAACGGACAAACTCTCCTGTACTCCCATTTGGATAAAGGCCATGAACGCCGTGATCGATGAGCCAATCGACGTAGCCTCTCAGCTTGTCCTCATCCAGGCGACCATGGACGTCCAGAGGGGTGATATTGGGAGTAAAAATGCCGGCGAGAGGTTGCTTGTTCATGCCTCAAAAATACCACATTCTTGGCGTTTTGGGAAAAGTGGGGGGTATTTTCCGTGATTTCAGGCTAGGGCTCGCAAGACCTTCCATTACGGTTTGGGACTTCGCTCGTACCGAACTTTGTACTTGTCATAGAGCTGTGTATGTTTGCTCGTTAGGTCGACCTTGCGCCCCTGAATCCAAGCATGTGTAACCTGTGTCGGGATCTCCAAGATGTTTCCGTCTGCAACAAAAAGAGTCGCATCCTTGCCAGCGTCCAAAGATCCGACAGAGGCTTCGACACCAAAAATCTCTGCAGCCGAAAGAGTAACAGCTCGTAGCGCCTGGGCCTCGCTGAGGCCGAATGCAACTGCCGTAGCAGCATGGTAAGGAAGGTTGCGGACCATCGAAGCGCCAAATCGGCCATCGGTCCCGATGCAGTAACGAACTCCCGCCGCTTCAAGCTGGGCTGGCAGCGCATAGATCGCGTCGTAGGGCGCATCGCGTCGCGTTGGCAATCGGTAGACACTTGCGATGACGACAGGGATATTGGACTCTTTCAATAGAGGCGCACAAAGATGGGCATCAGCACCACCGATCAACACCATCTTCAATTGATATTGGTTGCAAAACGCCACAGCCGTTTGTATCTGTTTGACCGTGTTTGCAACGACCAACATCGGCATTTCACCCCGGATCACCGGTTGCATCGCCTCCAACCGTAGATCGATAGATTCTACTGCATCTGCGTCCATCAACTGGCCGTATGCCTTCGACTCGCGAATCAGGTTATGTAGCGGTGTCAACCGATCGCTGGTATCCCCCGTATCCGCTTCTGCGCTTGCCCCCCTACCCATTCGTACGGCGCCGAAACGTGGCCAATTAACGATCATTCCGATATCGGGTTGGAGCGTCATGTCCTCCCAAGTCCAACCGTCGAGCATAATCATCGCGGCTCGGCCTGAGACCAGTCCACCGGAAGGCACCGTCACTGCAGCTAACACTCCATTCGCGCGGGCGACCGGGATGGCTTCGCTATCGGGATTGACGGCAACCAGTGCTCTGACATTGGGATTCACGTTTCCAACTTCCGTGGTGTCGACACTCGCGCGAATCGACTCAACCTCGACCAACCCGATACTAGAGAGAGAGTCGATCATCCCTGGGTAAACGTGTTTGCCGGTTACGTCGACAACATCCGCCTTTTCGGGTACCGCGATGTCTTTGCCTACTTGCTTAATCTTGCCCTCCTCAAAGAGCAGATCCGCTCCAACGAGAACATCGCCAGAAACAGTGTGAATCGTGCCGCCTCGAAGCAAAATTGGCTTGCGCTGCGGAGCGCCCGGGATCTGATCCGATCCGATCACGGCGGACGTCGAAGCAAGCGTGACGAGGAGGATTGCGTTCCAGCCGAAGAGAGAGCGAAAAAGGGAACTCATTATGGAAACCTGATAAGGGACTATTTTCGGAATGATGTAGGAAGTATTTCGATGCAGACGAATCGACAAAGCTTACTCGTGATCATGATCATGAGCGTGGTCGTGATCGTGATCTTCGTCATGGTGGTCGTGGCAGAACTCATCGTGATGAGGCCACAACCTTGACGGATCGTCTGCTAAAGAACTTCGCTGAGAACCAGGTTCTCCTGACTCGATCACTTTTTGGATTAGCGAACGGTGCAGATTCGCATCGCGTTTCCGATCTTCAGCGTCCTGCAATCGATCAAAGTACTTGCGACCATCGATCCAAGTCTGTTCGCAACGTGCCATCGGCGAGAGCGGCGAGCCTGTCCAAATGGCCAAGTCTGCATCTTTTCCAACTTCAATCGAACCAACGTGTTCATCGATTCGCAACTGAATCGCGGGATTCAACGTAACGAACTTCAACGCCTCCATGGGATCGACGCCACCATACTTGACTGCCTTCGCAGCTTCATGATTCATGTGCCGCCCAAGCTCGTTGTCGTCCGAGTTAAAGGAAACAACGATTCCTCTTCGGTGCATCAAAGCGCCATTGTGCGGGATCGCATCGAAGACTTCGAATTTGTAGTTCCACCAATCGGAAAAGGAACTAGCCGTTGCCCCATGTTTGGCCATTTCGTCAGCCACTTTGTACCCCTCGAGAATATGCTGCAACGAACCGATCGTGATGCCATACTCTTCGAGAACTCGGAGCAACCCCAAGATCTCGTCTTGTCGGTAACTATGGCAGTGAATCCATCGCTTACCTTCGAGAATCTCCGCAATTGCATCCAGCTCCAAATCGCGCCGCGGAGGTAGTCCTTGTGGGTTATCTCGCCACTGATTCCAGAGCTCGATGTATTGACGTCCTGCGTTGAATCGCTCCCGGAATAACTGCTCCACCCCCATTCGACTTTGTGGATAGCGAGTCCGAGTGCTCAATTCCCAATTGCTTTGCTTGACGTTTTCTCCCAAGGCGAACTTGACACCCGCGGGAGCTTGTTTGAATTTCAAATCTTCATAAGCCGCCCCCCAGCGCAGCTTGATTACTTGATTTTGTCCGCCGATCGGATTCGCCGATCCGTGCAGAACATTGGCCACCGTCAGACCGCCAGCAAGCTGCCGATAGATCGTTATGTCCCCTGCATCGACAAAGTCACCGATGCGAACTTCCGCCGTAACCGCCTGAGTGGCTTCGTTGATTCCGCTATCGGTAGCCATGTGCGAATGGCAGTCGATCAAGCCAGGACTGATCTGCCATTTCGAGGCATCGACGACATGCGCATTTTCGGGGACTTCAAGTCCTGGACCGATTGCATCGATCTTTCCTCGATGCACCAGCAAGTCAACATTCTTCAGGAGTCCATCGGGACCGCAGGTCCACAAGGTGGTGTTTTTAAACAACACATATTCGTGCTGATCTGGAATGGATGCCCTCCCCAACGCTCCGGGAGGATAGAGAGTGGGGGATAGAACTTTCGAAGCAACAGAACTCGTCGAAGCTTCTTTCTTGTCTTTCGCGACCTCTTTGTCCGTCTTACTGTCGCTGCCTGACGAGGAATCTGCTTCAGCATTCCGCGTTGCCACAAAGGTACCCATCGCCCCGTTTGGCCATACAATAGATCCTATCAAGCGAGCATCTTCGGGCTCTTCAGAATTAAGAAGCGTCGCGCTCAAGTATCCGTTGCCTTTGTAGGAATCATCTAAAGAGCCGCAAGCAACAACGCCGGTCAGCGTATTGCTTTCTAACTTCAAGCTCTTAAGGTTGGATTCCTTCTTCTTCTCGGCTGCCGCCTTTTCCTTACCAGTCCCATCGGACTGCTTCGGTGCATCTTTTGGATCTGACTCTTCTTCGACTTTCGTCTCAGCATCGGAGGCATCTACCTTGGGTTCAGGAACGCGAAGAGTAGCGATTCCCTTTTGGAGGGAGTCTTTGATTTCGAGATGAAGGTCCGTGGCTGGGTGCTCGCCACCGGTCCATGCGAATTTCCAGGTGCCATCCATGCTGCGGTTGTTTTTCTCCGCACTTTCGGGGCGTTGCCCACGGTTCCAAACTTCTTCAACCTTGCACTTGTCGTCGAACAGATCTGCGTTCGCAACGATCAGATTCGCCCATTGACCTGGACGGAGCGATCCGCAGGAAGAATCGATCCCTAGGAACTTGGCTGGCTCGGTAGTCATGGCCGCCAAGGCATCCTCTTTCGAAAGACCTCGACCAACTGCTTTGCGAACGTTAGGCAAGAACTCGCTGGGATCATTCAAGCCTGAAGAGGTGAGAAGAATCTTTACCCCCGCCTTTCGAAGTCGGGCGGGATTTTCTGGAGCTAGTTCCCAATGGGTCAACTCTTCCAACTCCACATCGATCGCTTGCTCATAGGATTGGACCGCGGGTGGTTTCGGAAAATTGACTGGTACGATGATGGTTCGATTGAGTTTGGCGATTGCATCGAGCAGTTGATACTCTTGGCCCGAGCCCTTCAATACGACTTGGAGTCCGAACTCGCGTCCGAAGCTATCGGCTCGCAGGGAGTACTGTTCGTTGAGAGAATCAAAAACAACAGGTTGCCCCGAAGCAACCATTTGGGACAGCGCGCTCAGTGCTGCGTTGTCATCTGGTTTAGGAAGCCCCGCTTGCGTTCGGTAGGCTTGTTGGGCTGTGGCATACCATTGAGCGTCCAGAAAGGTTTGTCGCGCGAGAGCGACGGCCCCCATCGGACTGCTGGGGTAGCTATCGCGACCTCGACCACGGCTCACGGTGAGCCGCACGTGAAGGGAGGAATTCGACTTTAAGAGAGCTTCTTGCGTAGGGAGATCAGCCGTGGAGAAGACAGCGCTTTGCCCCTTGATGATTCCATCGCGTGGGGCAACCATAGCCGTCGTGATCCCAGCTTTGCGGAGTTTGGCAAAGATCGGTTCGGTGATCGCGGACGTCATTTCATTGGCGACCGATCGTTCTGGAGTGATCTCACGGCTCCAATGAGCGATGCCTGCTGGAGTGGTGGTTGCAGGGAGTTCAGCCTCGATACCAGCATCCACAATACCAGGGTAAATGTGTTTTCCGCGGAGTTCGATAACCCGCGCCTCGGGTGGGATCGCAATATCCCTTCCGACGGCAGCTACTTTGCCGTCGCGGATGAGCAGCGTTGCTTGCTCCAGCTGGCGACCTGGCTCCACGGTGATGGTCGCCCCGACGATGGCAAAAAGTTCGTTGGGGTGCTCGCTTATGCCCGATTCGGGAAGGGTCGACGTTGTTTGTTGGGCCTGCGTCCAGCCTACAAAGGCGATCGAGAGCGACGCGGAGAAAAGAAGACCGAGAAATCGTGGTAGCTTCATGAATGTTCGCGCGAAAAGAGAACAATGACGGATGCAGGTGGGTGCGGTGCGTGCTGGCAAAGAGAGGTTGCTAGCCGGAACTTAATGCCTGAGTGAGCGATAGGCGTTAGGAATTTTCGTAAAGCATCCTGCCTTACCCTTGGAGAGTAGCGGTCGTATCGATTGTGCCGAACGCTGTGCGCATGGTAGTTGCGGTGTACAATTCGGAAAGGGTTTGGCAGGGGATAATTTTTAAATTCCAAGACCATCCCAAAGGTTCGTCTGAGCGATCGGGGGCGAATCGGTCCCAAATTCCGACACACTCATAAGCTCTTTTCCATGGCAGACGAATCAACATCTTCCAAGTCGCAACAGGAACTCGCCGACGAGCTTCGGCGGCAATACAACGAGCTCGCGGAATTAGCTGGATCGCTGGCCCACGAAATCAAAAACCCATTGTCTGTGATCCACATGAACACAGACTTGCTCTGCGAAGAGCTCGAGGAGACACCCTTTCCCGGTCAGCGACGGGCTATTGCAAAAGTGGACATGATCCGACAGCAATGCAATCGCCTTGAGAACTTGCTCCGCGATTTTTTGCGATTCGCACGCATGCGCGACTTGGAGATGACCGTCGGTTCACTCAACGATCAGATTCAACGGGTTCTGTCCTTGTATCGGGCCCAAGCTGATAAGACCGATGTGCGGCTCCAAACCTATCTAGACTCCAACTTGCCCAACATCAAGCTTCATAGCGATTCACTGCAGGCGGCGCTATTAAACTTGGTCAAAAACGCGATGGAGGCGATGCCTGATGGAGGCGAGTTACTGGTCAGAACCTACTCCACCCCAGGCGGCGTGGCCCTCGAAATGATCGATACCGGGTGCGGGATGGATGAAGTCACGGCGATGCGGATGTTCGAGCCGTTTTACTCGACCAAACACGGAGGTTCAGGCCTCGGTTTGCCGACCGCTAGAAAAATCGTCGAAGCCCACGGGGGACGAATCGCCGTTCAAAGCGAAGTTGGGCGCGGCACCAAATTCGTGCTCGAATTCCCAACTCCCATTCGACTGGCGGTTTAGGCAACGGTAAGACCGGTCCCATTTTTTCAGAGATCTGCAACTTCTGTTATCTTTTCATCCGGATAGACGGATGATATAGTGAGACATAGCTCGGACGGGGGGTTCCCGGAGTTACCGGGCCCTCGAAATGGAAAAGTAGCGTCAAAACAGGATCGGGAGTATCGAGATGAGTACGGTAGCCAAAGCACCGAAGCAGTTGAGTAGCAGCGTGGACAGCGACCGTTTGCCTTTCAAGGTGAAGGCGTTCGATTTGCTGGCAGCAGGAAATCGCAGCGAAGCAGAAGCTCTCGCGAGCTTGGGCCGGAAAGAAATCCAGCTTGCTGAAGACGAAATGCCAGGGTTGATGGCCCTTCGAGCTCGTTATGGAGCGGAAAAGCCTTTGGCCGGGGCGAAGATCATGGGCTCGCTGCACATGACCGTTCAAACAGCAGTTCTCATCGAAACCTTGGTCGACCTCGGTGCTGACGTTCGATGGGTTAGCTGCAACATTTTCTCCACGCAAGACACCGCAGCTGCAGCCGTTGTTGTCGGACGGGGCGGCAGCTTGGATAATCCGATCGGAACCCCAGTGTTCGCTTGGAAGGGTGAAACGCTGCCAGAATACTGGTGGTGCACAGTGGAGGCACTGGTATGGCCAGACGGATCCGGTCCCGATTTGATCGTCGACGACGGTGGCGACGCGACCATGTTGATCCACTTAGGCACCAAGTACGAAGCGACCGGTGTCGTTCCTGACTTCAACCCAGAAACCGAACCGGAAGAGTGGGGAGTTATCCTCGACACCCTTCGCAAAGAGCTGGTCGTAAATCCAGGTCGCTACACCGCGATGGGCAAAGCCGTTCAAGGTGTATCGGAAGAAACCACCACGGGAGTCAAGCGACTCTACGGCATGGCGAAGACTGGCGAACTCCTCTTCCCAGCGATCAACGTCAACGACTCGGTGACCAAGAGCAAGTTTGATAACTTGTACGGCTGCCGACACTCCTTGATCGACGGACTCAACCGAGCCTCCGACGTCATGCTATCGGGCAAGGTGGCTGTCGTTTGCGGTTTCGGCGACGTGGGCAAGGGCTGCTGCCAATCGCTTCGCGGACAAGGCTGCCGAGTAATCGTGACGGAAATCGATCCGATTTGTGCATTGCAAGCGGTTATGGAAGGCTACGAAGTCAAGACGCTTGAAGACTACTTGGAAACCGCCGACATTTTCGTCACGGCCACGGGTAACTTCAACATCATCACCGCCGAGCACATGGCGAAGATGAAGGATAAGGCGATCGTCTGCAACATCGGTCACTTTGACAATGAAATCGACATGGCGGGTCTGGAGAAGCTTCAAAAGACCGGCAAGGTAGAACGCCGCAACATCAAACCTCAGTTCGATCAATGGTACTTCCACGACACCAAGCGAAGCATCTTGGTATTGGCAGAGGGCCGATTGATGAACCTCGGATGCGCCACTGGTCACCCAAGCTTCGTCATGAGCACGAGCTTCACCAACCAAGTTCTCGCACAGCTAGAACTTTGGAAGGAACGAAAGAACGGAACGTACAAGAAGCAGGTCTACACACTTCCAAAGCATCTTGACGAAGAAGTAGCCCGTCTCCACTTGGAAAAGCTCGGCGTCAAGCTCACCAAGCTTTCCAAGGCACAAGCCGATTACATTTCGGTCGATGTGAACGGACCGTTCAAGTCGGATAACTACCGATACTAAAAAAGTAGTGGCTGTAGCTGCGAAGCTAAGCAACTCATAAAAAGCTAACATGATCCCTCGCGCAAGCGTGGGATCATGTCGTTTAGTCATCCGCCATTTCTGTAGATCAAGTGAATGACCGCCTATCGGCAGGGCGGCTGGTTTTCCGGGGAAGTACGCCTATCGGCTAACTGTTAAACGATTTTTTCTCGCTTCCTTGTCGGTCAATCAACACCCATTTCGTTTGACAGTCAGCCGACAGGCGTACTTTGCATATTGCACTCCGCCGCCATGCATACATTTCGTTTAACAGTCAGCCGACAGGCGTACTTTGCATATCACACTCCGCCGCCATGCGTACATTTCGTTTAACAGTCAGCCGACAGGCGTACTTTGGCGTTCACTGTCAGCCGACAGGCGTACTTTGGCGTTCACAGACAGCCGATAGGCAAAGGCTGCGGCGTCCGTCGAATAAGTGAATCTGTTCCCCGAAGGCCGTCGCAGCTATAATGGGCTGACTTTGGCGCAGCAATTTCTCTGCGAACAACCCCCACCCCACTTCCCTCCCCATCGATTTGGTCGGCCATCGTATGAATTGCCAGCGTTTAGATCGTCGCGGTCTTCTAACACAGTTTGGGATTGGAATGGGAGCGCTCGCCGCCCAAACCATGCTTGGCGATTCGCTTGCAGCAGGCGAGATCGACCAGATCAACCCACTTGCCCCCAAAGCTCCTCACTTCGCCCCGCGAGCCAAGCGCATCATTCATATCTTCGCGAATGGTGGGCCTTCGCACGTCGACACGTTTGACCCGAAGCCCGCTTTGGCAGAGTACGCTGGTAAACCGATGCCGGGGGAAACGCCAAGAACCGAGAGGCCAACGGGCGTTCTCTATGGTAGCCCGTTCCAATTTAAGAAGTATGGAGAATCAGGGCTTGAGATCAGCGATCTATTCGCCAAAACAGCGGAGCATGCAGACGACTTGTGCGTGATCCGTTCCATGCACGCCAATGTCCCGAATCACGAGCCATCGCTGCTTCTCATGAACACAGGTGAGGCTCGGCTTGTACGCCCAAGTATGGGATCTTGGCTGACTTATGGGCTAGGGACGGAAAATCAGAACTTGCCCGCATTCATTGCCATGTGCCCGGGGGGGTACCCCATCCAAGAATCCCAGAATTGGCAATCCGGTTTCTTGCCCGGAATCTTCCAAGGGACCTACATCGATACGAAGCACAAAGAGATCGACAAGTTGATCGAGTACGTCGCGAACAAGAAAATGTCGCGAGAAGCGCAGCGACGACAGCTTGATCTGATCCAAGCTCTCAACGACGATCATCGAAAATCTCGCCTGGGCGACCCGATGATCGACGCGAGGATTCAATCCTTTGAATTGGCCTATCGCATGCAAGGCGAAGCGGCCGAGATATTCGACGTCACTCGAGAGCCACAGCATGTTCTCGACAAGTACGGGCCAGGAGTGCAAGCAAGGCAATTGCTCATCGCCAGACGATTGCTTGAACATGGTGTGCGCTTCATCCAAGTTTGGCACGGCCAAGGCCAACCGTGGGATAGCCACGACCACCTTGAGCGAGAGCACGGGAAGCTCGCAAAGGAAAGCGATCAAGGAATAGCTGCCTTGCTAAGCGATTTGAAAGAACGCGATATGCTCAAAGACACGCTTGTGATTTGGGGCGGTGAGTTTGGAAGAACGCCGACCGTCGAAATGCCCAAAGAGGGCTCCAATCAAGGAACGATGACCGGACGGGACCACAACCACTATGGGTTCACCATGTGGATGGCCGGAGGAGGTGTGAAAGGAGGAACTGCCTACGGTGCTACCGACGAGTTCGGTTTCAAAGCTGTCGAAAACAAAGTGCACGTTCATGATCTCCACGCCACCATTCTCCATCTGATGGGATTTGATCACGAGAAGCTAACCTACCGTTGGGCAGGACGGGATTTCCGTCTTACCGACGTTCACGGCAATGTCGTACACGACTTGATCGCCTAGCTCTTCCCATCGCTTAACAATGCGATCGAGAGTTGACTTCAAAACTGAAACCGAACAGAGAAATGGGCCTTGCCCATACAAGGAGAGAATCGATTGAGTCGTAACGGATTTCGCATGATGGGGATCTTGGCTGGGATCGCGCTTGGCACCATCTCCGCCATGGCTTACCGCGCCTACCGGCTGGCCAACGCGCCTGTCACAGAGCAATCACAGTCAAATGCGGACTTGCTCGCGGAGGATGACGAAGACGACCCGTGGGAAAGGCTTCAAGCAGAAACGGATCCTGGGCGTCGCAAGGCATTAGCTGGACTGGTCAAGTCAGCGAAGGAGCAACCCAAATGGCTTCAAGAATTCGAGTACACCGATCAGAACGGAAACAAGGTGACGAGCGAATCGCTCAAGGGCCAGCCTTACATCGCATGCTTCTTCTTCACCACTTGCCCCGGCAGCTGCCCCCGCCAATCGTCTCAGATGCAGCTGCTCCACAACAAGTTCAAAGATAAACCGATTCGGTTTGTGAGTATCACCGTTGACCCGGAAATCGACACGCAAGAAAAGCTGGCCGAGTACGCAAAGTCCTATGGTGCGGATCCTTCGAGATGGTTTTTCCTTTACGCCCCCATCGAGTACACCGTGCGTGTTGGTGTCGAGAAGTTCTTTTTGGATGGCGTTGAAAAACGAGGCCACCCCGATCGCTTCGTCTTGGTTAATGCGAACGGGGATGCGGTTGGCTCGTATGTTTGGCTGGACATCGAGGAACGAGAATTGCTGTTGAAGCACATCGACGAGGTGCTTGCCGAATCAGCGAAGTAGCCGAGGGGCTTTTCGCAGCTCGCTCGATAGAGGTTATAGCAAGCGATTATTTTGGATTGGCGATTGCGTAGAGCTGATCGCCTCTTCGGATCAAGAGTTTGTTACCGACGTACACCGCTGCATACTGTCGCGGCTTTGTCTTTGGAATCTCGGTTTGAATCGCAGGTTTGGCAGCCTCCCCTCCGTTTGCTTCGCCCCGCGGCGGGCGAGATGGCGGGGCGTATTGAGCGTCGGCGTCATCCTCCCAAAGAACGTTTGTGGCAAGCTTTTCAAACTTCGGTCCCGCACGCAGGACAAGGGACGTACCAACCTCGCCTATGAAGTACATTTTGTCGCCGATACCGAAAGGTGTAGCCCAGACGCTTTGATCCAAACGCTCGCTGTAGACAACTTCACCGGTTTCAATCTTCATGCACGCGACAATGCCACGGCGATCGGTGAAGTAAGCGTATCCGTCGTGATAAGACGGAGAACAAAATCCGCTTGTTGCTCGCTGCGACCGCCAGACGTAGTCAGCGTTGTAACCCGACTCTGTTTTCGCAATCTTTACCAATCCGTTTGTAGCGATTGCTTCCTTACTAGGCCCACCTTCGCGACCGGCACTGGCACCCACGAGGACTTTCCCGGGAGCAACGATGTAGGGGGTTTGAGAAGAGTTGCCAGAGAGACCTTCCAACTTCCAAATCTCTTTACCGGTAGCGACATCTAACCCACACAGGAAGCCAGCACCCCCATCGCGCCCCGAACAACTCATCACCAAATGCGTTGAGCCGTCTTCCATCGGAAGCATAACGGGGGAGCCCCAAGAAACTCCAGCGGGTCTCTCCACCCGCCAAACTTCCTGACCGGATTCTTTGTTCAAGGCGATGACGTAAGGATTGTCCTTTCGTTGAACCCAAACAAAGACATGGTCGTCGTTTTGGCAAAGCGAGGAGGAAATTCCGTGATTGGTCTCTGTGGAACCATACTTTTCGAACAAGTCGATGCTCCATCTCAATTTCCCAGAGCGATCGAGGGCAACTACGACCCCCGACTCGAAACCCGCGACGACGCCACGCGCATCCGCGACCGGCGACATAGCGCTTCGCGAATGATAATCATCGTTTGGAATGAGATTCTTCGTCGTGGCGTTATAGGTCCAACGAACAGAACCGTTGGACAAGTCGACGCACTGCACGCGACAAACATCCTTCATTGGCCCATCGATACAGGTCAAGTAAACATCGTTTTCCCAAACGATTGGGCTGCTTTGCCCGTAGCCTTGCAGCTTCGCCACCCAAGCGATATTGGTCTTGGAATCCCACTGAACGGGAGCTTCTCCTGGGTTTTCCAAGTCAGATCTTCCGACTCCGAGAAAGCTAGGCCATTTAGGATTGCTTTCCGCATAAACAATTGGCATGCCGACCGACGCAGCAATCCAAGCGGTCAACATGCGAGCGAGAGCTTGTTTACGAAGTGACGCCATGGCGAAACCTTAAAGCAAGAGTTGTGGATGATTACCAGCGACTACGCATCGATCCGATGAAAGACCTCAGGGATCGATTTGGTGATTGACTTCACCACCGTTGCGGGTCGAGAGGGCTTGGTAGATAGAGATGTCAATGTTCTGAGAGATGAAGTGGGTCGAGCAGTCGCCCAGAACGAAGTTAGCTCCGCCCGTATGTCGGCTTGAGAAGTCATCGAAGTGACCTGCCGGGCTATTTGGAGTATGGTCTGTACTCCCCAAGATTCGAACGGGCGCCTCCGCGACCTCTTCAATCACGCCGTGCCAAATAGAGCCTCCGAGACGGTTTGTTCTTTCGCCAACAATGAATGTGTTCGATAACCCATCGGAAAGATCGCGAAAGCGAACAGCCGAATTGCCGAAGAAAGTGCCATTGCCGCGATAGGGTTCGTCTTCGATTTCTAGAGATCCGAAAACACCGACATAGTTCGATTTTGCGACCTCGAACAATTTGGGTCCGTCATCCACGTTCTCGGAGTTGAGCGGCTCCTCGGCGATTTGAAACAAGTTCGGGCCAGGATCGGAAGGACATATGAGTGTCGGGATCGAAACCCTCAGAAACTGGGAGTTCTGTGGGGCCATGATCGGGCTGGCGAAATCGATTTGTGAGTGCAGGTTGTTCTGTTCCATGAAAGGGAACAGAGCCGTTTCCCAAGACCATCCAGGCAGCGTCGTCTGACGGAAGTCGACCCAACCGGAGGGTAAACGCCTGTAGGCCGATTCATAATTCGAGACGGCGAGACCAAGCTGTCTCATATTGTTCGTGCACTGCATTCGACGTGCCGCTTCACGGGCCGCTTGTACCGCAGGCAAAAGCAACCCGACAAGAATACCTATGATCGCAATTACCACCAGCAGCTCAACGAGCGTGAAACCCGACCTAGATTGTCTTGTGCGACCCATGTGCATTTCCCTGGCTGAAGCTACGTGCAATTAAATTGCGTGTGCTCATAGTTATCGGCGAAGAAAATGGGCTGTCAATCGTCGACGTTGAACTTGTAGTGAGAATCTCGTATTTTTCCCGGTTCGTTGGGAATGGCACGCGAACGGAACTCCGTATAATCCGGTCCCTACCCCGACGATTCTTTCATCCTTTAACGCCGAACGGGAACCATGCTGACTTCACAGGAACTACTCAACGATCCACGCGTCGCGCAAGCCAAAGAGTTGCTTTTAGCAGCCCTCCGCGACCACTCCCAAAAGATCACGGGAGTTCGTTCGAGTCGCGTCGAGCATGAAAAAGAGTATGCAGACTCGCTAACGCGGTTAGCGGAAGCTCGAGGGGGAGCGCCGTACTTCCCATATATTTCGAGCGGTATCGGCAATGGTCCTTGGGTGGAACTCGGGGATGGGAGCGTCAAAATGGACTTCATCGTCGGCATTGGCGTGCACGGACTGGGGCACAGCCATCCAGCGATGTTAAGCGCGACGGTCGATGCGGGGCTAGAAGACACCGTCATGCAAGGAAATTTGCAGCATGACGCGTATTCCCTCGCCATGTGCGAACGCCTGATAGGTTTAGCCAAGAAGTTTGATGCACCTCTCGATCACTGTTTATTGAGCACTAGCGGTGCGATGGCGAATGAAAATGCGCTCAAGATCGCGTTCCATTCACGATACCCCGCATCGCGAGTGATCTGCATGGATAACTGCTTTGCAGGTCGAAGCATGGCGCTCGCTCAACTGACAGATCGGCCAGCCTATCGCATGGGGCTACCGAAGACCCTGGATGTCGACTTCATACCTATGTTTCACCCTTCCGATCCAGAGGGGACGACCAAGGGTGCGATGGCGATGTTGAAGAAATTGCTCGCGCGACATCCAGGCGAGTACGCTTGTATCTGGCTAGAGCTGGTTGCTGGCGAGGGTGGCTATTACCCGGGGACCAAGGAGTACTTTGAAGGCCTCTGCCAGGTTTGCCATGAGAACAAGGTCTTGGTGATTTTTGACGAGGTGCAAACTTTCACTCGCCTTAGCCAGCCGTTTGCATTCCAACATTTCGGCCTCGACAAATACGCGGATTTGGTCACTCTCGGAAAGATCACCCAAGTCTGCGCGACTCTTTACGGAGATCAGCTCAAACCAAAGGGACCGATCCTTTCTCAAACGTTCACGGGTGCGACGGCTTCTATTCGTGCGGGGCTCGCTGTGCTAGATATTCTGGAAGAGAAGGGGTGCTTTGGTAAAGATGGCTGGAATATAGAGCGACACGCCTACTTTGCCAATAAACTAAAGGCTCTAGGCGAACGTTACCCAGGCAAGATTTCTGGCCCCTACGGCGAGGGCATGATGATTGCGTTCACGCCGGGAGACGGATCCGCCGACGTGGCGAAAAACATGTTGCAACGTTTGTACGACTTGGGTTTGATGGGATTCCTCGCCGGAAGCAATCCAAATAGAATCAGGTTTCTTCCCCCTCCGGGAATCACCACTCACGAGCATATCGATATCGCCTGCGGAATCATCGAGCAAGCAATCTCGGAAAGCAATTAAGGAATACCGCATGTCGAGTCCTGCAAAACCAGGTAAGTCGGAGTACATCGTCGAGGCGGATGGATGCCAAATCGACTTGAAGAATCCCTATTTAGCCGCCTTGCTGGCTTTCTTGGTTCCTGGTGCTGGCCACTTTTACCAAGGCCGAACGAACAAGGCCTACTTGTATGCGGCTTGCATCCTAGGTCTCTTCTTCTTGGGGTTGTTCTTAGGGCAAGGCCGCGTGGTCTATGCGTCTTGGACGCCCGAGGATTATCGCATTCAATTCCCAGCTCAGGTTTGCGTGGGTCTGCCTGCGTTTCCCGCTGTTGTGCAGGCCTTGGTAAAGGAAGAAAGTTCACCGCGTGCGAGCAATGCGCCGGCAGCACCATCTGAGTGGAAGTGGTCGGAATTCATGGCACCACCTCAAAATCTCAACACCCTTTCGCAATGGCATTACGAGGGATCCGCTGGATTTGAATTAGGGACATTGTTCACGGCAGTGGCAGGTCTTCTCAACTTGCTCGCAATCTTCGACGCCTTTGCTGGCCCGATGCCCTTACCTCATTCACCAGAGCGTCGCAAAACGGCTTAGCAGAGAACTCAGGCATTGCCCGAAATCCGGAGCAGACGGATGAGCAAAACAGAGGTCACAGCGGGCGTCGAACTGCTGGCAAATCGACTCGTCGAACATCTTCGCCACTATCCAGACGCAGTGATCGCTTTTTCTGGCGGAGTCGACAGCGCGGTTGTCGCAGCAGCATGTTATCGCGCATTAGGAGATCGCGCCGTCGCCATCACAGGTGTAGGCCCCGCGGTCGCCGATTCCGAATTGGAGGATGCCCGCACAATCGCTTCCCAAATCGGAGTGGTTCATATCGAATTACCGACTCAAGAAATCGATGACCCCGATTACGTTCGAAACGATCCCCGTCGCTGTTTCCATTGCAAAAAGAATCTTTACGGAACGCTGAGAGACTGGGCCTCGCAATCGGGGTTTTCCACTCTGGTTTCCGGTACCAACCAAGACGACTTGGGGGACTACCGACCAGGACTGCAAGCCGCATCTCAATACGAAGTACGCGCGCCGCTCGTGGAGCTCGGTATCGGTAAAGAACACGTCCGACAGTTAGCAGCTTATTGGGGGCTCTCTGTTGCCTCCAAGCCCGCTTCGCCGTGCCTGGCCAGCCGCATTGCATACGGCGAGTCGGTCACAATCGAGCGATTGAGTCGGATCGAAAAGGGTGAACGATTTCTACGTGGCCTTGGGTTCCATGACGTCCGAGCGAGGGTTCATGCGGATGATTTGCTGAGGCTCGAAATCCATCGTCGAGAATGGGAGCAATTCCTGGAGCCCGATACAAACCGACTCATTTGTGAGTTTATGGAGTCGCTGGGGTTTCGCTTCGTGACAATGGACTTGATGTCGCGTCAGAGCGGGTCTTTGAATCGAGTCCTTCCTGTGTTGGGGGATGTTGACTCCACCAAGTAGCCAACAGTGAGCCAGTGATGTTCATGACCGGAGCGAATATGGCCGGTGCAATGGCGGCATTGGCATTTTTGAGAATGTTGGTCGCCAAATTTGCCGCCATGCCCCCGTTCTGCAAACCAACTTCGATAGCGATCGTTCTCGCGTCGACCTTGTTTAAACCGACGAGGCGGGCACCTCCGTAGCCGAGCAAATACCCAAATCCGTTATGCAATAAAACTCCAATTAAAAGTAGCCAAGCCATCGACTGAAGTGCTTGATGCGAATTGGCCGCGATGATGGTGCATATCCAGCAAATCGCGATGATCGACAGGACAGCAAGCCCCGATTCCAACGATTTGGTATTGAATCGCATGCGAGAAAGAACTTGGTTCACGATCAAGCCGGCGACGACTGGGCCAACAACTGTTAATGCAATGCTCTTCATCATCTCCCAATAATTAACAGGGACTGTTTGCCCCGCCAAAAGAAACATCATCATCGGTGTCATGATCGGAGCGGCGAGGGTTGTGCAAGCGGTCATGGTCACCGAAAGGGCGACGTTTCCTCGGGCTAGGTAGGTGATCACGTTCGAAGAAACGCCCCCAGGACATGAACCGGTGAGGATAATCCCTGCTGCGATCTCAGGCGGAAAACCAAGCAGCTTGGCGACGCTCCATCCCAAAAGCGGCATCACGCTGAACTGAAGAACAAATCCTGTTGCAACACCTCGCGGCATTTTGAGCACTCGATAGAAGTCATCGAGCGTAAGTGTTGCTCCCATACCAAACATCGCCAATGAGATCAACCAACTGATCTGATCGATCCCACGCACTGGCTCCTTGAAGCCGGGCACTTCCATCATGAGAAATCGATCGGGGTAGAAGACCCCTATGACGACGCCAGCCACGACCCAAAAAGCAAAGGCGTAGATACGCGTCTTCTTTTCCACCGTAACAGCGATCGCTGTTGCTAGTAGAGCGGCGCATAACCAAGCAATTCCCCGATGAGGGGCAATGTCCGCTTGGGCGTCGACCGCACGCCCCTGCAGCCAAAAGAACAAACTGATCGCATACAGGATCGCGACCATCGAAAACATTCCAATAGAGAAGCGGGAAATCTTCGAGGCGTTGGAGGGGGAGGAGGGGGACAATATCTTGCTCATCGAATAGGTAGTGCCAATAAAATCGCTATGGTAGCGATGGAACGCGAAAGGTTACCTGTTTTTCGGTTCTTCTGCAGCTAGCCCACGCATCGGAAAGGCCGAGAACTCCTTCCGCTAGAGACGGTCCAATCAGTTCGCGCCAACCGACATAGCTGGTGGTTAACCTTGGGTTGATTTCGATCAAGCGAATCTCCAGCGGGCCCAAAGACGGTGCCCCACGAAAAGACGGTGCCTCACGAATCGTCTCAGCCTGGGAAATCACAACATCCAGCCCGAACCAACCGCGAACTCCATCGAAGGGAGCGATGATGCTCTGCACCCACCCCCTTAGGAAATCGTGATGTTCCTCCCAAAGAGGTCCATAACCACCGGTATAAAGGACGCTTTCCGTTCGAGCGATCGATTGCCCCATACAACCGACTAATTGCACCCCCGATTCCTGCGATGCGATGCACGACAGACTAGCGGGTATTCCGGGAATCCATGGTTGGACCATCCAGCGATCGCGATTTCGACCTCCAAGCGGGTCGGGCGCTGACAACCCTTGAGCACCCTCCAAAAACTTTTGGAGGGCCAAGGTATCGGTGAAGTAACGAATATCGGCACAACCAGCACCGAACCGATCTTTCAGAACCCAACCATCTCTTTGGAGCACTGCCAGGCTCAACGATTCTTGATCCGCCATCGCTTGCCACTGCTTCGCCGACCAAGTCGTTGGATAGCCAGCTTCTTCGGGGAGTGTCGCCGCCAAGGAGAGCTTGTCGCAGCCGTGCTGGAGAAAAGCATCAGAGGCTCCCCAAACCGCAATGTCGGATTCAAGCATCGCATGTGTAATCCGAGACAGCTCACCGTCAATCTCGGGAGCAATAATCAATGCGCGATCCGCCTTGCGAGCTGCTTCGATCCAATGCCTCAAAAAACCATCGCCGCTCCAATTCCTTGACTCAAAGATCTGAACATCAGCAAGCGACTGAAGCGACGCCAGATCGCGGCCATCGAGGGCCTCCGAATCGATGACAGTAACAATTGAGTGCCCGCATGCCACTAGGTCTTCGATCATCGACCGAAGCATTCCGAATCCCTCTTGGAAGAGGCTCTGAAGCTCGTGACGATCCGCCCCGTCGCCCGTCTCGCCGACTAAACCACCACCACAAAGAAATTCAAGAACAGCTAGTTGCACCTAAGATCTGAATTAATCGAATCGACGGGTATCAAGGTTGGAATTCGCATAGGTAAGAGCATACCATTCTCTCCAGGCATTCTGGTCATAGCCTTTCGACTGCCCAGAAATCGTGACCAAAGCGGACAGGACCCCAGGTTGATTTTGTGTTACTAGGTACTGGGAGGTCCCACCGGTCGATTGCGAAATACCGCCAGTCGCTTTATCCATCGCCGCCCCACCTTGATTTACTTTGGTTACCAAGGCGGATGTTGTTAAACGATCGATGAGCATCGGGATGATGCGAGCATCGCCAACGGTCTCCAAATTTCGACCGGCTCGATTGATGTATTCGACGTCAGGAGTTTTGCCTGGACGCAAATCCGCCACAAAGGCTTGCATGGCTATGACGCGTGTTCTTTCATTCGAGGCGAGCACCTCGAGAACTTGATCGACGACCGCTGGATAGTCGAGTTCGCGAGCGATCTGGATGAATTGAGGTGTCGCGCTTCCTTGAGGCATGCGCATCAACATACCTAGGTAAGGTTGACCATCGTAATTCGTAATCCTGGCTCGAGCTTTGGTTTTCGTCTCTTCGATTAGCATCGTCGCCAGCGCCGTATTCGCGCGAGGATCATCGAGGCTGGCCAGAAACTGCTGGGCCTTCATCCCTGCTTGACCAGGTTTGCTCACGTTGGTGAAGGCGATGCGAAGCTCGCGCTGAAAAGAGGCATCTTCTTCACGGATCCGCTTCTTAGCTTTCTCAAGCTCCGCAGCGTGAAGAGTCGTTCGCCTACCATCGACCACAACCAGCCCGAGTCGTTTATTCAAGTTATCTTTTGGGATCCACTGTCCGGATCGGCTATCGAACACATACCCCAGAGCCGCCCAGGATTGACCATCGTTTGGATCGAGTTCGACGACCCTTTCGTAATGGGCCAAAGCCAGAGTGCGTTGATCTCGGGAATAGCACTCTTTCGCAATTTCGCGGTTGCTTTCTGCGGTGTCGGGCCTGTCCGTCATCGATTGAACATAAGCCGCTTCCCGCTGCGAAGTCTTGATTTCCCGGCTAATCTGACTTTGAGCCAACTGGATCATTACACCGTCTTGGGTGCGCACAATGACCGAGCTCTCGTCCTTGTAGGGAACGGGGGTTCCTGATAATACCCCCGCCCCTCTCAGGTTCCAGTTATCCGCCGATACCGGTCTGGAGATTGCGGCACATAGAAGGATTGCGAGAAAAGGGGACGCAGCGACACAGCGTGAAGCTGCGACGTTACCAAGCCGAATGGATGTAGATCGACTCATAAGCGAATTGCTCCTGATCTCGGAAAACGCTTGCGATCGAGGACAAGCTACCGCCGGCCGCATTTTACCGTTCGGTCGGCACCACCATTATAGATGATCGCGTACGCGCGTGCCCGTTTCGCTTCGAGCAATTGCTCGAAACGGAGAGCAAAAATCGGCAGAGCCTATTTCTTGATCGCGGCGGCCGCGTTGACGATCGCCATGAAGGAGTCCGCCTTCAGGGAAGCGCCACCGACCAGAGCCCCGTCGATGTTCGGTTGCCCAAGCAGTTCGGCCGCATTATCAGCTTTAACACTACCACCGTATTGAATCACGACCTTGTTCGCAACATCAGCACCAAAAAGGGAGGTGAGCAAGCTGCGAATATCGGCGTGCACCTCTTCCGCTTGTGCGGGTGTTGCCGTCTTTCCGGTCCCGATCGCCCAAACCGGCTCGTAAGCGAGAACCGTCTTGGCCATTTGCTCAGCGGTCAATCCAGCAAGCGAACCGGTGCATTGTCCACGAACTACCTTTTGCGTTTCTCCCGCTTCGCGTTGGGCCAACGTCTCTCCAACGCAAACGATAGGGGTCAAGCCGGCTTGGAGAACCGCTTTGAGCTTTTCGTTCACCATGGCATCGGTTTCACCGAAAAGGGTTCGACGCTCGCTATGCCCGAGAATGACGTAGCCGCAACCGACATCCTTCAACATGGCGCAGCTGACTTCTCCGGTGTAAGCCCCTTCCCCGGCATGATAGCAATTCTGGGAACCCAACGCGATGTTGCTCCCCTTGAGAGCATTTCCGACATCCTGCAGATAAACGTTCGGCGGGCAAACCGCTACATCCACGCCGGAGACGCTTTTCATCGCATCCATCAATTGGCCAACAAGGGCGAGAGAGGATTCTCGAAGGAGATTCATTTTCCAGTTCCCGGCAATGAAGAAAGTACGCACCGAGTTTGCCCTTTGCTAGCGTGTAGATGGTTTAAGAGCCTATCCGAAAACCACCGAAAACCGCGACTAGCGCCAGAGCGGCTCACGGTTTTCGGGCAGGCTCACAAGTGAGATTGGTGGAAAGAATCCCAAAATCCCCCAGCTTGTCAACGCCGGAAGATTGCTCTGGATTCGTTATTAGCAGGTTTGCTACCGTTCGGTTCGCTAGCCTCGCGCGAATTCCCCAGCCGACGTGTCCGTCAACGTCTTGGGCAGGTAGACCCACCTGTGCGACGCGAGGTTATACCCGTACGACGACAAGGATGTTGAAATGCGAAATATTGCGGTGATCAATCAAAAGGGTGGGGTAGGCAAAACGACTTCCACGGTGAACCTCGCGGCCGCCCTCGCGCAATGCGGGAAGAAGGTCTGCGTCATCGACTTGGATCCACAAGCGCACGCATCGCTTCACTTGGGCGTCTCGGTGATGGAGCAAGAGATCAGCGTCTACGATTTGCTTTGCGGCGAAGCGATGCTCTGCCACGCGCGGCGATGGGTCTCCCCCAATCTGGCGGTGATCCCTGCCAACCTGGACTTGGCTGCAGCTGAAATGGAGCTTGCAGGCGAAGTCGGACGCGAAGTCATTCTCAAAGACAAAATGGATCTCGACACCGAAGAATTTGATTTCACCATTATCGATTGCCCGCCCTCGCTGGGCGTTTTGACCTTAAACGCACTTACTGCCGTCGACGAAGTTTTCCTTCCTCTCCAACCTCACTTCTTGGCATTGCACGGCTTGAGCAAACTGCTGCGAACCATCGAGATCGTGGCAAAGCGATTGAACCCTTCGCTGCACCTGGAAGGCATTGTGCTTTGCATGTACGAGTCGAGCACCCGACTGGCTGCGGAAGTCAGTCGTGACGTGGAGGAGTTTCTCCAACGAAACGCATCTCACAGCCCAGTGTGGGCGCGTGCGAAATTCTTTAAGTCGAAGATTCGACGCAACATCCGACTGGCCGAGGCCCCAAGCTTTGGTCAAAGCATTTTCGACTACGCCCCCAACAGCCACGGAGCGGAAGACTATCTGTCGCTCGCTTACGAAGTTCTCGCTTCGGACGAAGTCCGTTCCGAAACGGCCTTACTCAACGAATTGCAGGACGCGAGCAATGTCGCACCTTCGCAACGGTAACGGAAATCAAAGCGTTTCAGCCCTTTCGCGCTGACGCTTGCTAGGGAATGAAAGATTTTCTGGAGCGTACGATCGTGAAACAACAATCCATGGTTCGAAAAGTTCGTCATTCGGGAGCTCATCCGGGTAGAGCGCAGCGAAGGTGGCTGTTCGCATGGCTGCTGATCCCGATCGGAACTGCCGCATTGGGCTGCCAAGGATTTGGCGCACGAGGGCCCGATGGGATGGCAACGATCCGCACCGAAGATGATTGGGCGATTCCGGGTGAAGGCCCCGTAACATTCGGATCCAAGAAATCTCCTTACATTCAACGACGACTATCCGACTCGGATAGCAAGCCGGCCGCAACAGCTCCCAGTGCGAGCGGCGCAACCAACGCGTCCAGCCCTCAATCCAAAGCACAAACGCCGGCATCGGCGACGACAGAAACCAAGCCGTCAACCCCTGCAGCTGCGAATGCCGTAGCCGCCAAACCTCCGACCGAGAACGCAACAGCGGCGGCGGATCCTCAACCGACACCGGCGCAGCAAGATGTTCAAGACACTGGAGTGAACGAGCTGGATATCGATGGAGCACTCGAAGGATTACCAGCTCCCTATCGAGATCTTCTCAAACGTCAAATGTTGGCGGCGCAAAAACATTCTTCCGAGAGCAAGAACGAAGAGCCTGCTGTTAGCAAGGTCGTGAAAGTCAGCTTGAGCGATGCAGAACCAAGCCCCGCGAATCTCGTAGCTTCCACTGAATCGAAGCCGGAAAAGGCACAAGAGTCGCCAACATTGGCAACCGCAGCCGTCGCCAGCAACTCCAATTCAACCAACACGAACGTTTTGCCGGCATCAGGAACATCGGCTCCAAAAGCTACGGCCGCTGTCGCGTTAGCCGTTTCGCCTGAACCATCGGCTGCCGCGACCTCGTCGGCTCCCAAGAGCACAGAGCTCAAAACCCTCGCCCCCTTGAATCCCCCTTCCGCAGCCGGGGAGAAGGCAATCTCGGAAAGTCCATCGAGTTCGAACAGTAGCTCGTCGCTCACAACATGGAACCAGTCCCTCGGTCAAACCATCGAACTCTTGGAAAAGCAGATCGCCGACGAATCAGGAACCGACGAAAACCTTCGATATCATCGCGAAATTTCGTTGCGAATGCTTTATGTCGCAGCGAGAAAACTTGACGAAGCGATGGAACCGATCGACGGACTTTCCGATCAAGAAAACTTGTTCCTACGCCACCAAATGCAAGCGATGTTCGAGGCGAGCAATCCAGACGCAATGCCGGTGCGATCGCGGCACCTAAGCTTGGTCATGAACAGCCAGCGGCTTGCAACGAATCACCTTGCCTCAGTAAGCAATTTGGAAGTTCGCTCAACCGCGTTTTGCACCGAAGTCGAACGGTATGGTGTGGTCACCAAGTTTCCGAAGTATCAATTCAGTCCCGATCAAGAAGTTTTGCTCTACTGCGAAATTGAAAACGTCGCGGCCAAAGAGGTCCGAGATGGCTTTGAGACGCAGCTTCAAGGGAGCTACGAGATTGTCGATTCGACAGGAAAACGAATCGCCGAACAGATCTTGCCGATGGAACCCGACATTTGCCAAAACCATCGCCGAGACTACTTCATCGTTTACAAGATCTACATGCCACAGCAGATTTCTCCTGGCCAATACAAGCTGCGTTTGACCGTAGAAGACATGAATGCTCGCAAGTTCGGGCAATCTACACTTGATTTTCAGATCAAGAAGTGAACACTTTCGCGACCGCGTCGAAGCACCTCTTCCGCTTCGGTCGCGTTCATGCACTCACTTCCTTGTTCGGGAATACATGTCAATAACACAAGACTACGCCAGCACCGGCTGGCTCCAGGCCTTTATGGGGATCCAGGATCCCACACTTCAGCAACACCGACTCTTCACCAAAAAGCATTTGGATTGGCTGGACTCTCTTAGCAGCCTGACCACGATTCGCGAAAAGGCCGATAGCCTCGACGACGCCTTGTCCGGCCTTTGGGCGTACTGCGAAAAGAACGGAATTCTCTGGTGTTTGAAGCAGATACCGGCAAGCAATGTCGACTGGGTCCTCCCCTCTACCGAGGACTTTACCGTTCAGTGCCACACACCTCCCGAGATCGATAATCCTCAACAATGGGGCGCGGCTCTGGGGATTCGCGATTGGCAAACCCGCGTCACCATGCGGATTTTGCGAAGCGATTTCGCAACCTGGCAGCGTACCTCCGCTCGAGTGGGCAGCGGTGCACCGGTTGGTTTTACGATGGCCACATCCGAGGCCAACATGATGGAGCTCGATTGCACAGCCTATTGGACTGCCAACCAGTGGGTCGATGGAGCTTGGAAGATTGAAATCGATGGCCAACCCCACATGAAGTTCGAAGTGGAAGAGGCCATCCAAGTCGTGCGGCCAGAGGTCGAAGCCAGCTTAGAAGCCATCATCATGGCTATCGCCGATGCAGACTCCAAATTGCGAGCGAGCAAGACCAGCAGCATCGCGTTTCCGACCTCCTTCCCCGCTTGGATTCCAAGCGGAGATCGGCTCGTTCCGCTCCACGAGGCGGTGTACGGTGGCAAGCACGAAGTCAGCGTGTCGCGAGCTTTTCAATCCACCTGGGATGCCGTTTGGCCAATCCTCTACTGCCGCCGCAAAAAGCTCGTGAGAGGCCACTGCGAGATGAAACTCATCCGCAGCCAGCTCGATCAAGCCTTCCAGACCGAGCCAACACTCACGACCTGGATGTTCGTTTTTGGAGAGCTTCTCTGCCAAACCTATCTTGGTGACGGCCTCGGAATTTGCGCAAAGTACCAGTAGCCTAGGCGCTGAACGTCGATCAAAGAGCACGAGCACCGCGCTTCTAAGCAGGAGTACGAAGAGGGGGCCCAATAAATGGTTCGCTGGCGAAAGCCTCCCAATCGAGGCAACGCCTCCCATCCAGCTTAATCGCACCGAAAGTGAACGCAGAAGCCTTGCATTAGACTTTTTGATTCGACGAACCTTTTGTTGCGTGTTAGACTCTTATCTTCGCTCGTTTAGGAAATTTGCAAAACACTTGGAGGAATTCGAATGGCTTCCGTATCTGACCGCCGCGCAACCACCGTCATGACTGGCTCCGACATTGTGGTCAAGTCCTTGGTGGACCACGGGGTAGAAGTCATTTTCGCCTACCCAGGCGGTTGCAGCATGCCCCTTCACCAGTCGCTGACTTTCTATGGCGACAAGATTCGAACGATCCTCCCTCGCCATGAGCAGGGTGGTGCGTTTGCCGCGCAGGGTTATGCTCGGTCGACCGGAAAGATCGGTGTCGTCATGGCGACCAGCGGACCGGGTGCCACGAACTTGGTCACCAGCATTGCCGACGCCAAGATGGACTCGATTCCACTGTTGGCGATCACCGGTCAAGTTCCGACGAGCGTGATTGGGTCCGACGCATTCCAAGAAACACCGATGGTAGAAATCTGCCGAGGTATCACCAAGCATCATTACTTGGTCACTAAAACCGAGGACTTGCCTCGCGTCATGAAAGAGGCGTTTCACATCGCGACGACAGGTCGCCCAGGCCCGGTTCTCGTCGACATTCCCAAGGACGTTCAGTTGACGAGCTGCGAAGTCGACTGGGATGTCCCGATGTATCTACCCGGTTACAAGCCCGGAAAAGCACCAGACGCCCAGCCGGAACAAATCCGTCAAGTCGCCGCGGCGATCAAGCACAGCAAGAGACCCGTTCT